>JAGMAD010000003.1 GCA_023130975.1 Candidatus Parcubacteria bacterium | reverse complement strand
AATTGAAAATTAGAAATTAAATAATTAGAAATTGATTAGAAATTGAAAATTAGAAATTATGTTTTGGCTTTAGCCAAAACACATATCAGACCTTTAATGTTGCCCTGAAGGGCATAAACTAAATTAGAAATTGGCGCTTTAATGCTTCCTACTATTCTGCTTAGAATTTCTTCTCTTGTTGGTAATTCAGACACAGTAATTGCCTTGTCTTTTTCTAAAAACTCATCGCCTATTAATCCAGCTAATAATTTCAAATTCTCCTGCTTTTTAGAAAAATCGCCTAAGATTTTAAAAGGCATAATCTCATCTTGATAACCAAAGCCAATAGCAATTTCTCCTTGTAATTCCCTCACTTTTTTAGCTGTATCTTCTTTAGAATCTTTAAGCGCTATTTCTATGAAAGTTTTTTTAGCTACCTTAAATTCGCAATTTTTTTCTCTCATTTTTTTTCTTAATTCAGTAATTGCCTTTACCTCTAAACCAGAAAAATCCACAAAAACCATTGATTTCTGCTTTTCTATTTTTTCTTTTAATTCCTCTAAAATCTTTTGTTTTTGCTCTTTTGTTTTTGCCATAAAAAAACTGCGTTTTACCGCAGACATAATGATAAATAATCAATGATTACTTAATTACCTAAATAGGTCTTACTTGCCTATTGTCTACGGTATTTTTAATTATACAAATTACTTCTTCCTTGTCAACCCCGCACCTTTAGTGGATAAGCGAATTCATAAAATGAATTTGCAAAGTATAATATCTTTAACAAAGATTAACCAAATTTATGAGGACTAACTGATAATCATCATTTGAGATAAAAATAATCCACTAAAGGTGCGGGGTCAATACCTCAGCCACTGTTTGAGCAAATTGGTCAGCAGCAAGAGGACCATTAGCGGTAATAATTTTCCCGTCTATGACCACTGTCTCATCTGTATAAATTGCTCCCTTTTCTTCCAAAACTTTTATGGGATTCTTATTCATAGGACTTGACCAGACAGTTGCCTTTTTTCCGTTTAAGAGACCGGCTTTGGCCAAAATCATTGGAGCAACACAGATTGCTCCTAAAACTCTGCCTTTGGCAATGGTTTCTTTAGCCACTCTATGAAATTCAGGATTATCTATATTATCTATAACTCCGGCGCCGCCAATAAATAAAACAGCATCAAAGTCCTCTGGCCTCAAATCATCTATTATCATATCTATCTTGATCTCACCGCCGTGCATTCCAATGGCTTTTTCATTAGAAGTGCTCACTGTAACAACCTCAAAATTCCTAATCATTAGAATACGTTTAGGAATAAAATACTCTTCGTCTCTAAAATCCCTATGGGCAATAACCATTGCTATTTTATTGGTCATAATTATTGTAAATACTTTGCTTTGTTTATACGATGCTCTTTCAGGGTCTTGCTGAAAATTGTTTCTTTTTCCGAGGTAGATAAATAATACCAGTAATTGCTGTCTTCAGGATAAACCGCAGCTAAAATACTGTCAAGTCCAGGATTGCAGATTGGACCAATAGGCAGACCTAAATATTTATAGGTATTATATGGAGAATCAATTTTAAGGTCTTCGGTACTGACCTTTGTTGTTTTTTTGCCAGTAAGATATGCAATAGTAGCATCAACTTGAAAAGGCATTTTATTTTCCAGACGCTTCCATAAAATTCCAGAGACCATTTTTTTATCTTTCAGGGTTATTACTTCTTTCTCAATCATTGAAGCCATAGTAATAATTTCAAAAACGGTCTTGCCTTGCTTTTCAATCTCTGCTCTTAATTCCGAAGTTAGCTTCCTGTCAAAATTATCTAAAAAAACTTTAACTATTTCTTCGGTCTCTGCTTCTGGAAAAAAATAATAAGTATCAGGAAACAAAAAACCCTCTAATAAAGCACTGTCTGGCATATCTTTTAGAAAATCATACTCATCTTTAAACTCATTAATTTCAATATTGATGAGAAATGTTCTCGTCAAATTTGAGGTTATTCTTTCTTCTATTTGTTTTAGGGTGAATCCTTCGGGAATAGTAATTTTTATCTTATAAACATCACCTAAAATCATCTTCTGAGCAACTTGTGGAATATTCATTGAAGAACTTAATAAATACTGGCCGGCCTGAAGATTGCCTTGTTTTTTCTTGGAAATTACATAAAAATTAAATAAAAATCTACTCTTAATTAAATCTTGCTTTTCTAAATTTTCTCCAATTTGAAATAAACCCTGGCCTCTTTCAACTGAAAATACTTTCTCTTCAAGAGAAGTAGAATCTTTTGAAGTATAAATCCCCTGCCAAATAAAAAAAATCGCTATTAAAAATAATATTAAAAAAATAAGAACCTGTTTCATAGAACCTTGTTTTCCTTGCTTCGCTCGGAAAATAATAAGTTTTTTCATCACAGTTATTTTATCATAAAACCCGAGAAAAATCTCGGGTAAAAAGTAAATTTAAATATAACAGAAAAGATTAGTATTCTAATTTTACTCCAATCTTATCTGCAATCTGCTGAAACCATTTCTCATGTCTTTCAACTTTATGACTTAACATAACCATTTCCTGGAAGTAACTATCTGCTTTTTTAGCGTAAGAATCAACCGAAATCTGTAAATCAGAAAAGTTTTTTCTCATTTCTTCTCTAAAATCTTCAAATTCTTCTTTTGTCGCGAATACTTCTCTCTCAGCTTCTATGATTTTTTGAATATCTTCATCAATCAACATAATTAATATTTTAGTTTATATATTTTCATTATAGATTATCAAAAAACCATGTCAACTCTTGTTTTCCTTCTTCTCTATCTTCTTCTTTCTTTATTCCAATTTTTGATTCTCTTTCAAATTTTTTCATAAAATTAATGCGTGATGGCTGTTGATGTGGCTGTTGATGTCAAACATCAACATTTATTATTAGTAACTAAAGGGACGAAAGCAAAGCCGGGATATTCGTATTCATCAAATTTATCTTCGGATTTTTTAACAAAAAGCCAAATTGAAGAGCCAATTGGAACAACAATTCTACCTTGAACTTCAAGCTGTTTTTTCCAAGCTTGAGGAAGTTCTTTATATAATGCAGCAGAAACCAAAATCTTATCATAAGGAGCTTTTTCTCTATATCCCTTAGAACCGTCATCACAAAAGAATTCTACAATCCCTTTCTTTAAGAAATTATATTTTTCTACATTTTTCTTACCAAACTCCATAAGTTCAGGAATGATTTCAAAAGAAAAAACAGTCCCCTTTTCACCAACAATTTCTGCCAAAAGAGCCGTTGTCCAGCCAGAACCAGAACCTATATCTAAAATCCTGTCCCCTGCATCTGGCTCTAATTTCTCCAGCATAAAAGCAACAACCAGGGGCTGAGAAATTGTCTGGCCAAAACCAATAGGCAATGCCTCGTTTAACTCGGCCAAATGCCTTGTGTTTTCTGGCAAAAAATCTTTTCTTTTGATTTTCCTAAATGCTTCAATAATTCTCGGCGTTTTCAGCCACCCCTCTTTGATTAAAGAATCTACTAAATTATTCATATCTTCTTAATGCTTCAACTGGTTTAAGTTTAGCAGCTGCCCTAGCCGGAAAAAATCCTGCTAAACATCCTATAGAAAAAGAAAAAATTAAAGCAAAAATAATCATCCAAGGAGAAATGGTTGTTGTAAAATAAAAGGTGGGATTAATCTGACTATAATAATCAATTGCTTTAGCAAGAATACTGCCAAGCAATAATCCGCCTACACCGCCAAAAATCCCCACTATTCCTGCTTCAATTAAAAAGATTGACAGAATTGCTGAATTCTTGGCTCCAATCGCTTTCATAATGCCAATCTCTTTAGTTCTCTCTCTAACTGAAGTAAACATACTGTTTGTAATTCCAATGCCGCCCACGAGAATGGCAATACTGGCAAATCCAATAATAACAATCTGAATTATGCCTAAAATAGTACCTACAAGTTCACCCATCTTTTCTGAAGTAATTACACTAAAATCAGCAACATCTGTTCCAGCCCTTCTTTTTCTTGTTTTTTCAAGGCTGGCTTCAATCTCTGTTTTCACCGCGTTTTCGTCTGCTCCTTGTTCAAGTTTAACTATTGCATACGCGGCAGTACCGCGTTTTTCTCCGGTTAAATCTTGATATATCTTCATATCCATATAAACCATGCTGTCATCCTGCCGGCTTCCCAAGGAATTTAATATTCCCGCCACCTCAAACTTTTTTCCTTTTATCACCATTTCTGAGCCTGCTTTTATCTTTTTTGAGAAAATTTCATTAGCTATGTATTGACCGATTAAAATCTGATTTTGCTTGCTGGGCCATCTTCCTTCTGCTAAACTCCAACCCTGAAAAATACTCAAAATATCCAAACCTTCTTTCCAAGGGTCGTAACCACACATAGCAATTTGTTTTGATTCATCTTTATATCTTGCAATAGTTCCGGTATAAGAATATCCTAAAACTTTATCTACGCCTTTTGCTTTTTTGATTGCCTCAATATCTTGTTTTTCTAATTTTGCGCCGCCAAACATCATGCTGGTAAGAATATCTTCCTCGCCGCCGGGCATTACTATAACCATTTCCCCGCCCATTGCCTGTAATTGCTGGTTAATGGTTGTTTTCAGTCCTTCGCTTAAAGAAAGTAAGGAAATTATTAAAAACACGCCAATAACAATGCCTAAAACAGTCAATGAACTTCTTAAACGTCTGGTTCTTATGTTTCTTAAGGCGATATAAAAATATTCCTTTGTTTGCTCTATTGTTTGTTCCATAAAACCTTATCTGCTTGCTTATGATTAGCGATTATTTCGCCGTCTTTAATATTAATTATTTCTTCAGTATAGCTGGCAATATTTGGATCATGGGTAACAACTATTATGGTTTTTCCTCGTTCTTTGTGGAAATTTGTCAAAACTTCCATTATTTTTTTTCCAGTTGTTGAATCCAAATTCCCAGTAGGCTCATCAGCTATTACTAGCTCTGGATTATTGGCAAAAGCCCGGGCCGCAGCCACCCTTTGTCGTTCGCCTCCGGAAAGTTCGGCTGGCTGGTGAAAAATTCTTTCTCCTAAATGCATTGAGATTAAAAGCTGCTTTGCTCGTTTTTTTCTCTCTTCTAACGGCACTCCCTGGAAAACCATTGGCAGCATCACATTTTCTAAAGCATTAAGATTAGGCAACAAATTAAATTCCTGAAAGATAAAACCAATTGTTTTGCCCCTAAGTTGGGACAACTGATTTTCAGAAAGCATAGAAATATCCTTGTTTTTTAAAAAAACTTTTCCTTTAGTTGGAGTATCTAAACAACCTATAATGTTTAAGAGAGTAGATTTTCCAGAGCCTGAAGCGCCCATTATAGTTACAAAAGAACCTGGAAAAACTTCCAGGTCTATCCCCTTAATAGCATTGAGGTCAACTTTGCCTAATTTATAGGTCTTCCAAACATTTTCTAATTTAATGATGGGTTTTTCCATTATGGCAAAATTATATTCTCACCTTCTTCTAAACCAGATACAACCTCAACCATATAGTCACTGCCTTGAAGTCCAATAATAACTTCTCTTTCTTCTATTGAACCGTCTTTAAAAACTTTAACTACCTTTTTACCTTCTTTGTATTGGATTCCATCTTCAGGAATAATTAATACGTTTTCCCTGAATGCAGTTTTAATAATTAAGTCAGCAGTCATTCCAGGCTTAACCTGATCTGGAATTTCTCCGGGATTGATAGCTGCCTTATAATAAACCACTCCGTCAATAAGCTCTTGTGCCGGATCAATTGATATTACCTCCCCTTGAAAGGCCTGGCCAGGAAAAGCAACTAAAAAAATGTCTACAGGGTTGCCAATATCCATTTTTACTACATCTTCTTCATAAATATTCACCTCTATTTCAAATAAGGCAAGCGGCAGCAAAGAAATCACAGGATCTTGCAATGATGGCTGCACCATTTCTTTTACCTTTTTATGTATCTTGGTAATCTGCACATCAGCAGGACTCCTTAAAATTGTCTCTTGAATTTGCTCGTTTAAAAGCTGGACTTGGGCTTTTGCCTGGTTGACTTGGGCTTGATATAATATAATGTCCTCTTTACGAGGCTCAGCTAATAATACAGCTAAAGCATCCTGCGCCGCCTTTAAAGCGCCTTCAGATGAAGAAACAGTTGCCTGAGCAGTATTAATGTTTGTAGTGTTGGTAATTTTGGCAGAAGAAATCGTCTGCTGGGAATTCACTGTATTAGTTAAAGCAGTATTAATATATCCCCGATGAGTGTCCAAAGAAGACTTATCAGTAGAAGAAACAGTGCCGCGATAAAGCGGTTCTTCACAACTTTCTCTAATAATCTTTAGACTATCATAGGTATCCTCAAGCGCTTTTTTTATTTCTGAAAGAGCAATATCAATATCTTCATTTTTAGAATCCAGCTTTGCTTCATCAAGATAAGGCTTTACTGTATCTAAAGCTGTCTTTATTTTATCTCTGTTTTCCACCACTTTAATGCTTTCCTGGTCATTGGAAGTAAAATATGTTCTTTGAATTGAATCTGCTGTATTCAAGGCATTGTAAATTTTTAATTCAGAATCATCTAAAACATTTAAGGCGTCTTCATATGCCTGATTAATATTTTCATTTGCTTTTGTTTCTACATCCTCTAAATTTTTTCTGGCATTTTCTAAAGAAATTTGAGCATTAACCATAGCGGTTTCAGCGACCTGAATTTCTTCTGGGCTTGAACCAGCTAAAAGCTTATCTAACTTTGCCTGATATAAATCTAATCCAGCTTGAGCTTCCTTGAGCTGAATTTGAAGCTGGCTGTCATCTATTTTTACTAAAGAAGCGCCTTTCTCAACTATATCGCCTTTATTAACATATATTTTTTCAATTATTCCTGTGCTTTTGAAGCTAAGATTGATTTCTTCTCCTTTTTTTATCTCACCGGTTTCAGAAATTTCCTGGAAAATATCTCCCATTACAACTTCAGCCAAAGTAAAAGGCAACTCTGTTTCCCTAAAAAATTTCTGATAACCGAATAAAACAACGATTATCAGGACAACGGCTATGATAATAATATTTTTTTTAGCCATATTTTTGGCAGGGGCGCCAGGATTCGAACCCGAAACAAGAATTTTGGAGATTCCTATGATAGCCATTTCACCACGCCCCTTTATGTAAATTTTTAATTTTTAATTTTGTAATTTTTAGATAATTTTTAATGTCTTAATTTTAAATTCTAAATCATCTCTTCATCTCTTTATGCTTTGTATGCTTCCTGCACCACTTGCAGAATTTCTTCAATTCTAACTTCTCCTCAATCATACCCTTTGATTTCTTTGTGAAATAATTTATTCTTTTGCAGATTTGACACTGCATTTTTATAAATGGTTTCTTTTTTGTTGCCATGTTCCCTCGCTTCGCTTAGTCAAGTGTAAAATTCAAAATGAAAAATGCAAAATGACAAAGCAAAAATTAAAAATAAACCTTTTGAGCCCGGAGTGAGAATTGGACTCACGACCTTCTTCTTACCAAGAAGATGTTCTACC
The DNA here is from genome assembly GCA_023130975.1 of Candidatus Parcubacteria bacterium. Lineage (GTDB taxonomy): Bacteria > Patescibacteriota > Minisyncoccia > Minisyncoccales > JAGMDC01 > JAGLYZ01. The sequence continues at coordinate 236,116 of JAGMAD010000003.1, read as the reverse complement.
ACTGAACTATCCGGGCAAAAATTTTATTTCCTTCAACCTTTATTACCTTCGCTTCAATTTCTGTTTTATATTGGTCTTGATAATAAATCAATTCTGTCATTTTTTTGATTTTTGAGATTTGATTTTTGATTTTAGGTCGCTGAAAGTAACCGCTTGTGGGCAGGGAGGGATTCGCACCCCCGTAGACCGAAGTCGGCAGTTTTACAGACTGCTGCGTTTGACTACTCCGCCACCTACCCTTTTATATCTATAATCTACCATAAAAAGTTTTAATTTTCAATCCTTTGGCAGGTTCAGGACGAGATGATTTTTTGATGTTTTTTTCGCCACTCTTGAATTTTTTTATGATCACCGGATAACAGAATTTTTGGAGCTTTCCAAGAAACACCCTTTTTAGGACTAAATACTTCTGGCCTGGTATATTGGGGATATTCAATAAATCCCCTGCCAGCTCTTCCGCGAACAGAAGGTATCCTTTCTTTCAATAATTGAGATTTAATCACTCCCGGGATTAATCTGGAAACCGTCTCTATTACTATCATTGCTGGCAATTCCCCTCCCATTAAATCGTAATCACCTATTGACACCTCCATATCAGCAATTTTTGCTACCCGTTCATCAATGCCTTCATATCTGCCGCAAATTAAAATAAGCTGGTCATTTTTAGAAAGTTGATAAGCTGTTTTTTGATTAAACTTTCTGCCTCTGGGAGTAAATAATATGACTCTTGACTCTTGACTCTTGACTCTTGACTTAATGCTCTTGACTGCCTTAAAAATTGGTTCTATCTTCATCACCATTCCAAAACCGCCGCCAAAAGGCCTATCATCAACAACTTGATGTCTATTATTAGTATAATCTCTTAGATTATGGACTTTAATCTGGATTAATTTCTTTTTTTGGGCACGGAAAATCAAACTCTCTTTAAAATAAGAGTCGAAAATCTCTGGAAAAATTGTAATAATGTCAAATCTCATCATAAACGAAAACCGCGCTATCAAGTATGATAGCACGGTTTCTTATTGTTTGTAAACGATTCTTGAGATCGCGTTTACAGTTTTAAGTCATCCAGTCCTTCTTTAGCACTGGTTTCTTTTCTTTCTCGAGGAGCAGCTCTACCACCTTCAGGTTCTTCAATCTTCAAATTGACCCGAGCATGGTTTTTAAGACCAACAATCCTGACTAAGTTTCGAATAGACCTCGCAGTGGAGCCGGCTTTCCCAATAATCTGACCCATATCTTCAGAGTTAATTTTAAGAGAAAGCAATACCCCCATTTCATCTACTTTTCTGTCTACCTTAACATCCTCAGGGTGATCAACTAATGCCTTAATAATGTACTCAAGAAATTCTTTATCACTGTCTTTTGGCATAAATCTTTACTATCTTAATTTAATTTTTCTTCATTCAGTAGCCCGACCTTTTGCTTCCGATTCTTTCTTTCTGAGAATCGGCAAATCTGAAAAAGCTACTATATTCATTATATTATTACTTTTATAGAATTTGTCAACCCCCACACCAAACGAGCATAAATTTCATTTGTTTGCGCTTAGCGCAATGCTCGTTATGGTGTGGGGGTTAAGGTTTTTCCCTGCCTGCCGTAGCTTCAGCGGAGGCAGGTTCTTTTGGTTTCTTTTCTACTGGCTTTTCTTCCCGCCCAGAATTTTCTGGGCGAGGCTCGCTCCCTTCGGGAGCGGCTGATTTTACCTTTGGTTCTTCCTTGCCCTTCGTAGCTTCAGTAGAGGCAGGTTCTTTTTTCTTTTTCTTTGCTTTAGAATGAACAGGCAATTTTTTTGCTTTTATAACACCTTCTGAAATTAGCAAATTATAAACTGTGTCTGATGGTTTTGCGCCGACTGACAACCAATGTTTTACCCGCTCTGTTTTTACTTTTTTTTCTTTTGTTAAAGGATTATAAAAACCTAAAATTTCCAAAAACCGACCTCCTTGAGGAGGATTTCTTTTATCAGTGACCACTATTCTGAAAAACGGTTGATTTTTTTTACCTTTTCTTAAAAAACGAATAACTAACACATTCCCTCATTTCACTCGGTCAAATGCAAAATTCAAAATGTAAAATGCAAAATGACAGAGCTAAATGTAAAATTATTTTAATCTTAAAAATTTTGAATTTTAAATTGTATTTTTGACTTTTGAAATTTGAATTTTGAATTTAGCGGAGCGCTTACCATCCCTTTGTTTCCAAGGCCTTTTTAGCTGCCTTTTCTTCTGCTTCTTGTTTTGAAGAACCTATGCCTTCAGCAATTAGTTTTTCTTTAAGAAAAACACCAACTACAAAATTCTTATTATGGTCTGGCCCCCATTCTTTCAAAACTTTATAAGACGGGGTAACTGCTACTTTTTCCTGGGCTTGCTCTTGAAAAGAAGATTTAGCATCTTTAAAAAGACCTTTTTTAATAATTTCTGGCAATGTCTTTATTAAATGTTGACGAATAAATCCATCACAAGCATCATAACCTTGATCTAAATATAAAGCTCCTATGAATGACTCAAAAGTGTTTGCTAATATAAATTGACGAGCTTTACCGGTCTCTTTTTCTTCGCCTTGGGAGAGTAAAAGAAAATCATTAAACCCAAGCCGTTTAGCAATTTTTGAAAGCATTTTAGAATTCACTAAAGCCGCTCGCCAGTTAGTCATCATCCCCTCTTGTTTCTTAGGATAATTTTCAAAAAGATATCGAGTAACTACTAATTCCAAAACAGCATCACCTAAAAATTCCAATCGTTCGTTGTGAAAAAGATAAAAATCTGGATTTTCATTCAAATAAGAACGATGAATAAATGCCTGAGTCAGTAAGTCCTTGTTTTTGAATTTTATACCTAATTTTTTTTCTAAAGACGAAAAATCTTTCACGAAAACATATTAACATCCTAACATGCTAACATACAAACAAAGTGTTAAAATGTTTATATGTTAAAATGTTAAAATGATTTATTTTTTCTCTATTTCTTTAAACACTGTTCCCAATACGCCATTTATAAATTTCCCTGATGATTCACCGCTAAAGGTTTTAGCTAATTCAATTGCTTCATTGATGGCTACTTTTGGCGGTACGGCTTCCTTATCACTATAAAGAAGTTCATAAAGCCCAATCCTTAAAACATTCCTATCTATGATATTTATCTGGTTCACCGGCCATTCCGGAGCCGCTTTCTCAATAATCTTATCAAGACGAGATAAATTATCTTTCACTCCATTAACCAACTCCCAAACCAAATCAACATTTTCTAAACCAGGACCAAATTCCTTTATATTTCTTTCTGTTATTTTCTTTAATCCGTCTGGGTTTTTACCAGAAAAATCCCACTCATATAAACTTTGCATTGCTATGGAACGTGATAAATGTCTGCTTGCCATAAATCTCTAATCAATCTCTAATTCTATCACAAATTATCTCGAATATTATTAGTGATTATTAGAGATAAAATTCGCGATTGATTAGTGAATTACTTTTTTGACAGTTCTTCCATGCTTAATGGTTTTTCCTTTTTTTCTCCTTCTTTGGCTGCTATTTCTTTTTCTTTCTTTTTTCTTTCTTTTTTTGTCAGTTTCTTCATTACATCAATTACTTCTCTACCTTTAAAGTATCCACAAAATTGACACACAGTATGAGGTAAAACTGGCTTCCCGCATTTTGGACACTTAATCGAAACCGGCGCTTTAAGAAAAATATGCATTCGGCGCCTGTCTCTTCTTGATTTAGTGTGTCTTTGTTTTGGAACTGCCATGTTCGCTACGCTCAAGTTAAAAGTTAAAAGTGAAAAGTGAAAAATTACAATTCAAAATTAAAATTTAACTATTTAAAGTTAAAATTTATAACTCTTTTGATGCTAACAAATAAAAAAAGATTTGACAATAGCAAATCACTTTTTAGTACTTTCTGATTTGTATAATGATTGCTTTTTGGTGATTATTTTATAGACATTTTCAATAAAGTCACCACCAGCATAACCGACAATAAATCCTAAGGCCGGAGAAAAAGTATCTAATCCTAAAAAACTAACCCCGAATTCTTTTATAGTCATAGCTGTTAAAACCCCAATCATTCCGGAAAGAAACATCATTGTAAAAAAATATGGCAGGTCAAAACCAACATTTTTATATGAATACTGATGTTTGATATAACCAATTAGCCCTCTCACTACCCCACCGCCAAACCCAGCAATTAAAATAGCTATGTAAATCATATATTTATAATATCACAAACCAAAAATAAAAAAAAGGTAAAAATTGAAAAATTCATTTTTTACCCTATTAAATCTTTTATTTTTTTAAAGAAATCCGCGACAGGAGAAATATCTACCTCTCCCTTAATCTCTCTTACAACTATACTGGCATATTCTTCCCTTTTGTCTACTTCTTCCAATGATATGGTCAATTTATCTATCTTGACCGGCTCTGCATCTTTTTTAAGGAGTGGTTGTGCAAAGGGGTCTCCATAAATATGTATGTAGTAAATTGCGATCACTGCTTCATCTGGTTCATCAGTATAACTTCGTGCTTCTCGTAATTGTATATAATAATCGCTGTCTTCACTAATTCTTGTCGTTTCACCTTTCAAAAGGCAAATTTTATATTCTTTTTCCAATTCCGTTCCTAAACAGCCGGCCATCGAAGCAATCGCCATCAACACCACCGTAATCACTATCCCGCTTATTATTTTTCTATCTTTCATTTTTTACATTACCTCCTTGGCTGGTTGCCAAAAAATTGATAGCCAATCAAGGAGGTAATATCTTTTCCATATTATTTGTTTCAATGAACTACTAAATATCATAGAACTCTTACGGAATTTGTCAATAGTTGCTTGTAAAATTGGGGGTGATATAATGAGTTAATGCCGAAATTTACTCATCTCCATGTCCATAGCCACTATTCCCTATTAGACGGCTTGTCAAAGATTGACGAGCTTTTGGATTATGTAAAAGAATTGGGAATGGATTCAGTTGCCCTAACTGACCACGGTGTTTTGTATGGCGCAGTAGAATTTTATAAAAAAGCTGTAGCAAGAGGAATTAAGCCCATTATCGGTGCCGAACTTTATATGGCATACGAAAAAATGACCCAACGTCGGCCAAACATTGATGACAAAAAATATCATTTGGTTCTTTTAGTTAAGAACGAACAAGGTTATAAAAATCTGGTTCAATTAGTTACTAAAGCCCATCTGGATGGTTTTTACTACAAGCCAAGAATTGATGAGGAGCTTTTAAGCAAACATAGTGAGGGGCTTATTGCCTTGACGAGCTGTCTGCAGGGAAAAATTCCTTGCCTTATCTTAAATAAAAAAATTGAAGAAGCAGAAAAAACAGCTCTAAAATATCAAGAAATTTTTGGCAAAGACAATTTTTATTTAGAGATTCAACACCATCCTAATCTGCCCGGACAAAAAACCGTAAATGATGCTTTAATTTCCTTTTCTAAAAAGTTAGACATTCCATTGGTTGCAACAAATGACTGCCATTACCTTCATCCTGAAGATAATGAAGCTCAAGATGTTTTAATGTTAATTAATACAGAAACAAAAGCAGATAATCTTAATCGCAAAACAATGAAATGGGATGATTATTCCCTAAGAAATCCAGAAAAAATGATTAATGATTTTAAAGAGGTTCCCAGCGCCATTGAAAATACTCAAAAAATAAAAGAACTCTGTAATTTTGAATTTAAATTAGGCGAGACAAAACTTCCTTACTTTCCTTTGCCAGAAAATGAAAATCACGATGAATATTTAAAAAAGTTGTGCGAGCAGGGATTGAAAAAGCGCAAAGACCAGATAAAAAACCGTGATGAAGCAATAAAACGATTGGAATATGAACTATCTGTAATTAAACAAACCGGCTTTGCTTCTTATTTTCTTATTGTCCAGGATTTTGTCAATTGGGCAAAAGAAAACCGGATTGTTGTTGGTCCGGGAAGAGGTTCCGCGGCCGGCTCCATTGTTTCTTATCTTTTGAATATCACGGATATTAACCCGATTAAATATAATCTATTATTTGAAAGATTTTTAAACCCGGGCCGGTTAGAAGGCGTTCTTCCTGATATTGACCTTGATTTTACTGATTGGAGAAGAGATGAAGTAATAAATTATATTTCCCAAAAATATGGAAGAGATAAAGTAGCTCAAATTATTACTTTTGGAACAATGGCTTCTCGGGCAGTAATAAGGGACGTTGGCAGAGCATTACAGTATCCTTACAGCTACTGTGACCAAATTGCTAAAATGATTCCTTTTGGTTTTACTTTAGATCAAACTCTTGAGAGAATTGATGAGTTCAAGCAGATTTATCAATCAGATGAAAAAGCAACTCGGCTGATTGATTTGGCTAAAAAATTAGAAGGAGTTGCCCGGCACGCTTCTACTCATGCTTGCGGCGTAGTAATTGCCAAAGAACCCTTGACTGAATTAGTACCTCTTCAACATCCAACCCAAAATGATGAAACTATTGTCACCCAGTATGAAATGCATTCAATTGAAGATTTAGGGTTATTGAAAATGGACCTTTTGGGATTGAAAAACTTGACTATTATTGAAGATACCCTAAGCCGTATCTATAAAGTTCAAAATAAATCTCTCAAAATTGAAAATATTCCTTTAGATGATAAAAAAACCTATGAACTTTTACAAAAAGGAGAAAGCACAAGTGTGTTTCAGTTGGAAAGCGATGGAATGAAAAGATATTTGAAACAATTAAAACCTTCTGAATTTGAAGATATCATTGCTATGGTTGCTTTGTACCGACCCGGACCAATGCAGTTTATACCAAGCTACATCAAGGGAAAACATAATCCCAAGAAAATAAAATATATTCATCCAAAATTACAACCAATTTTAGAAAGAACCTATGGAATAATGGTTTATCAGGAACAGTTGATGCAAATTGCCCAAAAACTAGCTGGATTTTCTTTATCTGAAGCAGATATATTAAGAAAAGCAGTTGGTAAGAAAATTAAAAAACTTCTTTTAGAACAAAAAGAAAAGTTCATTAACGGAGCAATAAATCAAGGAGTGAAAAAAGAAATTGCTCAAAAAATCTGGGAATGGATTTTACCTTTTGCCAGCTATGGCTTCAACCGCTCGCATGCAGCTTCTTATGCAATGATCGCTTATCGGACTGCTTATCTTAAAACTAATTATCCGGTTGAATTTATGGCTGCTGCTTTAACTTCTGAAAAAAATGATATTGAAAAAATTGCCTTTTTGATTGAAGAATGTAAGAAAATGAAAATAGAAGTTCTGGCGCCGGATATTAATGAAAGTTTCAGAAACTTCAGCGTAGTGCCAGATGAAAAGAAAATTCGCTTTGGGCTTTTAGCTATTAAAAATGTTGGTTATAATGTAGTAGAAGCAATTGTAGAAGAAAGAAAGAAAAACGGTTCTTTTGCTTCAATTGACGACTTTGTTAATCGAGTTAGTTCTAAAGACCTTAATAAAAAATCATTGGAGAGCTTGATTAAAACTGGTGCTTTTGATAAATTTGAAGAAAGGAACAAGCTCTTGCAAAATCTGGAAAGATTATTAGAGTGGAGTCGGGAGACCCAAAAAAATAAAGCTAATGGACAAAAAGGACTTTTTGAGGCCTTGCCTGCTAATCATCAAGGAAAAAATTCAAATAATGGCATAACTCTCTCTTCTGCTCCTTCAGCTTCAAAGAAAGAAAGATTGAACTGGGAAAAAGAACTTTTAGGGCTATATATTACCAGTCATCCTATGGAAGATTTTAAAAAGGCATTTGAAAAAAGGGTTCTGCCTTTGGTAAAAATTTCTCAAGACATAACTGGAAAAATAGTAAGAATCGGAGGAGTAATTTGCAGCATTAAAAAAATCATTGCCAAAAACGGCAAGCCAATGCTTTTTGTCAAATTAGAAGACCAAACAGATAAAATTGAATTAGTGGTTTTTCCATCAGTGATTGAACAAAATCCAACTATTTTCCAAGAGAATAAAATCGTAATGGTTAAAGGAAGAGTTGACAACCGTGGCGGAGTTCCTAAAATAATCTGCAACGAAATTGAGGAAGTAGTTGAAGAAGGATAAAATAATTTTCAATTTTCAATTAAAAAATTTTCAATTAAAAAATTTTCAATTAAAAATTAGAAATATGGCAAAACAAATTAAAATAGACACGGTGAGACATTCACTTGCTCATATTCTTGCTTACGCAATGCAAGAACTTTATCCCGGAACCAAATTTGGTATTGGGCCAGCAATAGAAAACGGTTTTTATTATGATTTTGATTTGCCATCCTCTATATCTTCTGAAAACCTGCCAAAAATAGAAAAGAAAATGCGAGAGATTATCAAAAGAAACATTTCTTTTAAGAAATCCAAGTTATCGAAGTCCGACTTTGATAGATTATTTAAAAATCAGTCCTACAAATTAGAATTAATTAAAGAATTGACAGAGAACAGTTCTCTGCCAGTATCAATTTACAAAGTGGGTGATTTCATAGATTTGTGTAAGGGACCGCATATTAAATCAACTCTTCAATTTCATTCAGGGAAGGCAAAAGAAATTATTGATGCGTTCAAACTAACTAAAATTGCTGGCGCTTATTGGAAAGGAGATGAAAAAAATCCGATGCTTACCCGGATTTACGGCATTGCCTTTCAGACAAAAAGAGAACTTCAGGACTATCTTCATCAGCAAAAAGAAGCCGAGAAAAGAGACCATAGAAAAATGGGTCCGAAACTTGATTTATTTTCTTTTCATGAAGAAGCGCCCGGTATGCCATTTTGGCATCACAAAGGACTATTAATTTTCAATATGCTTGTTGAACACTGGCGAAAAATTCAATCAAAATATAACTATCAAGAAGTAAAATTACCAAATATTTTAGATGTTAAACTTTGGAAGCAATCAGGCCATTATGAACATTATAAAGATAATATGTTTTTTACCATTAGGGAAAAGAAAAAATTGGCCTTAAGGCCAATGGATTGTCCGGGGACAATATTATTATACAAAGAAAGTCCGCGCAGCTATAAAGATTTGCCTATGAGAATCGGAGAGTTAGGGATTGTTTTCAGAAATGAAAAATCCGGAGAATTGCATGGCCTGTTTAGGGTACAAGAAATAACTCAAGATGACGCACATATTTTTGTCGCAAAAGAAAACATAGAATCTGAAGTAACTACGCTTTTAAAAATTGTGGATGAGATTTATAAGCCGTTCTCAATGAAAAGAAAAGTTTATCTGTCTACAAGACCTGACGATGCCATTGGAGATAAAAAAACTTGGGAAAAAGCAGAAAAAGCCCTTAAATATGCTCTGAAAAAAAACAATATAAAATACGGACTAAAGGAAAAAGACGGGGCATTTTATGGACCTAAAATTGACATTCATATTGATGATTCTATAGGAAGAACCTGGCAAATGGGCACTATCCAATTAGATTTCTTTATGCCAGAACGTTTCAATCTTGAATATGTTGACAATAAAGGAAAAAAGAAAAGACCAGTTATTATTCACCGTGCCTTAATGGGCTCTCTGGAAAGATTTATCGGTATATTGTTAGAACATTATGCTGGTGCTTTGCCTTTGTGGCTCTCCCCTGTCCAGGTTTGGGTTATTCCGGTCGGAAAACGGCACGAAAAATACGCCAAACAAATCACAGAAAAACTCATTGAGAACCGTTCTCGGTGCGCGTTAAAAGATGAGAATGAGACAGTTTCTAAAAAAATCAGGGAAGGAGAAATTCAAAAAATTCCTTATCTTTTAGTAATTGGTGATAAAGAAGAAAAATCAAATGCAGTCCGCATCCGTGAAAGAGGCAAGGGTGATATTGGAATGATGAAATTAAATAAATTTTTGGAAAAAATTCAAAAAAAATGAACTACCCTGCCCTAAAGGACAGGGTATCCCTTCGGGCAAGTTCTTTCGGCGGCGGAAATACCCCGTTGTTTACAACGGGGATGAGAACCGCCGAAATAAAAAACTATGTTATCACAAGAAACAGAAAAGCTAGTTCAAAAATACCAAAACTGGCATCAATCCCTTCAACCAAAGGAGGGTGTCTCTACTATTCATGTAGATGAAGTTGCTTCCAGGGTGGCTGCTTTTTATGAAAAAATAAAAGGTGTGATTGATTGGAGAGAAGAGCATCTTTTAAGAAAAAGAGCTATTGAGCGGTCTTTAAAAAGAAGAATTATTTTTGGCCAAGAAAAAAGACAAGGAATGGCTGAATCGCTAACTTATGAATTGATTAGGGGTGGACATTTTCCCAACGATACTATTCCTGAATCAAAAATAACAGTTGTTCAGAAACTCATTGACAAATACTTTTATATTTTAGAAAACAGACCCAATAGGCCAGAAAAAGAAAAAAAAGAACTTCAGGATTGGCTCATAGAAATTGCCAGTTATGAATTAGAAAAAACTCTTTCCCCTCCTGTAAAAGAAGAAGCATCGATTGAATATATGTTTGGATTGATAAAGGAACAAATAAAAATTCGGGAAGGAACTATTAGTATGGCAGGAATAACAATAGAGAAAATGACAGAGAATGAAAAAAATATTCAAATTTATATTGCTGTCCAGAAAGCTCTTTTCAAGGTAGACGACTCTATAATTGGTTATAATCTTTTAGAAAAACAATACATAGGATGGAATGAGCTTTCTCCTTCTTCTCCTCTACTTTTAGAAATTGCTCAAAATATCTATTCCACCAAAAGAAAAGTTGAAAAAGCTCTCTATCATCCTTTAGCGGAAAAATTCTATCATCTTTGCGAAAAATACGATACTCCTTATTTAATTTTAGGAGATGTTATAGGAGAAAATCCAATGAAAGTAAAAGAAAACTTTGAAAAACCGGAAATTTTAGAAGAATTGATTAAAAAGTCCTATAACAAAAGAGTAATTAAATTAAAAGGAGTAATGAGACGAGCAGCTATTTATACCACTCTTTCTATTTTTATAACTAAAATGGTCTTGGCGTTATCAATTGAAATACCTTTTGATAAATTTATTACTGGTGATTTTAATTATCTCAGCTTAGGAGTGAATATTCTTTTCCCTCCTTTTCTGATGTTTCTTTTGGTAGCAACCGTTAGACCTCCAAAAAAAGAAAATCTCCAGCGAGTAATAATGGAAGTGATGAAGCTTGTCTTTGTAAGAGAAAAAAAAGATATTTATGAAATAAAAATACCAAAAAAGAGAGGAAAAATTTTAAATACTATAATTCTTGGTATTTATTCCTTGGCTTTTATTTTTTCATTTGGTATAATTATCTTATTACTCCAAAGATTAGATTTCGGAACTCTTTCTATGATTATATTTCTTTTATTCCTGTCAATGATTAGTTTTTTCGGAGTAAAAATCAGAGAAAGAGGCAAAGAACTTACAATAGAAAAAGAAAAAGAAACATTTTTACGCACTCTTTTTGATTTCTTTACTCTGCCAGTAGTAAGTGTGGGAAGATGGTTTTCAAGAAAATGGGCTAAATTAAATATTGCTTTAATGATCGCTGCTCTAATTGATATGCCTTTCCTTTCTTTTGTAAAATTCTTAGAGCAATGGCGATACTTTTTAAAAGAAAAGAAGGAAGAAATACATTGAACACTACTTCACAGTGTAAATTCCAAATTACAAATCCCAAATCCCAAACAAATCCCAAATCCCAATTTCTAAAACTCTAAATAAATTTTAATCATTTGAATTTTGAAAATTGGTGCTCATTTGGAATTTGGTGCTTGGTGCTTGGGATTTAAAAAAGATGTTTTACTCAACCAAATCTTTTATATGCCTAATCTTAATCGCTCTTTGTCTGGGATTAGGGTTTGCTTCAGTAAGTTTAGCACAAGAAAATGCAACTGAAGCAGTAAATCTTGATGAGAATATTCAGGCAGAAGATCTGGATATTGAAGAACCAACTTTATTACCGGATAGTCCTTTTTATTTCTTAAAAGATTGGGGCAGAGGAATTCGGTCTTTCTTTGCTTTTAATCCAATCAAAAAAGCCGAATTGAAATCAAAATTTGCTAACGAAAGATTAATTGAAGTAAAAAAGATGATTGAAGAAGTAAAAGATCCAGATATTATAGAAAATAGCTTAGAAAATTATCAAAATGAAATGGATAAAATTAAGGAGGCATCTGAAAAAATAAAAGAAAAGGCAGAAGCAAATCCAAAAGTTGGTGCTTTTTTAGATAAGTTTATTAAACATCAAACTCTTCATTATAGAATTCTTGAAAAATTACAAACTCAGGTTCCGACTGAAGTATTTGAAAAAATAGAACAAGCCCGAGAGAGACACCTTGAAAGATTTGGTGAGGTTATGACAAAATTAGAAGATAGAGAAGATAACATTTCTGAACGATTAGAGAAAAATATGGCAGAAATAAAAGGAAGTAAATATAAGAACTTTAAGAATTTAGAAGTTTTACTAAAGCTGGAAGAAAAGGTGCCTGAACAGGCAAAAGAAGCAATTAGAAAAGCTCAAGAAAATTCGCTCAAAAGATTGCAAGGCGATTTAGAAAAAATGTCTCCAGAGAATCAAGAAAGATTCAAGGAATATATTGACAAAATTTCCGGAGAAAAAGAAATACATCTTGAAATTTTGGAAAATCTAAAATCAGAATTACAAGAAAAACCTGTCCTGAGGCAAAAAATAATGGAAGTAAGAGAAAATATCTTAGAAAAAATTGAAGAAATAGACAGAAATTGTCCCGAAATTGACATTGAAAAACCACCTCTCGGCTTTTGCGGCAACGGAAGAATTCTTTTAGAAAGAGACGAAAACGGTTGTATTGTTTCTTTTAAATGTGTAATTCCGTCAGAGATTCAAATCCCTCAAAAACTAACAAAACCCCAGGCTTGTATTACTTTATGGAACCCAGTTTGTGGAAAGGATGGAAAAACTTATAGTAATACCTGTTTTGCCAATTTAGCGGAAGTAGAAATTGATTATAAGGGAGTGTGTAAATAAAAACAAGATTTTATAATAATACAACTAAATTGAATAAAACCTTGGATTGAAAAAGCCGAGGTTTTATTTTAATCTAAAACTATGATGAAAAAATATTATATCATTACTTATGGCTGTCAGATGAATTTCTCTGACTTGGAACGAATCGCTTCGGTTTTGGAGGATATAAGCTATAAGCCAGCTTCAAAAATGGATGAGGCGAATTTGATTGTGGTTAATATGTGTTCTGTTCGACAATCAGCTGTTGATAGAGTTTACGGCCAAGTAAAAAATTTTTTGAAATTAAAAAGGAGAAATCCTAAATTAAAAACTTTACTGACTGGTTGTGTTTTAAAGTCAGATCTAAGAAAATTCAAAGAAAAATTTGACTATATTCTATCTATTAAAAGTTTACCTCATTGGAAGAAATTTTTGAAAAAAGATAAATACTTTTACTATCCAATATTAAGAGGTTCAACCTCTCTATTGAGGTTGAACCTCAATAGATTAGATTGTGCTTACCTAAAAACCCAGCCGAAATATAGAACTAAATTTTCGGCTTATGTCCCAATTATTATTGGCTGTAATAATTTTTGTACATATTGTGTAGTTCCCTATACTCGGGGGCAAGAAATCTCAAGACCTGCAAAAGATATTTTAAAAGAAATAAAAGATTTAGCTAAAAAGGGATACAAGGAAATATGGTTACTCGGAGAAAATGTGAATAGTTATAAATCACAAAACACAAAAATTGCCATAGGTGGCACCTATGGCAATTTTAATATTACAAATTTCGCGAAATTACTTAAAATGATAAATAAGATTCCCGGGGATTTTTGGATTAGATTTACTTCTTCGCATCCCAAAGATTTTTCTGACGAATTGATTAGAACAATTGCTGAGTGCGAGAAAGTAACAAAATATATCAGTTTGCCTATCCAGTCAGGAGATAATGAAATTTTAAAAGAAATGAATCGGCCTTATATTGTTAAAGATTATAAAAATTTAGTTAAAAAAATCAGAAAAAAAATCCCTAATGTTACTTTATCTACTGATATAATTGTGGGTTTTCTAGGGGAAACAAAAAAGCAATTTGAAAACACTATAAAACTTCTCAAAGCAATCAAACCGGATATGGCTTATATTGCCCAGTATTCTCCAAGACCAGGTACTGCGGCAGCAAAAATGAAAGATAGTGTATCTCATCAAGAAAAGGAAAGAAGAGATAAGGTTTTGACTGAAGTTCTTAAAAAAACTGCTTTAGAAAATAATAAAAAATATATTGGAAAAATGGTAGAAGTTTTGCCAGAATATGAAAGAAAGGATTGGCTGATTGGAAAAACAAGGGAATATAAAACAATAAAATTTAAACCAGTTAATAAAAAGTTAATTGGGAAATTCGTGAAGGTTAAAGTAACTAACGCTATCCCCTGGGGATTGAAAGGTAAATTGGTAAAAAAAAGAGGCTAATTTAATCCTCATTCATCATTCCTGAAAGAGGAGAAATAGCCCTCACTTTTAAACGGGTAATACAAGCTTCATTTTTTTCTATATGGTTCCCTAACCACTCACGCGACCAACGTTCCATTGTTTTTGCAGAACCCACAGAAGCAATCAAAACTTGAATCCTTATTCTTGTCTTTTTTCCCATTTCAATACTTAAAAGCTCTATCTCGGCTTGAAACGCCTCGTTTATCTCGCTTATTTTCGCTCTAATGAAGTCTTCTATTTCTTCTTTTTTCCACTCTTTCTTGAATATTCCGTTTATTTCTACTGAATGACTTGCTATTATTCCCCTTTCTAATCTTATTGTAAAATCTCCCACTTTTTTCACCTCCTATTTTTTTATTTTGAAAGAACTCTTTTTAGAATGTTGTTAACTATATCTGGTTTGGCTTTGCCTCTGGTAGCTGCCATTACCTGGCCTACTAAAAATTGTAAAGCGTTTTGTTTTCCTTTTTTATAATCTTCAACTGGTTTGGGATTTTTTGAAATTATGTTCTTTATAACTTTCTCAATTTCTAATTCATCGGTTACCTGGCTCAATGCCTTTTCTTTAATAATGTGCGACGGGTCAGCACTGGTTTTAAACATTTCGCTTAAAACTATTTTAGCGATTTTTGAGGAAATTTCTTTTTTATAAACTAAAGTGATAAATTCAGCAAAGTTTTCTGGGGTGATCAACCCCCCACCACTTTTTTCAAAAAAGTGGTGGGGGGCAACATCACCACCTTTTAATAATCCCTGAAGATCAGTAATTAGATAACTAGTGCAAAATTTTGCTAATTTTAAAAATTCATCTCTTTCAACTTCTCTCTTTATCTCTGCTTCTTTTACCCAGTTTCTTAATTCTGACATTACTTTTTCAAAATATTCTCCAAGATTTTTATTTTGAACAAAAACTTCTATCTCTTTATCTGATAAATTATACTCTGCCTTAAACCTCTTTCTTTTGGCTTGAGGTAGTTCAGAAATCTCTGATTTAATTTTATTAATATTGATATTCATAGTTTCAACTTCCAATGTGAAGCATCGGCAGGTCTGGTTCTGGAAAATATCTATAATCATGAGCTTCCTCTTTTTCTCTCTGGCTTATGGTAATTTGTTTTGTATCATGCCAACCCCGCGTTTCCTGAACAATTTTTTCTCCTTTTTCTAAAATTTCCGATTGCCTTTCAATTTCATAGTCAATCCCCTTTTCCACTGCTCGAAAAGAATTCAAGTTTTTAATTTCTACTTTAGTTCCCAGTTTTGGATTTTGGATTTTGGATTTTGGATTTGATTTGGATTTTGGCATTTGGATTTTGGATTTGCATTGAAGTGAAATATTCACTTCAATGCGTAATTGTCCCTTTTCCATATTGGCATAAGAAACATCAAGATATCTTAAAATTAATTGGAATTCTTCAGCAAATTTCCTCGCTTCTTTTGCTGAATGAATATTCGGCTCAGTAACCAATTCCATTAGAGGAACACCTGCCCGATTAAAATCCACTAAACTATAATCGGCTCCTTCTGGGTGAATTAATTTTCCTGTATCTTCTTCTAAATGAATTTCTCTTATTCTGATTTTCCTGCCTGTCCCGTAGGGAACTTGTTCTCCTTCGGGACTGCAATTAATTTCTAAAAATCCATTTTCACAAAACGGCATATAAAGTTGAGAGATTTGATACCCTTTAGGTAGATCGGGATAGAAGTAGTTTTTTCTATCAAATTTAGAATATTGAGGAATTTGACAATTTAAAGCCAAGCCAGTTTTAATTACTTTTCTCACTGCATCTCTATTTATCACCGGCAAGGTCCCTGGATGCGATAAACAAACAGGGCAAACATTAACATTTGGTTGTTTTTCATCCGGGTTATTGACACAAGAGCAAAACATTTTTGATTTTGTTTTTAATTCGGCATGGATCTCGAGGCCGACGGTTGGAAAATAACTCATAAAATCATTTTTTGGCTTCTTTTATTATTGAAACTCCTGAGCTGGTTCCAATTATATCAGCGCCGGCTTTGACCATTATTTTCAAATCATTGAGACATTTTATTTTGCCAGCTGCTTTTATTAAGAGTCCAGGAGCTGCCTTTCGCATAATTTTAAGATGTCTCGCTTTTTCTTCTAATTCTCTATTTTCTAACGGATCTTTAAAAGTTGCCGTTTTGACACAAATTGCTCCAGCTCTTTTAACTAATTGAGAAGCAATTTTTATTTCATCATCAGTTAAATAGCCACTTCCAATAATCACTTTTGTTGGCAAAATTTTACAAATTCCTTTTAGGTCGTTTAAGACATTATCATACCTCTCATATTTTAAGCCAATAATATTCATTACTACATCTAATTCATCTGCGCCATCTCTTTTTGCTTTCTGACACATTTTCAATCGTTTTTGAGAAGAACTCAAGCCCATTGGTGGATCAATTAAAACTACCTTTTTTATGTCTGTTCCGCTTAACTCTTTTTTAACTAATCTCACCCATTCTGGATTTATGCAAACACTCCGAAAATTATATTTCTTTGCCTCTTCACAGGTTTTTTTAATATCTTTAGCAGTAGCTTCTTTCTTAATATTAGTATGGTCAATTAACCCGCCTAAATTTTCAAAAGAAAAATTATGGCGGGTAAATTTAGCAATATTTTTCATAATTAAATTTGTTTTTCTTTTTTACCAGTTGAGACCCGGCCGCCCTGCCACTGGCCTCGGTACAAATTGGTTTCTCCTTTTACTTCATGGAACATAGCATGAACTACTCTTGCGCCAAGTTCAATTTTTATATCACAAGGACCTAAATTCACAATCCCAAAGGTTAAGACACCTTGATATCCTGGTGAAACATTGCCAGTAAAAATCATTATTCCCGACCTATGCAAAGTTGATCTTTGTCGCAGAAGACATAAAATATTTTCCGGTAAATTCACTTCTTCTATTGTTTTCATTAAGTAGTATTTACCCGGTTCAAAAATAAAATTTTGTTTCTTTTTTGGCTCATATTTTGCTAATAGCTTTGTTTTTGGCGTCTCTCTTTCGTCTATGCCTAAAAATCCTTTTCCAGAAATTTCATAAATCTCTCCGAGCCGAAAATCAAAACCTGCTCCTTCTGGATTCTTGAGTTCTCTTTCTGAAAGATTTTCTACTATCTTTCTCTCCTTTACTAATTTTAGTAATTCTTTCACCCCTAATATCATTTTTTTATATTACCACATTTTAGAAAATCCATCCACTATTGTTGAATAAAAAAAACAAGGGCTTTAAATAAAGCCCATTATTTTCTTTTTGTTTTTCTTTCTATGATAGCAAAAATTTTTCTTTTTACCTCTGATACATTTTCTTCCGGCAAGGCCATAATCACTTGAATATTCCTTTTTCGATATTTTCTTTTGTTTTCAAAGGGATATCCTTTGACTTGAAGTAATATTTTTTTCTTAGCTTTCCAAAAAATGATAAAATCTATACCGGTTAGATCCTCTATGCTAAATTTCATGGTCTGGCCGAAATTTTCGATTTTCCCCTCCTTTTGAAGTTCTTTAAGTGCCTCCTTAACTTTTTCCTCTGCTTGCTCCCCTCTAATTTCTTTTATTTGTAATATCGCTGATAAAAACCGATTCTTGATTTCTGTTGCCATTTTTTTTAATCTCACCCCCTATTTTTTATTTTTATTTAAAACAACTGTTATTTTATTATACATAATTAGAAAAAAAACGCAAGGAGTCAAGGTCTCTATTTTAAAGATAAAAAAATGGCCTCTTTTTTTGAAAAAATTACAGAAGCCATGAATTTTTTTATTTTTGTATATTTTGCTCTCTTACACCCTGAAAGTCTCGTAATGTTCAGTTAAGGTATCAAGTAGTTCTTTCAAAGTTCCTTTCCAATTTCCCTCTGCTTGAAAAAATGCTTTACAGATACTCTTCTTTGTTTTAAAAGTTCCGGGTTCTATGCACTGTTTTTCTCTCCAGCATCTGGGACCAATTTCTGTTTCCAGCTCTTTATATTTTGCCAATTCTCTGGTTATTGGAATTCCTACTTGGTTCCTTATTTCCCATTGAGCCACACCCTCGCTTCTTGCCTGTGAAGTTTCAATCACTGTAGCACCTTTCCCATATATTATTGCTTCAGCCTCTTGTCCAAGTAAAAGGTAATAAACGAAATCCTGTTCATGTCTTTCTATTGACTCTATCTGCTTTTGCTTTGCCTGACTGGCTATTTCTTGGTAATCTTTTCTTGTTGCTCTTGGAAAGGTAAAAGGAACAACGAATCTTCCTTTTTTGCTTATTCCTTCTAATGGTTCTACATCACATAGTAACAATCTCTGTCGCACTAGTTGAGCATACATCGCTAAGCTTCCTTTTACTCCCATATTCAAGGAAAAAGAATGAATCTTTCCTTGATAGTCAAGAGAAATTCCTTCTTTTATTTTTTCCTGTCCCCAGAATTTCCATTCCGAAGGTAATGTTTCTTGAAGTAGTTCTAAGCCAAATTTTTCCTTAACCAGTGTCTCAATTTGTTTACCGATTTCTTTGAATTCTGATAATGGTGCATTCTTCGAAGAATTTGCCAGTTTCCCTAAATAACGAGGCGTACTAGAAAATATCATTCTGGTTAGTATTCCTTCTGGCAACATATACCTTGCGTCTTGTTCTGGAACTCCGAGATCAACCGCCTTCTCGTATGCCTCAAATGCTATTTTACCTAAGTCACTAACTGCTTTGTTATATCTGTTTGGCTTTATCACTCTAAATGATGCTTCTATACCAGCGCCGAATACGAAGTTCAAGACATTCACATTTCGCCAGAGATAAATCGCTGCCAGCCGTGAAATATCCTCTAATGCTACCGTGTAGGGCAGGAAATCACCGAGGATTAGATGTCTGTGCTTTATCATTATCTCATTGACTAATTTTTTAGAATTCTCTATGCGTCTCTCAACCTCTTGTTTCAATTTTTTAGCTCCTTCAAAATTTCCAGCTTCTTTTAGCTTGCCTGCTTCCTTTTCTAACTCGCTTCCCCGACATTCCTCGTAAATATCTTGAATACTCCCCTGTTCAAATGGCGTTTGGGAGATTTTTACTCCAACTGCTGCGAGTATAATCGGCTCATCTTCTATAAAACCTATTTTTACCATTTCTATCACCTCTTTCTCAAAATTACTTCTCTCTTTATTAAAACTACTTCTCCTGCGTTTCCATTTACTATAATTTTGTCACCACTATGAATTATCTTTGTCGCTTTTTCTGTTTCTGAAACTTCTGTCCCTGAAACACAAGGAATTCCCATCTCTCTGGCTATTATTGCTCCGTGTGAAGTACTCCCTCCCTGATTGGTTACTATTCCTACTAAATTTATTGCTCTCAAAAAACCAACTGAAACTGAATGGGCGCTTAAACTTTCTGTCACAAGTATTTTCTTTTCATCTTTCAATTTCAAATTCGTTAGCAACTTCTCTAACTTTTTTTCTGAGGCGAACAGTATTACTATTGCTATTCCTTCAACTATACCAGAGGCCGTTCGGTATCCTTTTAGCGTCGTTATGTTATCTATCTCTATAACTTCACCCTTTTTCTTGTACCCATCTTTTTCTTCCAATTTTTTAATTCCTGCTTCCAGAGCATCGGATAAATCTATTCCCCTGCTCATCATCAGAGCTATTAGATGACACACTGCCTCACCAGAAATTGAAACTTCGTCTTCGAAAGTGCCAACGATTCGAGCTTCTGGATTGTATTTCGGGTCATGATAGACAAATTTTGCCAAATCGCCAGTCTGAGAATCGAGAACCGCTATTCTGTATAGTTGATCGTATATCTTGTCCGTTGCATACTCTCCTTTTAAAAAAAGGCGTACTCTTTTTTCTAATTCTTTTAATTCCATTTTCTATCACCTCCTTTTTATTCTTTTTCTTCTCTCTCTGAGAATCCGAATATCAGTTTTAATCTCATTAATGTTCTACCATGTGGCTCTTTTTGTATTTCCATCCACTTTTTGTTCCTGTTTTCAATTCTTTCTATATCTGACTCAAATGGCTTTCTTTCTTCAGACATTTTTCTCACCTGCTTTTTCCCATTTCCAAACCACCTGAAAGCCATTGCACTTCTTGCTTTTTAGAAGACTCTTAAGTTTCTCTTCTGAAATATCCTTGATTGTCTTTGAAATTCCTGTATTCTCTGATTCTCCTTTCTTCTCCGGTTTTTCTTTCTTCCAAACTATCACAACGTCTATTTTTTCTTTCTCTCCCATTTCTATTGCTCCTTTTATTTATATTACACCTGTATTGCTCCTACTATTCTTCGCTCTGCCTCTTGTTCTGTGTTTTTTACAACAACCCCTTCTTGTAGTTTCTCCAATACTTCCTCTATTTGCTCTATTTCCAAATATTCTTTGTCCAATGCCTTCTTCATTTCTATTGCTCTCCGCCTTCTTGTCTGTAGCTTGTTCTCCAAACATCTTTGTATATCGTTTCGTCTTCCTATCTCTATACAATATTTTATTTCTTCCCATACTTTTTCTTCTTCATACATTTTCTTTCCCTCTTCAATTATTTAACTATTTATGTGCTGTAATTTTACAGTATCAAAAACAAAAAGGGGGGTCAACCCCTATTCTGGTCCTTTCCGTATTGATGCTGGTCATCTAAGATGTCTCTTTCCTGCCAATCGCGAACCCAATCCTGGATATTAAAAACCTTGTATTTACCATCGCTTGTTGAGCAAACTGCTCTATTTAAGCCAGCATTAATAATCATCTTTTTACAAATAAAACAAGGAAAAGCATCTATTGCTTCTCTCTCTTTATTTTCCGCATAAATAAACATATCCCCGCCAAGCAAACTTACTCCAGCTCGAGCAGCATTGATAATAGCGTTTTGTTCGCTATGAACGCTTCGGCAAAGCTCGTATTTTTGGCCATGGGGAATTTTTAATTGGTCTCTTAAACAATTTCCCCTTTCAAAACAGTCCTTAGTTTTCCTTGGTGCACCAACATAGCCAGTAGCAATAATCTGGTCATCTCTAACAATAATTGCCCCAAACCTAACCCGAAAACAAGTTGACCTTTGAGCTACTTGCTTGGCAATATTGAGATAATATTGGTCTTTAGTAGGCCTCATAATCATAGAAAACAAATTTTTAAAATTGGGTTGGCGAGGATTCTGAATTTTCCGAAGACGCGTCGGAGCCCTTTAGGGTAAAGCGCAAGGAAAATTTGGAATCCGAGCAAAATTTAACCTATTCTATTTCTATTCCCATTTGCTTGGCTGTTCCCTCTACTATCTTCATTGCTCTCTCAATATCTAATGCATTAAGGTCGGGCATTTTTTTCTGAGCAATTTCTTGAACCTGGGCTTTAGTAATCTTAGCTACTTTTGTTTTATTCGGTGTCCCAGAACCTTTCTCAATGGCGGCTGCTTTTTTTAAAAGCTCGGCAACTGGCGGCTGTTTCAATTTAAAATCATATGTTCTGTCTTCATAAACAGTAATGTCAACTGGAATCTTGAAACCAGTTTGGTTTTTTGTGGCATCATTAAACTTCTGACAAAACTCAGCAATATTTAGTCCATGCTGAGCTAAAGCCGAACCTATTGGCGGAGCTGGTGTTGCCTTTCCGGCCTCAATTTGAAGTTTAATAATTGCTTTTACTTTTTTCATAAAATTACAAGTAATTTCAAGGTTCTTTCGTAAAACGAAAGGTTCTTAATTACGAAGTAATCAAGGTTCTTTCGTAAAGCGAAAGGTTCTTATAATTGCTTTTACTTTTTTCATATTTTCTACAAATTACGAAAAATTTAGAGCATAAGCGAGGAAATTAGTTTTTAGGACAATCCGCAGCGAATTGGCTTGGTCCCCCTCCTTTTCGCGCTTGCGCAAAAGGAGGGGACAATTCGTGAGTAGTAGCAAATTTCCGCTGGAGAAATTTGCGTGTCCTAAAAACTAATTCTCGAGCGTTAGATCTTCTTAATCTGCAACGAATCTAATTCCACAGGCGTGTCTCTGCCAAACATATTCACCAAAACCTTAACTTTTCCTTTTTCTTGGTCAATCTCTGCAACCTTTCCGTCATAATCCTTAAAAAGTCCATCTGTAATTTTCACCGCATCTCCAATTTTAACATCAATTTTATACTGAGGTGTTTCTACGCCCATTCTCTTTTTTAAAATTTCAATTTCTCCTTTGGAAACTGGGACCGGTGTAGTTCCAGCGCCAACAAAACCAGTAACATTAGGAGTATTCCTGACAACATACCAAGAATCGTCTGTAACTATCATTTGGACCAAAACATATCCCGGATAAATTTTTTCTTCCACTGTTTTTCTTTTACTATTTTTAATTTTAATCTTTTTTTCTTTAGGTACGATGACATCAAAAATTTTATCTTCCATACCCAAGGACTCGATGCGCTGTTTCAAGCTTTTAGCTACAGCATCTTCATAACCAGAATAGGTGTGTAAAACATACCAGTTTTTTTCTTGAGGAATTTGTTGTTTGGGCACGTTCCTTCGCTCGCCTCGCCTTCGGCTTCGGCTCGCTCAGTCAAGTTAAAAGTTAAAAATGAAAAATGAAAAATTATAATAATTTTTCTAATAATCTGCTGAAGATAACATCTAATCCGCCTAAAAATATGGCTACTGCCACAGAAATACCAATAACAATTAAAGTGTATCTTAAGGTTTCTTGGCGAGTAGGCCAATTAACTTTTTTCAGCTCCAGCTTTGCTTCTTTGAGAAAAGTAATAATTTTATTTGGAAATTGTTTGATATTCATAATATTTTTAAAACAGCCCCTGCGGGCTTCATTATCAAAATAACAAAATAACAATCAAATGTCAAGATTCTTTACTTTTTTGGCATGTGTCTGAATAAACCTTTTACGAGGAAGAACCTCCTCGCCCATAAGAGTATCAAAAATTCTATCTGCTTCTTTAGCGTTTTCAATAGTGACTTTTAACAAAACTCTGTTTTCTGGATTCATGGTTGTTGACCATAATTGCTCTGGATTCATTTCTCCCAAACCTTTATAACGTTGAATACTAATCCCTTTCAATTTCTCCTCTACCTCTTTTCCTTTGCCCGCCAGAACCTTCTTGTTCGCCGAAGCTTTAGCGGAGACGGGCTCTTTTATAGAGCTTAAAATCTCAGCTTTATCTGAATCAGTATAAGCATACTCAATTCTTGAACCTGCCTGAATTCTGTAAAGAGGCGGCTGGGCAATATAAAGATAGCCGGCCTCAATAATGGGTTTGAAATATCTAAAGAAAAGTGTCAAAAGCAGAGTTCTAATATGGTTGCCGTCAGAATCAGCATCGCACATTATTATTATCCTCTGATATCTTGCTTTTTCAATATTAAAATCCTCGGCAATAGCAGTACCTAAAGCAATAATCAGGGATTTAATTTCTTTTGAAGCCAAAATCTTGTCTAAACGCGCCCTTTCAGTATTAAGAATCTTACCCCTTAACGGCAAAATGGCTTGAAATCTTCTGTCCCGACCTCCTTTTGCACTTCCGCCGGCGCTCTCGCCTTCAACAATATATAGTTCTGATTCTTCTGGTCTTCTGGAAGCACAGTCAGCTAATTTACCGGGCAAAGCCAAGCCATCTAAAGCGCCTTTTCTTAAAACTGTTTGCCGGGCTGCCTTAGCTGCTTTTCTGGCTTTAGCAGATAAAAAACAGCTTTCAATAATAGCTCTGGCATCTTGAGGGTTTCTTTCTAAGAAATCAGCTAATCCTTCAAAAACAACTGTTTCTACTGCTAGTTTTGCCTCCGGGTTGCCTAACTTTGCCTTGGTTTGACCTTCAAACTGCGGCTCTTTTATTTTCACTGAAACCACACCGGTAAGTCCCTCCCTCACATCTTCACCGCTAAGATTATCATCGCCTTCCTTAATAAAACTATTCTTTCTGGCATAATCATTCAAACCTCTAGTTAAAGCTGCTCTAAAGCCAGTGAGATGAGTGCCTCCTTCTCCGGTATAAATATTATTAGTAAAACTCTCTTCATAACATTCGTACTCTTGAGTGTATTGAAAAGCCGCCTCTACTAAAATTTCATCTTTTTCTCCAGAAACATAAAAGATATTATCATTTTTCGGCTCTACTCCCCTCACTAAGTGTTTGATATAAGCAACTAATCCACCCTCAAAATAGAAATTATACACCTGTTTTTCTTTCTCTCTTTCATCCATAATCTTTATTTTTATTCCCTTAGTCAGATAGGCCTGCTGACGCAAATGATTTATTATTCTTTTTAGATCAAATTTAGCCTCTTTAAAAATTTCTTTATCTGGCTCAAACATCACTGTAGTTCCTGTTTGTCTGCATTTTCCATCTTTTTTAACTTTAGTAGTGGTTTTCCCTTTTGAATACTCCTGGGTATATTTTATCCCCTGCCTACAAACTTCTGCTCTCATCCATTGGGAAAGAGCACAAACCACTGATACGCCAACACCGTGAAGGCCTCCAGCTACCTGATATGCCTTTCCTCCAAATTTTGCTCCGGCATGGAGAGTGGTCATTACTGTTTCTAAAGCTGATTTTTTCGTTTGGGGATGGATATCTATTGGAATTCCCCGACCATTATCAAAGACCTTTACTCGATTATTAGGCGAAAGAACTATTTCTCCTTGAGTGGCGAAACCAGCAATGGATTCATCAATAAAATTATCAACACATTCCCAGACCAAATGGTGCAATCCGTCAGAACCAGTTGAACCAATATACATTCCAGGCCTTCGCCTCACTGGCTCAAGACCCTCAAGTACATATATATCCTTTGCTCCGTAACTCTCTTTTGTTTCTTTTGTTTTTATTTTTGTTTTTTTCATTTTCTTACTTCCCAAGTTGGGTTCTTTTCTAAGTTTTTAATAATTCTATTATGAACCTCGTCTATTTCTCTTGCCGACAAAGTTCTGTCCTTTGCCTGATATATTATATGAAAAGCTAAATTCTTCTTATCTTCTGGTAATTCTTTCCCTTCATACATATCAAATAAATCCACGTCTCTTACTAAAGCTCCTCCAGAAATATTTATTTTATTTAAAACATCTACCACTTTTACTTTTCTTGGCACTAAAACTGCCAAATCCCGGACAGCAGTTGGAAAAAGAGGAATTGGTTGATATTCACTTTCTTCTGAACAAAGTTCCTTTAATTTTTCAAAATCAATTTCAAAAGCGCAAACATTTTTCTTTATCTTTAAGGCATCCAAAATATTGGGAGAAATTTCTCCTAAAAATCCAATTTTTTCTCCTTTAATTTTAATTTCGGCGCATTTTTTCAAATGCCAAAGTTTAATATCTTCAAAAGATACTTTGTGTTCATCATACCAGATATCACTAATACCTAATTTATTTAATAACAAGTCAATCACTCCCTTTAATTCATAAAATAATTCTTTTTTGTCTTTTTTGATAATTATTCCAGAAAACATTGCTCTTTCATCTATTCTTCGTCCTGAATTTTTTGTATGCTTTTTTCCGATTTCAAAAAGCTTCATCTCTTCATAATTTTTGATATTGCTCTTAATATTCTTTAACAAATTAATGAGCAATGTTGGCCTTAAATATTTCTGCTCAACACTCATCGGATTTTCTATTTCAACCAAATTATCTTTTAATGTAAAAATCTCTCTGTCTTTTTCGCTAACAAAAGAATAGTTATAGACCTCTGTAAAACAAAGCTCTTTTAAAATATTTTTAATAAAATCCTGCCAAAAAATATTTTCATTTTTCTTTGGAGGAATTAAACTGCTCAATGGCATTATTGGCTTAATCTTTTCATAGCCGTAAATTCTGCCAATTTCTTCAATTAAATCTTCTGGAATAGAAATGTCTAATCTGAAAGTAGGAACTTCTACAAGTAAAATTTCTTTTGCACCTACGCACTGGTTTATAGGTGTAAAATCTAATTTTTGAAAGATTTTAATTATTTCTTTTTGAGGAATTTTTACTCCTAATAATTTTTCTACATAATTCAAATCTAATTTAATTTTTTTGGGAAAAACTTTTTTAGGATAGAAATCACTTAACCCCTTTGCTACTTTTCCCTTAGCTATTTCCAGAATTAAAGATGCTGCTCTATTTATCGCCTGTTCAGTTAAGTTCGGGTCAAGCCCATGCTCAAATCGCCAAGAAGCATCTGTTTTTAGATTTAATAATCTTGATGCCAGACGAATGCTTTTATAATCAAAATTAGCTGATTCCAAAACTATTGTTTTGGTATTTTTATCAATCTCTGCTTTTTTCCCGCCTTTAATCCCAGCAATAGCCAATGGTTGTTTAGAATCCGCGATAATTAAAATATTCTTATTTAAATCAAATTTTTGGTTGTCAAGAGTAATTATTTTCTCTCCTTGTTTGGCAAATCGCACTATTATTTTTTTTCCTTCTAATTTATCAAAATCAAAAGCGTGTAGGGGCTGTCCAGTTTCCAGCATCATATAATTAGCAATATCAACTACATTGTTAATCGGCTGCAAGCCGCAAACTTCTAATCTCTCTTTAATCCATTTAGGTGAATCCCCTACCTTAACATCAGTAATCACCTTGGCAGTATATCTAGGACAGGCATTTTTATCTTTAACTTCTATTTTTATAAAATCTTTCTTGCCCGCCGTAGTTTTAACGAAGGCGGGAGTTTTAAATTTGTATTTTAATATTGCTGCAATCTCACGAGCAATTCCAATATGGGAAAAACAATCACTTGCCCTATTAGGAGTAACATCAATATCTAAGAGCCAGTCTCCTCCTTTCCTTGCTAAGCTTTCAACCTCAAAGCTATGCATTGTCAAAACCTCTGCCAGCTTCTCCGGTTTTGGTAATTTTTTATCAAAAAGAGATTGTAGTAAGTTATAGGAAAATATCATATTTTACTATTAGCCAATTATAAGAACCTTTCGCTTTGCTCAAGAACCTTGAAATGCTTCGCATTTTAGGAAAATATCATAATTAAAACTGTTCTAAAAATCGCAAATCGCTGGAACCCCGAATAAATCGCTTCGCGATTATACGGGACAGGTAGAATAATTTTATTTCAAAATTGTTGTAAAAATCTAAGATCGCCGCCATAAAAAAGCCTTATATCGTTAATTTTGTATTTCATCATCACTAAACGGTCTAAACCCATTCCGAAGGCAAAACCCTGCCAGAATTTTGGGTTGTAGCCAACTGCTTTTAATACATTAGGATGAACCATTCCACCAGGCCAAAGCTCGAGCCAGCCGGTTTGCTTGCAAGTCGAACAACCTTTACCTCCACAAATAACACATTGGACATCTATCTCAAAACTTGGCTCTGTAAATGGAAAATAACCGGGCCTCAATCGTACTTTAATCTCTTTATTAAAAAATCTTTGAAAAAATTCTTTTGCTATTGCTTTAAAATTAGCCACTGAAATATCTTTGCCAACCATCAATCCCTCTAATTGATAAAACTGAACATCATGAGAAGCATCAGTGGCTTCATGTCGGAAAGCCCTGCCAGGCACAATAATCCTTAATGGCGGCTGATTCTTTTCCATATATCTGATTTGTACTGGTGAGGTATGAGTTCTTAATAACAACTTTTGACTTTCAGGTTTTAACCACAATGTATCCCAGGCATCCCGAGCCGGATGGTCTTTGGGAATATTTAAGGCATCAAAATTATACCATTCAGTTTCTACTTCTGGACCTTCAACCACGGAAAAACCCATTTGCTGAAAAATTTCTTCAACTTTTCTTCTAACAAGAGTAATCGGGTGAAGATGACCAACTAATGGTTTTTTGCTTGGAACAGAAATATCAAAAATATCCTGAAATTTACTTGCCAGCCAGTCAGCAGATTGAAATACATATTTTTTTTCTTTTACAGCTGATTCTAATTCTTTCTTAATTTCATTAGCCAATTTACCTGTTTCTTTTTTTTGTTTTTCTGACAAGTCCTTTAAAGAACGCAAAATCTGGGTAATTTTGCCTTTTTTACCCAGATATTTCTTAAAAATATCATCTAAATCTTTTAAAGTTTCAGCTGAATTTATCTGTTTTTTTACCTCTTTTTTGATTGTTTTTATATCCATTATTATATTTATAATAACTTATTTTAAACTTAAAATCAACTGTGGAAAACAAAAAATACTGGACTATAAATCCAGTAATGTTTTTTTATTGAAAGTGTTGAAAAAATACTCTTTGGGCGGTCGCGATGGGATTTGAACCCACGATCTTCGCCGTGACAGGGCGACATGTTAACCGCTACACCACGCGACCATAAAATTAAATTATGTAGCGGTGGAGGGATTCGAACCCACGACACGTAGATTATGATTCTACTGCTCTAACCACTGAGCTACACCGCCAAACTAGTTGCGGGGCCAGGAATTGCGCCTGGGTCTCCAGCTTATGAGGCTGGCAAGATACTACTTCTCCACCCCGCTATAACACGCTTTAGCGTGATATATCAAGCCTCTGACTTGCTATATTATTGATACTCCATCATATCTCAATTTTAAACTAAATTCAACCCCCATGTTATGTGCTATGTACTATGTGCCTACAGCATTCCTAAATCCGTAAGTGCTTTTCTATAAATTTCTAATAATTTTTTTGCTTCTTCTAATTCTACTTTATAATTGGGATTATAAACAATGCTACTCCTAACCTTATGGGCTTCTAAAATTTCTTCTTTATTAGAAATAACAACTAAACTCACTTTATCTATTTTTTCTTCTAATGTCTCTCCTGAATACCCTACTTTTTCTAAAATATCATTTAGTATCTCATCTGCTTCAATAATGGCTAATTTATATTCTGACTCATCGCCGCTTTTCAACTTTTTAGCAATTTTTTGCCAGGACTTAGTAAATTTCTTAATTCCATAAGGCCTAAAAAAGAAGAAATGAACAGCATCTTCTATAAAAGCGTATTTTTTCCAATTGGTTTTTAAGAAAAGCGAAAGAACAATTATGAAAAAGAAAAGAGAAAGAAGAAAAAAAGCATTCCGAAAATGGAACAATGTCTTGCTTATTTCGTTTGAACTTAAATATGAAATTAGATTTGAAAAATCCACGTTCCCTCGCTTCGCTCGGTCAAGTTAAAAGTTAAAAGTGAAAAGTGAAAAATTATGAATTAAAACTTTTAACTTAAAACTTTGACTACGAACTTTGAACTTTTAATTTTTAACTTCTTCTATAATTTTCCCTATCTCTAAGATTCTTTTTTCTTCAAATGGCTGACCAATAATTTGTAGACCCACTGGCAGTTTACCAACTTTACCACAAGGCAAAGACAAAGCAGGTAAGCCGGCTAAATTAACTGAAATGGTAAAAATATCAGAAAGATACATTGATAAAGGGTTATCAATTTTCTCTCCGATCTTAAAAGCAGTAGTAGGAGAAACCGGGGTCAAAAGAACATCTACTTTCTTGAAAACATTTTCAAAATCCTCTTTAATTAAGGTTCTAACTTTCTGAGCTTTTAAATAATAGGCATCATAATAACCAGCAGATAAAGCATAGGTTCCAAGCATTATTCTTCTTTTTACCTCATCTCCAAAACCTTGCCCCCTATTTTCTAAATAAACATCTAATAAACTTTTGACTTTTGACTTTTGACTTTTGACTTTTGACTTTCCGTATCTTATTCCGTCGTAACGGGCCAGATTAGCACTTGCCTCTGAATTACTAATAATATAATAAACCGGCAGAGCATATTCTGTGTGAGGCAGAGAGACCTCTATAATTTTTGCTCCTTCATCTTCATATTTTTTAATTGCTTTTTTAATCTGCTTTTCTACTTCTGGATCCATTCCCTTTACAAAATATTCCTTTGGAATGCCAATCTTTAAATCACTTGGTGATTTAGCGACTGAGCGACTGAGTGACTGAGTCTTTATGCTGGTAGAATCCATCTCATCCCAGCCCTTGATAACATCAAAAACAATTTTACAATCCTCAATTGTTTCAGTCATAGGCCCAATTTGATCTAAAGAAGAAGCAAAAGCAATTAAACCGTAACGAGAAACAGTTCCATAAGTCGGCTTCAAGCCAACAACCCCGCAAAATGATGCTGGCAGACGGATAGAGCCACCGGTATCAGAACCCAAAGCATAACCGCACAAATTAGCAGCCACAGCTGCAGCTGAACCGCCAGAAGAACCACCTGTAACTCGTTTTAAATCAGAGGGATTTTTCGTCGCTCCAAAGGCAGAATTTTCGCAGGAAGAACCCATAGCAAACTCATCTAAATTTGTCTTGCCTAAAATTACTGTTCCCGCTTTCTTTAGTTTTTCTATTACTGTAGCATCGTAACAAGCAATATAATTCTCTAAAATTTTTGAAGCAGCTGTACATTTAATATCCTCCACCATTATATTATCTTTAATAACAGTAGGAATCCCAGCTAATAAATCTATATTTTCCTTTTTAGAAATTTTTTTATCTATTTCCCGGGCTTGAGAAAAAGCCAAATTTTCAGAAACCGTTAAAAAGGAATGAATTTTTTTGTCTTCTTTTTTTATTCTATTCAAATATTCCTTAGTCAATTCCAAAGCCGAGAATTTCTTTTTAACTAATCCTTGATGAGTTTGACTAATAGTAAGAGAAGTAAGGGCCATAATAAAAACTCAAAGTTCAAAGTTCAAAGCCACAGTTCAAAACTTAAAACTAATTAAAATTAAAAGATTTTAGCTTTAAGTTGTGGTTTTGAGTTTTGCGTTTAAAGTCAAAGCACTGATTTGACTTTAGTGTATCTTCCCTTTTTCTCCGGCATTACTTTTAATAATTTATCATTTTTTTCTTTTGGTTGTTTTTTAGGTAAATCTTCTCTCATCACGTTCTCAACTGAAAAAGAATGACTAGTTGGTTTAACTTTCTTAACGTTTATTTTCTTTAATAAATCAAAGTAATCCAAAATAGAAGAAAGCTCCTTTCTCATTCTTTCAACTTCATCTTGAGACAATTCTAATCTTGCTAGCCTTGCGATATGTTCTACATCGATCATAATAAAATTTCTAATTTCTAATTTTTAATTTCTATTAAATTTCTAATTCTTTAATTTTTAATTGAAAATTTTAGAATTGAAAATTGAAAATTGAAAATTCCTTTTACAAAGTAAAAGGTTATTTCGGTGGTTGTAATTCTTCTGTTTCTATTAAGACCTCTTGGAGTTCGTCTAACTTTTCTAAAACCATTCCTGCTCCCCGAGCCACTGTTGTTAAAGGATCGTCAATGATTTTAGCCGGAATTTTGGTCTCTTTGGTGATAAGAGTGTCTAAATCTCTAAGCAATGAACCACCTCCAGCAAGATATATTCCTTTTGACATAACATCAGCTAAAAGTTCTGGCGGTGTTTCTTCTACGGTAGCTTTTATTTCATCCACAATCTGTTTTACTGATTTTTCCAATGCCCTGCGAATATCTTCATCAGAGACAGTGATTTCTTCAGGCAAGCCAGTAACTAAATTTCTTCCCCTCATTGGCATTTCTTTTTTTTCTTTTGAAGGATAAGCAGAGCCAATACCAATTTTAATTTCCTCTGCTGTTCTTTCTCCTATGAGTAATTTATACTCCTCTTGGGCATAATAGATTATATCTTCATTAAGTTTGTCACCAGCTACCCTTAAACTTTTAGCTATAACCATTCCCCCCAAAGAAATTACCGCTATTTCGGTTGTTCCGCCGCCAATATCAACAATAAAATTTCCTCCTGCTTCCTGCACTGCTAATCTTGCGCCAATAGCTGCAGCTATTGGCTGTTCAATTAAATAAACCTTTCTTGCCCCGGCTGACTTAGCGGCATCTTGAACGGCTTTGCTTTCTACCTCAGTAACACCGCAAGGAATACCAACAATTACTCGGGGTTGATTAATAAAAGCCAGTTTGCTTTTACGAACTTTTTCAAGAAAATATTTGAGCATTTGCTCAGTTACTTCAAAATCAGAAATTACCCCTTTTACCAAAGGCCTACTGGCTATAATATAAGCAGGGGTTTTACCCACCATTTTTTTTGCCTCTTCTCCAATAGCTAAAATTTGACCAGTTTTCTGGTTTAAGGCCACCACTGACGGTTCAGAAATAACAATCCCCTTGCCTCTAACATAGACCAAGGAATTAGCTGTTCCTAAATCAATAGCAATATCTTGGGATAAATAAGAGAATATTTTATTAAACATAAAATAAGTTCAAAGCTCAAAAGTCAAAACTACAGCTTAAAGTTCAAAACTAATTTAGCTTTAAGTTTTGAGTTATGGCTTTGCGTTTTGCGTTTTGAGTTCTGAGCTTAAGAATTGTGATAAATATTTTATCTTCACTAACTTAATTTTTTTCTCATTTCGTTTTTTTAATTCTACACAGTCCCTTTTAAAGGTTCTCTCGCTTATCACAATTCTTATGGGTATTCCGATCAAGTCAGCATCGGCAAATTTTTCTCCCGGAGATTTATCTTCCCGGTCATCATATAATACTTCAACTTCTTGTTTTCGCAAATCTTTATACAATTTTTCAGCTTGCTGTTTCACTTTATTATTATTTCCGATCTGGATTAAATGAGTATTAAATGGCGCTACCTTTTTAGGCCAAATAATGCCATTTTTATCATTATGAACCTCTGCTATTGTTCCCATTAAGCGTGTAAGACCAATTCCATAACAGCCCATTATTACTAATTTTTTAGAACCATCTTTATCGATAAATTCAAAATCAAACGGCTTAGTGTATTTTGTCTTCAGTTTGAATATATTGCCTATCTCAATAGCTTTTTCTTTTTTAAATCCCTTTTTATGACATTCGGGGCATTCAGGATAATCTTTTTTAATCTCCTGATTAATAGCTAAACCACAGTTTTGGCAAATATGAATAATATCCTCACCAGCTAAAGTTATTGTTTGGAATTCGTGAGAAAATTTAGAAAAACTTCCGCCGGATGCTAAAGTTAAATAAGTTTTATTTTTTAAACCCATTCTCTTAAAAATATTGAAATATGCTTTTCTAGCTTTTTCGTAATATCTATCTAAGTCATTTTCGTCTCTGTGAAAAGAATAAAGATCTTTCATATCAAATTCTCGGGTTCTAAGAATTCCTGATTTTACCCTGATTTCATCTCTAAATTTAGTTTGAATTTGATAAACATAACAAGGCAAATCCTTATAAGAAGAAA
Organism: Candidatus Parcubacteria bacterium; assembly: GCA_023130975.1. Taxonomy (GTDB): domain Bacteria; phylum Patescibacteriota; class Minisyncoccia; order Minisyncoccales; family JAGMDC01; genus JAGLYZ01. The sequence continues at coordinate 202,579 of JAGMAD010000003.1, read as the reverse complement.
CATATTTTTGAATCAACGGTGCTATAACTTCTTCATGAGTTGGACCTAATCCATATTCTTGATCACTTTTTCCCTTAATTTTGAAAAGTTCTTTAAAGCTTTTCCATCTGCCGGTTTGCTGCCAATTTGTTTTTGGAACAAGAACTGGCATTAAAATCCTTTTACCACCGATATTTTCTATTTCTTGAGAAATTATATTTTGAATTTTTTCTAAAACCCGGAATCCCAAAGGCAGAAAAGTGTAAACACCAGCCGCTAATTTATCAACAAAACCAGCCCTAATCAAAAGCTGAACGCTAATGCTCCTTTCATCTTTAGGCGCTTCTCTCAATGTCTTTGTGAAAAGCTCTGATTGCTTCATTTTTTAATTCTATCTCAAAAAAGAAAAATAATCAAGAAAAAATCACCGAGAGGCGTTCTCGGTGAAATCACCATCAACAAGTCCGGGACTCGTTATATGTTCGTTGTATTAAAAAAATCTTTGGATGTCGTTGATGGTAACAGCGATCATTAGAAGAATCAATAATAAGAAGAAAAAAATAGTGATTTTTTCTTCAATTTTTGGAGGAACTGGTTTTTTTATAATCGCTTCAATTCCTAAAAAAACCAGCTTTCCTCCGTCTAAAGCTGGAATAGGCAGGATATTAAATAAAGCAAGAGCTAAAGAGATTATAGCTAAAAGAGAAATAACGGCAACAATACCTGCGTCTATAGTTAATTCAGTGAAATGGAGAATGCCTACCGGCCCTGCCACTGAAGATTTTAATGGCTCAAGAGCTCTTTCTTGAAAAGATATTTTTATAATATGACCAAGTCCAAAAAAAGAATAATGTAAAATATTAAAGGAGTGTAAAAATCCCACCGAACTTTTTTCCAATACCGTAGGATAACTTATTTTAGCAACATTACCCAAAGCTATTCCCAATGGTCCTTCTTTTTCAGGCGGCTCAAGACGAGGAATTATACTTACATTTTTTCTCTCTTTGGTAGAAAAATTTTCTAAATACAGATTCACTTCTTTGCCTTGCTTTTCTTTTATAAACCCTACAAATTCTTTTGAATTTTCAAATTCTATTCCATCGGCTTCAATTATAATATCTCCTGTTTTAATGCCCTGTTCTTCTGCTGGCGAGCTTTGGGCAACATCCCCAATTATGACAACATTTTCTTGTCTGCCAAAAGGAAACTGATAATCAAAAATTAAGGACTGATAAGATTGAAATCCGCTGAATCCTAATAAAAAATAAAAAATAATCACTGCCAAAAGCACATTCATTGCTACTCCGCCAACAGTTATTAAGGCCCTTATCCTAATTGGCTTATTAGAAAAACTCTTAGGATCTTTAATTTTTCCAGTATCTATCTCGCCATAAATTTTATTAAAACCGCCGAAAGGAATAAGACCAATGGAATATAGGGTCTCTCCTTTTTTCTTCTTCCAAAGTCGTGGAGGAAAACCAATACAAAATTCCTCCACTTTCACGCCAGTAGCTTTGGCAAAAATAAAATGGCCAAACTCGTGGACAAATATTAGAAAACTTAGTATTAAAATAAAAACTATAATAGCAAGGAACATTAAAATATAAACTAAAAGAAAGAATAAGCGAGGGAAAATAGTTTTTGGGACAATCCGCAGCGAATTGGCTTGGTCCCAGCCCTTTCACAGAAAGGGCTGGGCAATTCGTGAGTAGCAGCAAATTTCCGCTGGAGAAATTTGCGTGTACCAAAAACTATTTTCCTGAGCGTTATTCTAAAATCTCCTTTTTCTTCCTTTCTCCTATTTCTTCAATTTTTTCATTATATTTATCTACTAATTCTTGGATTTCATCTTTTGCCCGAAATTTGTCATCTTCTCTAATTTCTCCATTTTTAAATCCTTCTTGGATTTCATCCCAGGCCTGTTCTCGCCAACGCCGCACTGTTTTTTTTGTTTCTTCTTGTTTTTCGGAAATAAACCTTAAAAAATTTTTCCGATACTCCTCGCTCATAGACGGCAAAGCAATCCGAATCATTTCCTTGTCAACAATAGGAGCAGCTCCAATAGAAGATTGAGAAATGGCTTTTTCTATTGATTCTAAATATGATTTATCCCAGGGCTGAATAGTAATCTTTCGTGCCTCTGGCACCAATATTGTTGCTAATTGTTTTAAGGGAAATTTCTGACCAAGATAATCTACTGTTATGTCTTCCACTAAAGAAACCGAAACCCGACCAGTACGAATTTTGGTCATTTCTCTTTCTAAGAAATCTATGGTTTTCTCCAGTTCCGGTTTGATTTTATCTATAATTTCTTTGTATTCCATATATTTTAGCATAAGAACCTGTCTCACTGACCCTCGACAGAACCTTCTAATTGCTTTGTTTAGAAGAAAAAGAAAAATAAGAACCTCTCGTCGCTTTGCTCCTCAAGAACCTTGATTCGTTGAGGTATAATCATATAATCTTGAATTAAATTTTTCTTTTTCTTCCTCACTCGCAATTATAGCAAAAAAAGTCCGATAAAGCAAACTTATGTATCCTCTATGTATAAAACCTTGTCAAATTTTTGGGATATGTTAAAAAGAGAGATAAAACAGGACATTAATATAATAAAAAAGGAGGAAGAAAATGAACACAATATATTGGATATTATGGAATATAGGTTGGGTATTCTGGAGCGTTGGAGTGGTAATATCTATACCAGTGCTGGAAATAGATGACTGGTTGCAGCGAAAAAATCGAAGAAACTTAAAAAAGAGGTAATGAAAAATGGAGGAAATAATTAGTTCAATTGTAAAAAATAATCTCGCAGAAATCTGTGAGAATTTTTTTTATTTTCGCGTAAATATTCGCGCCTTTTCGCTTCTAATTTATTACAGCTCCAGCATTAAAACTTCCAATGCCAATTTGGGATTAACATTAGTAGTAGAAAGCAAAAGTTGAGTTTTAGAAAGATTCTCAATAATTGTTTTTAATTTAGCTAAAGAATAATCCCCTTTTTGGTCTTTAATTTTAGTTATCAACAACTTTCTAAAATATCTTAGCCAAATATCCAAAACTTCTCTTAAATTTTCTTTTCCTTCGGTTAAATTTTTAACATATTGAAATCGATAATATAAAGCAGATTTAGTAATTTTATCAATTTCTTTTATTTTATCTTTAACCTCCTCTAATTTCTGAGGATTTTTTATAAAATCTATTGCTCTACCTGGTTTTCCCAAAGAAAGCTCAGTAATTTCTTTAGCTTTTTCCTGAGAAACATTTTTTGATTTAAGATAATCTTCAATTTCTTCTCTTTTCACTGGGTGAAAATTAATTTTTTGAACTCGAGACAAAATAGTTGCTAAAAGCGTTTCCGGATATTCAGTTACTAAAATAAAAAGAGTGTTTCCCTTAGGTTCTTCTAATGTTTTTAAAAAAGAATTTTGGGCCTCCTGAGTCATACAATGAGCTTTATCTATAACTGCTACTTTAAAAGAAGAAAGATAAGGATAAAGAGAAAGATAGTTTTCCATTTTCCTGATTTGAGCAATTTTAATTTCCTCTTTGCCTGTGAAAATTTTAGCAGAAGGAGATACTTCTGGCTCTATTAAAATAAAATCAGGGTAGATCCCTTTTTCAATATCTTGACAAGAGCGGCAATTTTGGCAGGGTTTAAGAGAAGATTTCTCTGCTTGACAGTTTAAGAATTTAATAAACTCAACTGCCAAAGTTTTTTTACCAATGGCTTCCGGACCAAAAAATAAATAAGCATGAGAAAGTTTTCCTATTTTATAAGAATTTTTTAAAAACTGCCACTGCTTTTGATGACCCAGAATCATTAAAACATATAAACATATTAACATCTAAACATATAAACTTAAAATAAGAATGTTAAAATGTTTGAATGTTAAAATGATTACTTTTTCGACATTATGCTCTTCTTATAGACCTCTAAATTTTCCAAGACAACTCCAGTTCCTTTGGCTACGCACAATAACGGTTCCTCTGCTATAAAGCAAGGAACGCCTATAATCTGTGTGATAAGTTCGTCAATATTTCTTAAAAGAGCGCCGCCGCCAGAAACAATCATTCCTTTATCCATAATATCAGCTGAAATCTCTGGAGGAGTTTCTCTTAAGACCAATTTAACTACCTGGATTATTTCCTCCAAAACCCCGACAATGGCGCCACAAATCTCATTTGATGAAACCTTAATGGTTCGAGGAAGACCTAAAATCAAATCTCTGCCACGAATCTCAAGATGCCTTTGTTCTTTTTCAGGCAAGGCAGTCCCAATTTTCATTTTTATTTCTTCGGCTGTCTGCTCACCCACAGCTAAATTATATTTCTTTTTAATATAGTCGGATATTGCTAAATTCATTTTATCTCCAGCTACTCTTGTTGAAAAAACAGTAACAATTCCACCCAAAGAAATAGTGGCTACCTCACAAGTTCCTCCTCCTATGTCTAAAATTAAGTTGCCGGAGCAGGAATTTATAGGGATACCAGCGCCAATTGCAGCTAAAATCGGCTCTTTAGCTATGTAAACTGCTTTAGCGCCAGCATTCATACCGGCTTCAATTACAGCTCTTTTCTCAGTAGAAGTAGCGCCAGCTGGCACTGCAATCATTAATTCCGGCTTCAAAAATTTAAAGGGACCAGCTACTTTTTTTATAAAATATCCTATCATCGCTTGAGTTACCCGAAAATCAGCAATCACTCCATCTTTTAAGGGCCGGTAAACTCTAATAGTATCCGGAGTCCGTCCAGTCATTTCTTTAGCTTCTTCACCTACAGCTAAAATTTTATTTTCATCAAGAGAAACAGCCACCACTGATGGCTCCTGTAAAACAATGCCCTTACTAGGTAAAAAAACTAATGAGTTGCAGGTTCCTAAATCTATACCTATCTTCTTTATTAACATAAAGAATAATTTTCAATTATCAATTTTCAATTTTCATTAAATTTTCAATTTTAAAATTTTCAATTAAAAATTAAAGAATTAGAAATTGATTGAAAATTAGAAATTAGAAATTGAAAATTTTACGTTTTTATTCTTTTAATGTCCGCCCCTAACTGTTGCAGTCGCTCTTCTATCTTTTCGTATCCCCTATCAATCTGGTAAATATTGTTTATAGTAGTAGTCCCTTGGGCTAAAAGTCCAGCGATAATTAAAGAAGCACCAGCCCTGATATCCCAGCTTTCAATATCTAAACCATGTAATGGCGTTTTACCGAAAATTATAGCTCGATGGGGATCAACTATTTCAATATCCGCTCCCATTTTTTTTAGTTCCTGGAGATAATTAAAACGGGATTCATATAAAGGGTCATGAATTAAACTTTTGCCCTGGGTTTGGGTTAATAAAACAGCAGTAAAAGGCAAAAAATCAGTAGGGAAACCAGGATAGAAAAAGGTCTGCACCCTGGCTGGTTTTAAATTTGGAGAATAATCAACAATAATAGAATTGTTACCTTTCTTGAACTTAACTCCTATTTCTTCCAATTTATCCAAGAAAAGATCTAAATGGTCAAGCCGAATATTTTTAATGGTTACTTGGCCCGGAGTAATACATCCTGCCGCTATAAAGGTTACAGTTTCTACCGGGTCAGGAATAATTGCATGAACAGTTCCATTTAGTTTTTCTTTACCCCTGACAATGATAGTATGGGTTCCTAATCCTTCAATTTCTACTCCCATTTTTTTAAGCATTTCTCCCAAATCCTGAATCTGGGGTTCGCATGCCGCACCTTTAATAATTGTTTCACCTTTTAACAGAGAAGCGACCATTATTACATTCTCGGTAGCAGTAACGCTAAATTCTTTTAAAATAATTTCTCTTGGGGAAAGATGTTCTGCTTTAAAATCATAGAAATTTTCTCTTTCTTCAACTTGAACGCCTAATCTTTTCATTGCCTCTAAATGAGTAGTAATGGGCCTCAAACCAATTTTATCACCGCCGGGACGAGAAAATCTGAAATTTCTAAAACGAGCCACTAATGGCCCAATTAAAAGAACAGAAACCCTGGACTTAGAAATCTTTTCAGGATCTAATCTGCTCACATCAACTTTATCTGCTTTTACTCTCACTTTTCTTTTATCCAGCCAATTTATTTCTATCCCCATATCTTTCAGAATATCAATCATAGTAAAAACATCTTTAACTAAAGGAAGATTATCAATAATAATTTCTTCTTTGGTCAAAAGCGAAGCAGCCAAAACTGCTCCGGCAGAATTTTTATATCCCTCAATTTCTACTTCGCCGTTTAACGGTCTTCCGCCTTGAATAATAAATTTCTCGCTCATTGGATTTTAGATATTAGATATTGGATATTAGTTATTATTAGTTATATTATCTTAAAATTTCTAATTTGTCAAAAAAAGAACGCTTAGCTATTTTTATCTTATTGATAAAATTAACCAAACGCGTTTCTTTATTTCTTATATTTGTGCTTTAGGTTTCACTCCTCTAATAATTCTGCTATATTTCTCCCTTGCGCTAAAATCTCTATCAGTTTATCAATATCAAACGGTGCTGGCTTTTTATAGGTCTCTGGAAATTCTCTCCCGTAATATCCTCGAACTCGTCCTGCTCCTTCCGGTCCCCCATAATCTACTATTATCTTCTCAGTATATACTGGGACAACCTCTATTGCTTCACCGTAGAACTCCTCTTCGAAAACACTGAATCCCTTCTGATGATAAACCATAGTTAGAATTCCTATTCTTTTCACAAAATCAAATGTATCTCGCTCAAGCAAAATTTTTATGAATTCTGGGTGCTCCTTTGTGAACGCGGAAGACTTTTCCAAAAGTATCCTGTAACCCGGTACTCCTCCTTTCACCATATAGTCCCTGATTATTTCTGCTTCTGATTTCTCAAACCCGGCCCTGGCAAATGCTTCAAAAGAAGAATCTACCTTTGACAAAATGTCTTTCTCGTTATACCTCACCCCAAAATTGGGGCCGCCGCTGGCTAAAAAATGACCAGTCATTCCCATTTTCCATGCTATTACTGCTGCATCCGCTTTCAATCTTGTATGAGCAGCCAAATAATACTCTCTGTCAACCTTCATTACTTGCGAACCCAGCACCACTATCAAATCAAAATGTTCTGGCTTAGGTCGTACTGAGATTGCCGTTTTTTCTATTGCTACTTCTGCCATTTTCTATCATCCTCCTTTTTCTTTTTCTATTATTAGACTCTTATGTGCTGATGGTTTCTTTTTTTCGCCATCAATCAGATATTACCATTTATCAAACTTTTGTCAAACAATAAACAAATTTCCATAGGTGTCACCTATGGAAATTTATGAAACTTCACTATAAAGAATGATGCTCCTGAAATAGTTTGTTTCCAATAACTGCCACTATTACAACAAAAATTCCGCCAAGGATAAATAAATTGCTAAATCCTAAAAAGCCAATAATTAAACCAGCGACTAAAGAACCTAAGGCAACTCCTAAAGGTGAAAAGATTGTGTCTAAAGCGCTTGCTTCTTCCGGATATTTTTTTAATTTTTTAGATAACAATCCGCTTCTTCCAGAGCCAGACATCAAACCACTGATGGACTGGCCGAATTTCACCAGAAAAATAGTGTAGAAATTAGCAAAACCGCCCAAGCCGCCTAATATAATGGAAAGAACTCCGCTAATCGTAGCGCCTTGAAAAATATTCTTACTACTCTTTAATTTCCCTATTCGCTTTATGGCAAAAAGAGAAATTGGCAAAAACACCAAAGAAAGTAAAGAAACAAAAAGCAAAATCAAATTTTGAGACCATTCCAAATCTTTTAAAAATAAAACAAAAAATGCGCGATAAAACCCGGCTAAAAGCAAAACAGAAAAAGAAACCGCAATTGGAATTAAAATATTTGTTTCTTTTAATTTTTCAAAAACCTTCTGATAATTTTGATTTAGTTTTTCAAATCTAAAATTCTTGTCTATTGCTTTAATTTTTTGTTTGTTCAACTGCGTAATACAAAATATGGCATTGAAAAATTGGAGAACTAAACTAAAAGCAAAAACGCCAAAAAAATTGAATTGCCAAATTATTAAAGCGCCTACTGCTGGTGCAATGGCGCTGGCATAATAAGGCGCAGAATAAAACCAGGCAAAAGCCCGATTAGGATTTTCCAATTTAGACGACATTAAAATTCCTCTCATACTAACAAAGAATAAAGCAGCAGAAATTCCTAGCAAAATCTGAAAAAAATAAAATAAAAAAGATATTGGTAAAACAATCATTCCCAAGCAATAAACTCCGTAACCAAGAATTCCTAAAACAGCCAGAATCACCGGGCTTATTTTATGGCTGAAAAATCCAACCAAGGGCGCAAAAACAGCAATGGGCAGATAAATCAAAAGATAAGTATAGCCAACTTCTGGCAGAGAAAGACCGCGCCAAATCAAAAATAAAGGGAAATACAAAGAAAAAAGCTTGTAGCCAAACATTAAAAGAAAATGGGAAACACTGGTATCCAAAGTAATTTTTTCAATCTTGGGAAAAACTGACATTATTGTATTGTAGCAAATTTTTGAAAATTTCCAAAAAAAAACAAGCCGAAGTAAAAATGTAACCCCGGCATAAAACTTTTTTATATTTGTGCTTTTTATTTATGCAACTACTCAAAACTGTTTCCTATCTCCATCAGAGTATTATCTATCTTTTTCTGTGCCGCTCTCCTGTGCTCTATCTGATCCTCCGGATATTCTTTTAAAGCCATTTTTAAATATTTAATGGCTTGCTCTGCATGCTCGCGCTTTTCGCCTTTATCTTCGGCTTGATTCTTCAATATCAAATGGCATACCCCGGCGTTATTGATCAAATGTCCTGCAATCACAATCCCACGTTCTACTGTCTCATAAGCATTCAAGAATATCCTTTCTGCATCTTCAGGATTTGTTTTTCTTACATCAATTCCTTTTGAATTCAGCAACTCTGCTTTTATGTTTTCTCTTCTTTGATATTCTGGAATCCGTAATTTGATTTCTCTTATCCCTAACTCACACAGTTCCGGAATATTCTCTTCCGGAAGTAACATGAGTCCCTTTATCGCTGATATTCTGGTATCTATATTGGTAGATGTTTTCAACACTGCTCTCCAGTCTTGTCTTGCCAATCTATACATGGTTTCTCTCTCTTGCGGATCATCTGTTTTATATCCAACATATCTTCTACCCCAAGCTCTTCCATTTTGAGCAAGCGCTGTTGCTTGTATTGCGACACTTATTGCTGCTGTTGCAAAAGGAATGGATTCCTTCCAATTTCCATCACTATATTCTTTATCTCTCTTTTCCATCAACTCTTCAAATTCTCCCATTTTTTTCTTTTTATCTCCTCCTTTTTATCTCATTTTTATCATCTGCCTTATTTTAAGCCAGGCACGGCTTTTACTCCTTTTCTAATTTCGCGGTAGTATAAGCTGTCTCTTACATTCGCATTCACGTGGTATCGATGACATAGGGTACTCTCTCCTGCAAACTGGGCATTGCACTTGCTCTCCATATATATTATTGCCAAGTCGCTTCGCTCCAAGGGAAATAATCTCTACCTCTATTATCTCTTCTTCCATTTTTTGTCTCATTCCTTTTATGTCCTTATCTCCAGATAAAAACATCAGATATCGCTGGTATCCCACTAAGGAGTTCCGGTTTTGTCCCATCTCCATTTATTTTCAATCCACCTATATGGTCTCCTCTTGTGTAAACTTCCACTATTCTTGGTTCTATTTCTAACTCTCCCTCTCCCGACCTTCTTGATACTGTCGTTTGTCTAAACACTGTCCTCGTATTCTCTCCTGAGACAAGTGCGTTCCACTGCCTTTCTAACAAACAATTCTTTATGTCTTCTCGCGTCTCTATCCTTGCTATTTCTGTTATATCTATATCTACTATCTCTTTTCCCCAAATACCCACTTCTGCCGAAATATTCACTTTTATCATTTTTTTCACCTATTTCTTTTCTTTCTTCTATTATTTACTTCTAAATGTACAGCTCATCGGCTTGCCTAAAAAACGGCAGACCCTCGCTAATTGTAAGCATAGCAAATGGTTTGCTTTTTGTCAATGCCGGGATATAATGTAATTAAGGAAAATTAAATCAATGTCTAAAAAAAGCAGAACAATTCTAATTTGTGTTTTAATATCTTTGTTTTTTTTGATTACCCCTATTCTGATTTTATATTCCCAGGGTTATCGTTTTGATTTTAATCCGCCAGACGGCGGAATAAAAATCACTCAAACTGGTGGATTGTTTTTAAAAGCTTCACCGAAAAATGTTGAGGTATTTTTAGATGGAAGGCTAGAAGAAAAAACTAGTTTCTTTTTTGGTTCTGTCTATATTAATAATCTTTTGCCAAAAAAATATAACATTCAAGTTCAAAAAGAGGGTTATAATGTCTGGGAAAAGAACTTAGAAGTAAAAGAAAAAGAAGTAGCAGAAGCAAAAAATATTATTCTTATTCCTAAAAATTTAGAACTCCAAATTTTAAATAAAGGGGTAGAAGATTTTTGGATTTTGTCTGAGAACAAAATAATTTTGAAAGAATCCGCCTTCGCTGAAGCTTCGGCGGACAAGGATGAATGGGCTTTAAAAATATTTAATTTAGAAAACAATCTTAAGAGCCATTTAATTAGTGAAAAAGAAATTTCTAAAAAAGAACCAGAATTGTTAGAACTCAAAATTTCTCCTAATGGGGAAAGAGTGATTTTAAAAATAGGCCTCAAAGAGCAATTAGAACACTTTATTTTAGATCTAACTGAAAGTCCAAATAAATTGATCTCTCTTGATTCTTTAATTTTAGAACCAGATATTGAAAAACTTGATTTTCATCCTGAAGAGCCAAGCATAATATTTTATTTTAAAGATGGTGATTTGTTCGAAGCCGACTTATCAAAACGTGCCGAGAACGGTTCTCAATGCGTTTTAAAGGGTCTACTTACTTACAAAATTTTAGAGAATAGTATTTATTATATTGATGAATCTGGTTATATTTTTAAAAACAATCTATCTTTTGAATTTGAAGAAAAAATGAGCAATTCTCCTTTCTCCTTAAAACAAGAAACCAAATACGAATTAAAAGTTGAACAGGGTTTTATTTTTATTTTAGAAGATAAAAATTTGTATTTGTTTAATCCAGAGACAAAAAATTTTGAAAAAATTTTTGAACCAGTAAAAGAAATTAAAATATCCCCTGATGCTAAAAAAATTCTTTATTTTAACGAACATGAAATCTGGATTTTATTTTTAGAAGCCCAAACAGAACAGCCGCGAAAAGAAGCTTTGTCTAAACAATTTCTAACCCGTTTCTCAGAAAAAATTGATGATGTTTTCTGGTTTAATCCCCATTATTTGATATTTAATTTAGAAAGTAAAATAAAAGTCATCGAAATTGATGAACGAGACAAGATTAATGACTATGATTTATGCTCAGAAATTAAAAAATTAAATTGGGATAATAAAAACAAAAACCTCTATCTGCTTACTGAAGAAAATGTTTTACAATTTAGCTCTCTAACTTATTTTTAAAACCATTCCAATGGAGATCTCCTTCTCCGACCTCTGAACAAATATCTTTAAATTGGCAGTATCGACACTGCCAATTTTCAGACCAATCTAATAATTTTGGGGGAATAGTATCAGAATCAATTTTTGTTTTAAGTTTTTGAAAATCATCTAAAAGTGATTTCACAAGCTTTGAGTCATAATTAAAGACAAATTCTTTTATGTTTTGCTGGTCTTTGTCAATGTAAAGTAATATCCCTTTTTTAATTTTAAAATAATGAAGATAAAGCTGGACCTGTTGTAAATTTTCTGGCTTTGGTTCAGTTAAATTTCTAAAAATCATACTATTCATACTTTTAATATCTAAGACATAAAGTTCGTTATTTAAAGAAAGAATTACATCAGCTCGGCCGGAAATGATTTCTTGAGCAGGGATTTTTATTTCCGCTGCCACCACAATACCTAATCTAATCAAGGTATTAATAATATTCATATGCATTGACTCTCCACGTTCAAATATTCTTAAAATGCGGGCATCCATTTTTTCTCTAGGCACGTTTTTAAATTTAAAAAAAACTGCCCGAGGACATTTGCCTACATCAGTAATATAAAAATGATTCTGTTCCCTGCTTTTTTGCTGCTCCAAATAAAATTTATCTATGATTTCTGTTAACATATTACCGTTTTCTCCACTGGGGAGCTCGACGGGCTCTTTTGAGACCGAATTTTTTTCTTTCTCTCATTCTGGGATCTCGGGTTAAAAAACCCGATTTTTTTAAACGTTTTTTAAAATCAGGATTAAATTTAAGTAAAATCCGAGCTACCCCATGCCTCACTGCCTCAGCTTGAGAATGAAAACCTCCTCCTTTTACTAAAACCTGGATTTTAAATCTGTCCTGGCTTTTCATTTTATCTAAACTATCAGCAGCAATTTTCTGAATCTCAAGATTTGGAAAATAATCCTCTAATGGTTTATTATTAACTAAAAACTCTTTTTCCCCTTTTGTCCAAAGACGCACTCGAGCCACTGATGTCTTTCTTCTTCCAATTGCTTCTATGTAAGAAGCTTTTTTGGGTTTTGGTGTAAGTTTGGGTTTGGGTTTGGGTTTCTTCTCAACTGTTTTAGGGATCACTTTTTTTATTTTTTTAACTTCTTTTTTCTTTTCTTTTTTTCCGCTCCGCCGGCTGGCGGATGACGGATTTTTTTTTGGTTTCTTTTTTTCCATAAAAATTACTTAATCTTTAAACGCTTTATTATCTTACTGCGTAGTTTATTCTTCGGCAGCATTCCAAAAACCGCTTTTTTTAAGACTTCTTCAGGTTTTTCTTTTAAAAGTTTTTTAAGAGGAGTTTCTTTCAAACCGCCCAAAAAACCGCTGTGATGGTAATAAACTTTTTGCTCCATTTTTTTACCAGTAATTTTAATTTTATCAACATTTTTTACCACAACAAAATCTCCCATATCTTTATAGGGAACAAAATCAGGTTTGTGCTTACCACGCAACAGCACCGCTATCTGAGTGGCTAATCTCCCTAATACCTTGTCTGTTGCATCAATTGTGTGAGTATTTCTTTCCATAAAATTATTTTACAAATTCAATTATTGCCATTCTTGCTCCATCACTCTTTCTTGGTACTAATTTTATAATCCGAGTGTACCCTCCTTTTCTCTCTTTATATCTTGGCCCAATCTCATCTACAAGTTTCTTGACTATTTTAGGAGAAAAAGATTGACTTAATAATCTCCTGGCAGTTAAATCACCTTTTTTTGCTTTAGTAATTTTTTTCTCAACAAATTTAGAAACTTCTTTGCTTTTGGCTTCAGTGGTTTTTATTTTCTCATTTAAAATAAGAGCACTAGCCAGTGTTTTTAATAAGGCACTTCTTTGACTTTTTTTTCTTGAAAGTTTTCGTCCTTCTTTTTGTTTACGCATAATACTGTAGATTTCTAAATATCTGTTATTTCTTTTGTGTTTTCTTTTTTTTCTTTTGTATCGTAGTTTTAGTTTTTGCCTTTGTAGATTTCTTCTTTTTTACTGGTTTTTCGGCTTCTGGCGGCTTTGTTGTCTCTTTTTCCTTAAAGATATCTACAAATAAAGAAAAGTGATTAACTAAAATTTCAGAGGCCTGAAAAAGAGCTTGTTCCGGAGTAATGGTTCCATCGGTCTCAATCCCTAACTCTAAACTATCAAAATCTGTTCTCTCCTCTACTCTAACATTCTCTACATTAAAACTAACCTTTCTCACTGGAGTAAAAATAGCATCAAGAGGAATTTCACCTATTTCTAACTTTTCTTTTTTTCTCCATTCTACTGGTTCATAACCAAATCCTTTCTCGACTAAAATCTCCATTTCTAATTCCGCTTTCTTATCAGTCAAGGTAACCACAAAAGCATCTTTGTTTATTAAAGACAATTGAGAGGGCAGTTGAAAATCAGAACCTTTCACTTTTTTTTCACCTTTTATCGAAAGAACTGCCTTCTGTGGTTCATCACCATAAACTTTAAATCTCAATTGTTTTAAGTTTAATAAAATTGAAACTATATCTTCTAAGACACCGGGAATAACAGAGAACTCATGAGAAACTCCCTTAATTTTTACCTGGGTAACAGCTGCCCCCTGTAATGAGGAAAGAAGAACCCTTCTCAAACTATTTCCAATAGTAACTCCATAACCAGGATAAAGGGCTTGGATTTGAAAACGGGCCCAATTATCTTTTTTTTCAATAACTTTTATTTTGTCGGGTAAAGAAATCATACAAATTAAATTTCTAATTTCTAATTTCTAATTTTTATTAAATTTCTAATGATTCAATTTCTAAATAATTCATTGAAAATTAGTTAATTGAAAATTTAATGAAAATTGAAAATTGAAAATTGAAAATTTTTAAAATTTTACCTTGAATAATATTCAAAGATTATAGAAATTTCAGCTGGTAAATCTGATTCTTCTACTAAGGGTTCTTCTTTAACTTCTCCTTCTATCTTTTCTAAATTAAGCTCTAACCAAGAAGGAGGTTGATATTTTTTTAAAACAGTGGGAAGATTCTGAAAAATATTTAATTTAAGAGAAGAAGGACGAATAGTGATTTTGTCTCCTTTTTTTAATCTATAAGAAGGTATATTAACTATTTTTCCATTAACTAAAAAATGTTTATGAGAAATCATTTGACGAGCTTGAGAATGGGAAGAAGCCCAGCCTAATTTGAAAATTACATTATCAAAACGGCTCTCCAATTCTTTTATAAGAAAAGTTCCAGCATCCTCTACTTTTCCTCTTTTTTCCAATGCCTTTTTCACATATTTGCTAAATTGTTCCTCTTTTAAATTATACCAATTCTTAAGCTTCTGTTTTTCTTTTAATTCTTTTCCATATTCAGAAAGAGTCCGAACTTTTCTTTTCAGTTTCCTTCCCGGCGAATAAGGTTTTTTTATCATTGCGCATTTCGGAGAAAAACAACGTTCCCCTTTTAAAAAAAGTTTAACTCCTGCCCGGCGACAAATTTTACATTTATCAGTTTCCATAAAATTTACACTCTCCGTGCTTTTCGAGGCCTGCATCCGTTATGAGGTATAGGCGTAACATCCTCAATAGATAGAATATCAAGACCTTTGTTAGCTAATGCTCTAATGGCTGAATCTCTGCCGCTGCCAATACCTTTTACCATTATTTGCACTCTCTCTATTCCTATTTTTCTAGCCCGCTGAACCAATGCCTCAGCCACTTTTGAAGCAGCAAAAGGAGTGGCTTTTTTTGTTCCCTTGAAGCCAATATTTCCAGCGCTTGCCCAAGTTAAAATATTTCCCTCTAAATCAGTTAAACTAATAATCGTATTATTATAAGAGGAAGTAATACAAACTCTACCTTCTTTCACTTTTTTAGAAGGTTGAATTTTTGCTTCTTTTTTTACAGCTGCCTCTACTTTTTCTCTTTCTTCAATCAACTCTTTTTCAGTTTTTTGAATAATACGTTTCTTACCCATATTACTTTGGTGTTGGAGCAGGCTTTCTTCCGCTACCAACTGTTTTTCTCACATTACCGCGAATAGTTCTACTATTGCTTTTAGTTCTTTGGCCTCTTACTGGTAAACCCTTGATGTGGCGAATTCCTCTTAAACAACCAATATCTTTCAGCCGTTTTATAGCCACCATTCTCTCCCGTCGGAGATCTCCTTCAATTTTATAATTCTTTTCAATAATTTCTCTAAGTAAATTAATTTGTTCTGGAGTTAGCTTTGAGGTCTGACTATAAGGATCAATTTTGGCTTCTGCTAAAATTTTTATAGCCAAAGACGAACCTATTCCATAAATATAGGTTAAAGCAATTTCTATTTGTTTGTTTTCCGGGATATTAACCCCAGCAATACGCGGCATAAAATTTAATTTTCAATTTTCAATTTTCAATTTTCATTAAATTTTCAATTTTAGAATTTTCAATGAAAATTAGAAATTGATTGGAAATTAGAAATTAGAAATTCCTTTTGCGAAGCAAAAGGTTAGCCCTGTCTCTGTTTATGCTTTGGATTTTTCTTACAAATAATATAAACTCGTCCTTTTCTTCGGACGACTTTACAATCTTTACACATTTTTTTCACTGATGCCCTAACTTTCATAAAATTGGATATTAGATACTGGATTTTAGATTATCGATAATCCTTTAAAAAATACCTTGGTAAATAAAAAAATCAAGCTCTATAATCCATTATCTATTATCTATTTTCCCCGATAGACAATCCTGCCTCTATTTTCGTCATAAGGAGTCATTTCTACAGTGACTTTATCTCCAGCTAAAACTTTAATTCTGTACATACGCAACCGACCGGCTAAATGGGCTAATATTTCCTTTCCATCATCTAACCTCACTTTAAATTTTAAACTAGGCAGAGTTTCTAAAACTATTCCCTCCTTTCTTATTTTATCTGAATTTTTGCTATTTGAATCTCTCATTTGAGAAAACAAGGTTCTGCGAAGCAGGTTCTTATTTTATTTGAATTTTTATTATTTAAATCTCCCATCTGGGTTTAAGATTAACAAATTTCTTAAGATCAGTCAAGTTTAATTTCAATGTTAATTTTATCTATATTTTCTGGAACTTTTTTAAGCCAAAAGGGATAGAGTTCTATTTGGAAAGAAGTAATCCCTGATTGGTTCTCTAAAAGTATTTTTGCTTCATTCAACAACTTATTACTCAAAGCCCTTTTAAAAGACAAAACATCAATGTCAGGATAAATCTTACAGGAAAATTCTAAGAAAAGGTTTATTTTACCGGATTCTAAGTCAATTTTTTTAGCAAAATAATTGAGTTCAACACTTTCCTCATATAATTTCTTATCTTCTTCAATTTGAGAGGTAATATAGCTTTTAGCAAAATCTTTAAGATTCTGTTCCTTAAACACTAATGCCTTTGATTTTATTCTAACTTTATAATTAAAATTCTCTGCTTCTCTTCCAGCTTCAATTGATGAAGACGATTCTTGAACTTCCTGCTTTAAGGTTTTATCTAATAAAATAAACTTCTCTTCCGCCTTCATTAATAAAGAGTCCTTAGCTACTCTTTTTAAACTGTCTAATAAAACTTTTTCAGCATTTTCTAAATCTTTTTCAGTAATTTGGGCAACTGTGCCTCCGCCTGTCATAGGAGAAAATGATTTAGCATAAAAGAAAGTGAACTTTGCATGACCGGCAAAGCCAGGGATAGAAAAAGTAGTTGGTTCAATATTATAATCTTCACCAGGTTGATCAGCAATTACCTCAATATCAATCTGGCCCGGAACTAACTTTCCTCTTTCATAATGACCACCAGGTATTCTAACTTTTTTTGGAGTGCGGAATAGTTTTCCCGAAGCAGAAACAAACCTTGTTGTTGCCACTAAAACCTGGGAAGAAGTAGAATAAGCATTATAAATCTGAATAATGCCTCTGGCTTTTTTGGAAACAGAACCAGTAGCTGGAAATTGCTGATTAATTTCTTTTTCTTCTTCAATAATTTTTCCTGGAATGGTACTGCTTGAAAAATCCAGATTTGTAATTTGTGAATTTACAGCAACTTCATCTTCAAAACTTAATGATTTTGTTTCTGGCCAAATTTTTATCTCTGCTTTAGAAAAAGCAAAATGGACAAAGATACCTGAAAAAACAAAGGCAAACAATAAGAAAATGGCTTTCTTTTTAGGAAAAGAAATATTTTTCTTTTCTCGTTTAAAGAATTCCTCTTTTTGTTTAAATAAAGAATTATTTAAATTATTTTTTTTAGGAGGAATAATATCAAATATCTTTTTCATAATTTTTATTTCTCAAGAATGGCTTTTATTCTTCTAATGCCGCTACTGCTTGATTCTTCTTTTATAATTTTAAATTTTCCCAATTCTCCAGTTCTTTTTACATGAGGACCAGCGCAGATTTCTTTAGAAAAACTATTGATTGAATAAACGGTTACTTTTTTAGGGTATTTTTCCTTGAAAAAAGCCAAGGAACCTGAGTTTAATGCTTGCCTTAAAGACATTTCTTCTTGTTTAATTTCTAAATCTTCTTTTATTTTTTTATTAACTAAGTCCTCAACTTTTTTGAGCTCTTCTGAAGATAATTTCCTTTCAAAAGAAAAATCAAACCTTAATCTCTCTGAAGTAATATCAGAACCCATTTGTTTGACTTTTTGCCCCAGAATTTCTCTTAAAGCACCATGAAGAAGATGAGTAGCAGTATGGAGTTTTGGCGAAAACTTGCCTCCGCCGCCAAACTTTTTTTCTTTACCAGCCCGGGAAATCTCTTGGTGTTTTTTTAATTCTTCCTGAAATTCTCTCTCATCCACTTCTAAACCTTCTCCTTTAGCCATCTCTTTTGTCATTTCTAAAGGAAAACCGAAACTCTGATATAAGTTAAAAGCAACTTTACCTGAAATAGTTTTGAGTTTTAAGTTGTGGTTTTGAACTTTGAGCTTTGAGCTTTGAGCTTTAAATTCTTTTAGTCCTTTTTCTAATGTCTTTTCAAATTTTTCTTCTTCTTTTTGAATAACAGTTAAAATATCTGCTTGCTTGGAAAAAACTTCGGGATAAATATTTTTATAAATCTCAATGGTTTTATTTGCTAAGGGAATTAAAAATCCTGGCTTTGCTTCTATTATTTTACCATAACGGATAGCTCTTCTCAAAATCCGCCTTAAAACATATCCTTGCTCTACATTAGAGGGAAAAAATCCTTCGCTGATTAAAAAAACAGAGCCCCGAATATGATCCGCTATTATTCTGAAAGTTTTCTTGTTTTCTTCATATTTTTTAGAACAAAGTTTTTCTATTTCCTGAATAATAGGTAAAAATAAATCAGTTTCATAAGCTGAAGGTTTGTTTTCTAAAATTGCTAAAACTCTTTCAAAACCCATTCCAGTATCTACGCTCTTTTGAGAAAGCTTCTGAAAATTTCCATTTTCATCTTTATAATACTGGATAAAAACAAGATTCCATATCTCTACAATTCTTTTACAATAAGGACAATTAGGGCCACAATCTTTTCTACCACAACCAAATTCTTTTCCTCTATCATAGTGAATCTCCGAATTTGGGCCACAAACACCAACTTCTCCTACTGGCCCCCAGAGATTATCTTCTTCTCCAAACTCTTTGATTCTCTCTTTGGAAATATCGTATTTCTGCCAGATTTTTTCTGACTCATTATCTCTGGAAATTTCTTTATCGCCTCGAAAAATAGTGATATAAAATCTATTTTTATCTAACTTGAGTTCATTTATTAAAAATTCCAAAGCATATTTAATTGCTCCTTGTTTAAAATAATTTCCTTTCTCATCCTGGCCAATTGACCAGTTTCCCAACATCTCAAAAAAGGTATTATGCGTATCATCTCCTACTTCTTCAATATCATCGCTGCGAAAACATTTCTGACAATCAGTTAAATGTCTGGTTTTGAAATCTTTTAAAGGATCTTTCTCTCCAGCCAAGTATTGGGAAAACTGCTGCATTCCAGCCGTAGTAAATAGAACCGTAGAATCAGAAGGTAAAAGGGGGCTTGAGGGAGTAATGATATGCCTGTTTTTTTTAAAAAAATCTAAAAATTTTTTCCGAAGTTCAGAGGATTTCATAATTGAGGGTGAGGAGTTCGAACCAGAATCAAGTTTAGAAGCGAAATAAAGAGCTGATTTCAAGAAGCGACGACGAAGGAGTATTACTAATACTTCAAGAAGGAGCGACAAAGAAATCAGCCATTATTTCGCTTCCCTTTGGACGGGAGAATTTTATCCAGATTCTTTGTTGCTCGTCGCTTATGTATCCTTTGGATACATTACGCTCCTCGCGCCTTGAATCTGAATAAAATTCGCTCCGCTAAATTGATTCTGGTTCGAACTCCGCACCCTTATTTTATCAAAAATAGCCCCGCCTGTCTATTAGGACAGGCGGGGTTCTTACGAAGTTTCTTAGAGTTGTCCCGAGTTTGTCCTCCGAGACCTCGCGTAGCGAGGCGAAGAAGGAAATCGATCTTTAAGGTGTTCGATTAATACCTTAAAGTTAAAGAGAGAATTCTCGCTCTTCAACTTTAGTCAACACTTTTAGAATGTAATGATCCATGCACAGCTTCCGCTACGCATGCCTTGTTCATATTTGTCCCTATATCGCTATAGAGCATGGACTATATCTTCACCCTCTTTTCTAAAATTTTTAATCCCGAAGGAATCAAGGTTCTTGAATCTTTGATTCAAGGTTCTTATCTTTCTTGGATGCCATGATCCTATTTTTTCTACGAATGTTTTTTGTGAACCTGCTAAAACATACATTCTCCAATAATCAGGATCTACTTTTTGGCTTGGGTTATGAATTTTTCCTGTTTTTATTCCTAAATCACTAAGCATTACTTTTAATTTTTTGAGCTTTTCTTCATCATTCTGGGTCAACTGAATATAAAATCTTGCTTTGTGATCTCTAGGAATGCCACCTTCGGCATCGAAAAATCCTTTTATGTAACCAATCTTTTCTTCTTTTGTATTTAATCGCGAAGGATCAAATCTGAAATCTAAAAAATCTGCTAAAGTTTCTAACACATAAACTTTTCTGTTTTTACCTTCTTTATAAATCCATGAATTGTAACCGAGTTTGCCAAAAAGTTTTTGTAAAAATTTAAGCCATTGGGTACCTTTCTGTGAAATTCGAAATCTTTGATTACTACTAAATGTTCCATCATGTATAGCTCCAAGAAAATAAGATTGAATTTCTCTTTTAGAAAGAGGGGCTCGGCGTGTAGTCTCTGAGGGGTCATCCGCCAGCTGGCGGAGACTTCCCTGCTGATTGTCTGCGTATAAACTTTTACTCATATTACTCTATTATAACACAGATGTTCCAGCATATAGCCAAGTTTTTTCCTGAAAGTTGCCTTTCAAGAGTCGCAACAAGTAGATTACATCTACGACTTCACCCATATTACTGACCTTACCTTAGCCCCCCACCACTTTTCATGAATTATAAACCGTCAAAAGAATTTAAAATAGACTTTTTCAAAAATTCTTCTTAATCTAAATATCTTCACGAAAAGTGGTGGGGGGTTTCGGGTACTGCCAGCTCTCTTGGTGTGACGGGCAGTGAGTACAAGACTCAGGAACATATTCATCGCCACATAGCTGATTGGCGATTACTAGCGATTCCGGCTTCATGAGGTCGAGTTGCAGACCTCAATCCGAACTGGGACCGGCTTTAAGGGATTTGCTTCGCCTTGCGGTTAAGCAGCCCATTGTACCGGCCATTGTATCATGTGTGCAGCCCAGGGCATCAAAGGGCCATGCTGATTTGGCGTTATCCTCACCTTCCTCCCAGTTATCCCGGGCAGTCCCCTATGACAAGTAAAACATAGGGCAAGGGTTGCGCAGGTTTCCCTATTAAAAGGAGCGTCTCACGACACCTGCTGACGACAACCATGCAGCACCTGTGCTAGTGTCCTTGTGGGTAGTCCCAACTTTCGTCGGGATTTCACTAGCATGTCAAGCCCTGGTGAGGTTCTTCGTTTATCGTCGAATTGAGCCACATGATCCACCGCTTGTGTGAGTCCCCGTCTATTCCTTTGAGTTTTAAGCTTGCGCTCGTACTTCCCAGGCGGGACACTTAACGCGTTAGCTTCGCCACTGATAGGGTCGACACTACCAATAGCTAGTGTCCATAGTTTACAGCGTGGACTACTGGGGTATCTAATCCCATTCGCTACCCACGCTTTCGTCCCTCAGCGTCAGGGTTGCACTAGCTGAATGCCTTCGCTTTCGGTGTTCCGGTCGATATCAACGGATTTCACCCCTACACCGACCGTTCCATCAGCCTCTAACACCCTCTAGTCTGAAAGTATCTTTGACAGTCCAAAGGTTAAGCCCTAGGATTTAACCAAAGACTTTTCAAACCGCCTACGGACGCTTTACGCCCAATAAATCCGGATAACGCTTGGAGCTCACGTATTACCGACGCTTCTGGCACGTGATTAGCGGCTCCTTATTCATCAAGTACGCTCATCCGCCGACTGGCGGATTGTTCCTTAATAAAAGCGGTTTACAATCCGAAGACCTTCTTCCCGCACGCGGCGTCGCTGGGTCAGGCTTTCGCCCATTGCCCAATATTCTCGACTGCTGCCTCCCGTAGGAGTATGGTCCGTTCTCAGTACCATTGTTGGGGAACACACTCTCATGCCCCCTACTCGTCATCGCCTTGGTGAGCCATTACCTCACCAACAAGCTGATAAGCCGCGGACCAGTCCCAAAGCGGAAATACAAAGTATAACCTTTACTGGTAGCCTATTCCTAAAAATCAACTTTATCTATTATTAAATACGCAGAAAATTTCTAATTTCTAATTCTTAATTTTTAATAAATTTTTAATGATTTCTAGACCGAATGAAGTTCGGGATTCCCCGTAGGGTTGCTTTTTAAACATTGAAAATTAGAAATTAAATAAAAATTAGAAATTGAAAATTAAAAATTCTTATAGTTGACTTCCAAAAATAGACTACCAGACTATCTCGAATTAGCTCGGATTTCTCCGAGTTATACGAGTCTTTAGGGTATGTATCCACGTGTTACTAACCCGTTTGCCGGTGCCACCCGAAGGTGACCCCTCGACTTGCATGCCTTATCCACGCCGCCAGCGTTCATCCTGAGCCAGGATCGAACTCTCAAATAAAATCGGGACAACTCTAAAAAACCAATTAAATTTACTCAATTCTTAATCTAAAAATTTTCAAAGAACTTTCCTTATTTCTTTCATCTTTATCTTATCTCTTTAGAAAATCATTGTCAAGTTTTATGCTTCATCAAATTCTTCTAATTTTATTTTCCTTTTTTGAAATTTCTCACAATCATCTTTTATGAAATTACATCCTCCTTTTTCTTCTCTCTCGCATTTTTCAAGATCTCCTTGGCACCTTTCTATTTCTTTATCCCAATAAAGAATTAAATATTTCTTAATTTCTTGAGAATTTTCTTCTAAAACAATCAATGCTTTTTCTTCAGCTAAATTGAATGATTGCCACTCGCCAACTTTTTTCATAATTCCTGACATTTCGTGGTATTCCTCTCTTGCCCAAGGATAAATAAGATAACGCGGGTAAATCCCATATCTAAAACCGAATTTCTGGGCTATTTCTATTTTTATTTTTTCCTCTCCATGTGTATTAAAAACTTTTACTATTTCAGGAATCGCATCCGCAGATAAATTATTAAAATACCAATAATCTAATTGTTTTCCCTGACTATACCTTTCAATATTCCTTTTGGCAATAAAAGCATCGGGACTTAAGAAGTTCACTCCCATCCAGAATAAAATTGTCAGACAAAATACAGAAAACAAAAATAATTCTTCTTTTTTCTCTCTGAATATCTTATAAAGAAAAAACAGAAAAACAGAAAAAACATAAAAAAGAAAAATAAAACTCAAAAAACGATAAAGTGTGTATCCATAACCATCAATATAAAGAGAAAGACGGGTAAGAGCCGAACCCATTATTATAAAAACCTCAAAACCAAGAATTCCGCTTAAAATTTTAAAAAGATTTTTCTGACTAAAATTCTCTCTTTTTGCAAATCTGTCAATTGCGTAAATCAAAAGAAAAGAAATTATGGAAACAGCCATTAACTCTCCAAATCCTTTTCTGGCATATTCAGAATAAGTGATGTACTCTTCTATTCCCCAGACATAATCTCTCCCGCCAAAAAGATAAACAAACTGAATAACAATAAAAATTAAAAACAACAGAGAAACCAAACTTAAAATAACCGAGCTTTCAATATTGCCTAAAAATTTTTTAGAGCTATTGTCTTTTAATTGAAAAGTTTCGGATTTTTGTTTATCAAAAACTTTGGCAAAAATACCGATGAAAATATAAGAAGCCAGAAACACAATTAATATCCTCAAAATTATTTCTGGGACACTTTCAATATCTGGATATATTAATAATTTGTCCAAATATTTTTGAAAAACAATATCTGCCGAAGCGAATAGCCAGATAAAAAGAGCTAAAATCGGAATAGAAATAATGATTCCCTTAACTACACTTTGAAATGTTGAAGAACCCAGATTTCTCTTGGCTTGCATTTTGGCTATGTATTCCTCAATAAATCTGGCTGATTTCCTAAAAGATTTTAAGAAAAAAACAAGTGGAGCGAAAAAATACTCTTGAAAACTAAAACCTAAAAGATTTTTCTTTGGGAATAAGGTAAAGAAAAGTAAAATTAAAAACAAAGTAACGGCAATATTGAAAAAAGTCAAGAATCCGCTTGTCCTCAAAAAGACCATTGCTGAAAATAATGTGATTGGAATTAAAAGAGCATATTGGACCTTTGTTATTTGCGGTCCAAATTTCTTAAATAAAATTAAGGAAAAAATCAGGGAAATTAAAACAAAAACAAAAAAGGAAATACCAATCGGCTTCCCATAGAATAAATAATCAACAGAAATTCCTAATATAAAGGCAAAAAGAAAAATTAGTAAAACTCGTTTCATAAAAACTTTTCAATATCGCGCTCAGGTAAATAAAAATCTGGAGTATATGTCTGCGAAACTAAATCAAAAGTTTTTGCTTGATGTATCCATTTAATACCTAAATATTCAAACAAACGAGCGACATTCGCTTCCCAACGACTATAAAAATAAATTGTTTTACTAATATCTGTCCGGATACCTGCTTTTCCTCTTGCTGCTTTTGGTGAAGTTGGTCTCCTACTTATTACTTCCATTACACACTTATTGCTACAAAATTTTCTATTTACCCATGGTTCTCTTAAAAATATCTTTTTACATCTAGGATTGGCACATATGGTTTCTATTCTCGGTACTCTTTTAGTTCCTTTGTGAGGATTTTTCCTTCCCTTTAATGCCTTGGCTATTTTTAATTTTATCTTGTCTGGCCGCGACCCTCCCTTTACATTATTAACTCTCGCGGCACAATTTTTACTACAATAAATCTTTGGATCGCTTGGTATAACTTTAAAAATTCTATGGCATCCCTCTCTGGCACATACTCTTTCTTCTCTTTTGAAATGGAAATCAAAAAGACCCTTTCTCCAGTTTTCTTTTATTATTGCGCTTTGTTTCTCCTTATATTTTTTAGATTGATAAAAATCGTAAATCATTAAAAATTTTCAAAAAGCCTCCTGTCAGAATTGGACTGACGTCTATGGTTTACAAAACCATTGCTCTGCCACTAAGCTAAGGAGGCCAAATTTTGACGGGGCTGTTTTACTAATTGAGCTACCCGGGCAATAAATTTGTTATCTACTTTTTATTATTAACTCTTAACTTTGATTTTGGCTTTTGGCTTTTTGTTTTTTTATTATTAAATTTTTTTATTTCTTTCCAATAATTATCTTCTTTATAATTATTTTCGTTATTGCTATTAGAAATAAAGTTATTTTTCATTCTTTCTTTCTGACGCAATCCTTCCAAGGTTTTGCTGGTTGTGTTTTCAATCTTTAAAGTCAAAATGCGAATCCGCATAAGAAATTTTTGTAAAAAGTTTTTAAAATCAAAAATTTCAAAAAAATCTAATTCTTTGATTTTTCTTTTTGTTTTCAAAAACAATCCTTCCTGCTCTTTTCCCGGAATAGACGGCAGCTCAACTAAAACCGGAACCTTCCGGAATAAAATTACTGCCATGCCTGACAAACTACCAAATAAAATTATTGTTGCGATTAGTGCTGCCATATTTTTAGATTTCGTAGCGTCCAAATTGTTCTACCACAATATTTTCTCCAATCTTTGCAATGTATTCGTCAATCAAATCCTTTATTGTCTTTGTTTCGTCTTTTATCCAATCCTGGGATAACAATGAAACTTCTTTCTTATACTTTTTTAGTTTTCCTTCTATTATCCCATCTACAATCTTTTGCGGCTTTCCAGAGTCCTTAAACTGCTCTTGATAAATCTTTTTTTCTCCATCTAAAAAATCTTCTGGGATATCTTCTTCTTTTAAAAACAAGGGCTTGGAAGCAGCAATTTGAAGACAAATTTCATGGGCTAATTGCTGAAATTGTTCTGATTTTGCTACAAAATCGGTCTCGCAAAGAATCTTCAACATTGCCCCAACCTTTTTATTAGGATGAATATAACTTTCAATTATTCCCTGCTTGACCTCTCTTTCTGATTTTTTCCCAGCCAAATCCTTTCCCCATTTTCTCAAAATTTCCTTGGCTAATTTAATATCACCTTTTGACTCTTCTAACGCCTTTTTACATTCTGTGACAGAAACATCGGTCTCTTCACGAAGTTGTTTGAGTTGATCAATAGTAATCATAAAACTTGAAAGTTTTAAGCGAGGGAATTAGTTTTTGGGACAATCCGCAGCGAATTGGCTTGGTTCGAGCACTCAACTTGTTGAGTGCTCGGCAATTCGCGAGTAGCAGCAAATTTCCGCTGGAGAAATTTGCGTGTACCAAAAACTAATTCTCGAGCGTATTACTTTGCCTTTGTTTTTAGTATTGCTTCTTTAACCTTTTCTAAAATATATTTCACAGATGAAATAGCATCGTCATTTGCTGGAATAGGATAATCAATCAAACTAGGGTCGGTATTGGTATCACAAATAGCAATTACTTTTATCCCTTTCATTTTAGCTTCTTTCACTGCTAAATCATCTTTTCTTATATCTAAAACAAACATAGTATCAGGAACTCTGGAGAGTGTTTTAAGACCTTCAAATTTTGTCTTGAGATTCTGAAATTCCCTATTCATTTTAATCCTTTCCTTCTTTGTGTACTTTTCCCATGCTCCGCTTGCCTTTTTTTCTTCTATTTCTTTTAAGTATCCAACTCTTTTTGAAATTACTTCAAAATTAGTCAGAGTGCCGCCCAGCCATCTTTCGTTAACATAAGGTAATTCACATTCTTGAGCAATTTCTTTAACTAAATCTTTAATCTGAATTTTTGTCCCCACTAAAAGCAAGACCTTATTTTCGGAAATAATTTCCTGGATGAACTTCAGGGCTTCTTTCAATTTTTCCGCTGTTTTTTCTAGATCAATGATATGAACCGTATTCTTGACACCAGCTAAATATGGTTCCATTTTGGGATGCAAACGGGAAGTCCGATGACCGAAATGAACTCCGACTGCCAACATTTCATCTACATCAATTTTAAAATCAGGTGCTTTCTTGGCAACTTTTTTAACTTCTTTTTTTTCTTCCTTTGGTTTTTCTTTTTTGGTTTCCTTTTCTTTTTTTTGTTTCTCTTTGGTTTCTTTTTTATCCGTCATAATAATTATAATATATCATCACTTTGAAAAATAATCAAGAGTTAACCCAATAGTGAAAATTTCTACTATGGGGTTGATTTTTTGAAATATTATTGCTAATATATAATATAAGAACCTGCCTCGCTAACGCTTGGCAGAACCTTGATTCCTGCCTGTCGGCAAGGCAGGCGCTAATGTATAAATATATAAGAACCTGCCTCGCTAACGCTTGGCAGAACCTTGAATGCTTCGCATTTAATCTTGAATTATGAAAAAAGACATTCATCCTAAATACTATCCTAACGCTCAAGTCCGCTGTGCCTGCGGAAATAGTTTTACTATTGGCTCAACAAAAGAACTCATTGAAATTGAGATTTGCTCTCAATGTCATCCTTTTTATACAGGCCAAGAGAAAATGGTAGATACTGCTGGAAGAGTTGAAAAATTTAGAAAACGGTTGGCAAAAAAAGAAAGGAAAAGAAACCCGCCGGTAGGCAGGCAGGGAAAAAAATAATATGTCTGGCGAGAACGAATCAAAAATTGACTCAGTAATCATAGAAATTCGAGCTGGTACTGGCGGAGAAGAAGCAGCTTTGTTTGCCGCTGAGTTATTTAGAATGTATACAAGATATGCTCAAAATCAGGACTGGAAGCAAAAAATTCTGGATTCTCAAAAAACAGAATTAGGAGGATATAAACAGATAACATTTGAATTAAAGAATGGAGATGTTTGGTCTAAAATAAAATACGAAGGAGGGGTTCATAGAATTCAAAGAATTCCAAAAACCGAAAAAGGAGGAAGAACCCATACCTCTACAGCGACTGTAGCTGTTCTGCCAAAATCAAAAAAAACTCAAACTAAAATAGATCCAAAAGATTTAAAAATTGACATTTATAAATCATCTGGACCAGGAGGACAAAACGTCAACAAAAGAGAAACAGCAATTAGAGTCACTCACCTGCCTACTGGAATAGTGGTTACATCGCAAACAGAAAGAAATCAGTTAGAGAACAAAGAAAATGCTTTGAGTATTTTAGAAGTCAGGATTTTAGAAAAAAAACAAAGGGAACAAGAAGAAATGATCGGAGACAAAAGAAAAGCCCAAATTCATGCAGCAATGAGGGCAGAAAAAATCAGAACCTATAATTTTCCTCAAGACAGAATAACAGACCATCGCATCAAAAAGTCCTGGCACCATATTGAAAAAATTATGGATGGAGAATTAGATAAAATGGTTAAAACTTTAGAAAAAAACCTAAAAGATTAAAGTTTTTTACTTCTCGCTTTCAAGCTTAGCAATATCTTTTTCATATCTATCAGCTAAGGATATTACTGACCTTCCGTAAAATTCTTCATATTTAGTCCAAGTGCTTCCGGAAAAATAATGCATGGCTGCCTTAAATTCATTTCTACTGCCGCCCAATTCTTTTAAATAAATACCAGACGCTAAAAAGGCGTCTTTTATGTTCCAAGGATCTGGAGTAGTTCCAGTAACTGCTCTTATTTTATCTTGATATAAAACCCAAGTGGAAGGAATAAACTGGGCTGGGCCCATTGCTCCTCCCCAGCCATAGGGTTTGCCCTTGTAATACATACAGCAGGAAACAGGCGTGCTATAAGGATCTCTTCCTAACTCTTTGGTAATGTTCAAAAACTTAGGAATACTCTTAGGACCCATTGTCTTAGGAGCTGTATTTCCTGTTTTAATATAAATCCCCTCACCTGTTTTTGTATTTTTCAAATAACATTGGCCAACATTTTTACCAATATTTGATTCCTGGGTTAAAATCGCCAACAAAAATGCAGGACGAATTCCTGTAATGCCCTGAACATACTTAGCTAATTCATATGCTTCGCCAAAAGTAGGAGCTTTGACAACACCGACTAATTCAAAAATCCGAGCCCTTATCTCAGAAGCAGTTTTATCTGTCTCTTCCTTCTCTGCAATATACTTTTGATATTCTTTTTCAGTTAATTTGAGAAAATATTCCTGTTCTTTTTTTATTTCTGCATTTTCTTGTTTTTGTAAATTATAAACAGCAAGAGTATTCTCTCTGTCCTCCTTTTCTTCATCCAGGGATATTTTTTGATTTTCTAAATAAGATTTTAAGCTTTTAATATTATCTAAAATTTCTTGATTCTCAGAATTAAGTATTTCCAATGCTACCAAATTATCAAAGAAATCAGAGATTTCTTCTTCTGAAAGAAAAATCTCAATCAATGATTTTTGGTCTTCTTCATAAACAAGCCGTAAAAGTTTTACTAATCTCTGCTTTAAATCTTCTATCTCTAAACCGGTTTCTTCTATGGAAAACTGGGTATCTCCAATTTGTAAATCAAGGTCTTTTATTATTAGATTGCTCTGATTGATTTTATAATTTAAGTTTTGAATTTTTTTTCTTAAACTATAAATTTTATTTTGCAATGTCTTTTTCTCTGCTTCAGTTTTATTGATATCCTTTTCAATCTCTTTGCTTTTTTCTACAAAATATGCTTCGCATTTCTTTAAAAAAGCTTCGTAATCTTCCTTGGAAAGTTCGCTTTCTTTTTTCTCAATATTTTCTATCTGGCAGATTTCTTCTAAATCTTCTTCAGCTAATAGAAAAAAACTAGGTAAGACCAAAAATAATATAAGAACAAATAAAATTGCTTGTTTGAAAATTGAAAATTGAAAATTCATTGAAAATTGAAAATTGAAAATTGAAAATTGAAAATTTCAACTAACTTTTTTTTCTTCTTCGCCTTTTTCCGCCTCTTTCTCTTCTCTTTCCTCTTCTTTCTCTTTCTCGCCTACTTTCTCTACTTCTTCTACTTTTTCCTCAACTGGCTTTTCTAATTCTTCTTCTACTTTTTCCGGAGGAGTAACTAAAGCTATAATTTCCTCCGGTTCTTTTAACACTTTTACCCCTTCTGGAATTTTTAAATCCTTTATTGTAATAGTGTCTTCAAAGGTTTTTAAGCTTTCCACATTGACTTTAATATCATGAGGAAGATTTTGAGGCAAAGCTCTTACTTCTAATTCTTTAATATTTTTAACCAATGTTCCTGCTAATTCTTTCACTGCCGCTGCCTCGCCAATAAATTCTAAGGGTACAGTAGCTTCAGTTTCTTCGTCAAGGACGGGTTGATAAAAATCAATATGAATAAAATTACCTTTTAAGGGATCTTTTTGAAGATCATGGACTAAAACCAAGAATTCATCCTCACCAACTTTTAACTTAATTAATGAGCTTTCGCCTGCTTCTTTAAAAATTTTTTCAAATTCTTTTTCATCTACCTGTAAAGAAAGATTTTTTATCTTTGGCCCATAAAGAACCGCGGGCAAAAGACCCTTATTTCTAAGGGTACCTGATTTCTCTTCTTTTCTAATTTTGGCAGATAAACTAAGCATATTAATTTTCAATGTGGATACACTGGGCTGGACAGGATTCTACTGCTTCTTGGGCGCAATCAATTTCATCTATTTCTAATTTCTCTTTATCTGAGTTGTTCTTTCCTTTTTTAAGTTTAGATTTGCCATCTTGACCCAATTCAAAATACTTCGGGCAGATCGCCTGGCATGCCCCGCATCCAACACACTTTGATTTATCTAAAATAATTTTTACCATAATGCTTGTATATTTTATCAGAATATAAGCAAAAAAGTCAAGAAAACTATTAGACGCTTCGATTGTAAAAACCTGCCTTCGGCAGAACCTTGTAATCAAACTTTTTATTATATCTTTTTTATGTAGTTTGATTATAAATTTTTAAAGCGTCATCAACTGTTTTATTTTCAACAGTGATAGCGTAAATTGCATTACACATTGCTACTGCTTCTTTAAATCCTTTTTGATGAATATTTCTTCCAGTGGCATTTCCGCATGCTCCAACCTCAATCTGATCATACAACCGTTGTAAAAATTCCTTAACATCTATTGAAGAACCACCTGCACACACAACACCTGTTCTGCCTGCTGATTGAATCGCCTCTTTTAATAATTCTTTTGATTCTTCTCCTTCCTTTTTTGGATAATTAATTTTGACAAAATCACTACCCAAACAAGCAGCCACACCTGTTGCGCCTGCAATTAAATGCGGATCTTTTTCATCTTTTACTGCTTTTCCTCGCGGGTATATCCAAAGAACCGTTAAAAGACCATTTTTATGCGCTTCATAAACCATTCGCGATGCATCTCTCAACATTTCTACTTCATATTCACTCCCTAAATAAATTGTATATCCAACAGCAACTATCTTTAAACCAGAATTTTTCTGAAATTCAATAACTTCATTAAGAGCAGTAATTTTTCCACTATACGGATCCCTCTGTTCTGTTTTAATAAGATTCGTTTTTGAATTAAGTTTTACAAGATACTGAATATTTTTATAATCAGCACCATATTCGGCAATAAGTCCAAGTTGTGTAGCAAAGACTCCGATTTTTGCTTTATTTGCAATTCGGAAAAGATGCTCTGGATTAGCATCATCAGTATGTATTCCTTCACCATAAAAATCCTTATTCAAATGTTCTATCTTTTGATCCCCGGCAAAAAGCATGAGTCTGCCGGAATTATGCGTTATATTCAGATAATTCTGAGTATATTTTTTTCGCATTGTTTTTGGAACATCTAATGGAATCTTAATATCTATTTTTTTCATGGTTATTTTTTTTATAATTGTAAGTGAGAGAGAAAATAGAAAAATTTATTTTTATATTTTGACTAAACGAAACAATTAGAAGGTTCTACCAAGCGTTAGCGAGGCAGGTTCTTATAATATTTTTTCTAAATTTTTAATGAGACCTTTATTGCCAACATAAGTTGGAACTCTTTGATTAATGCTTTCTGGCTCAATATCTAATATTGACCCTGCGCCATTGGTTGAAGCACCGCCTGCTTGCTTTATAATAAATGACATTGGATTGCTTTCGGCTAATAATCTTAATTTCCCATTTGGCTTGGTACTAAGCGCTGGATAAGCAAAAATCCCGCCATAATGGAGAATCTGATTAAAATCACCAACAAATGCTCCTCCATATCTTAATTTATATCCCTCTGTTTCTAATCCCTTAATATATTTTCTAAACCCGGGAAGCCAATCCTTACGCAGTCCCCCAACCCCATATAGTTTACCTTGCTTTGGAAGTTTTATATTTTTCTCCTTAAGCACAAATCCTTTTCTGGTATGCAGGAATTCGTTAACTCCATTTCTTGTTGCATAAACTAAAGTCATTACGGGACCATATAAAATATACAGCGCGCCTACCTGGTGCCTTCCTTTAGCTGGCAGGTCTTTTTTATATATACCAAAAATTGTGCCAACTAAATTATTGCTTTCAATATTTGAAGAACCGTCTAATGGATCTAAAGTAATACTAAACAATGCTTTATCATTAAGCTTAACAACATCCTCCTGCTCTTCCGATACCATTTCCTTAACTAATCCTGATTTGTCTAATTCTTTAATAATAAATTTATCGGCCCATTTATCTGCAACTAATTGCTTTTCTCCGAATACATTTTTTGTATCTGCCTTGCCTCGCCTGTATGGAAGCTCCTGGCTTATTCTTTCTGCAATACCAGCCATCTTTACAATCAAACCTGCCAGTTCTTTATCGTTTTTTTTCACATATTCTTTTAATGTTAATGCTTTTATCATAATATTTATATTATTATATCACTTATTCTTCTTTTTTGCCAAATTCAAAATTGTTTTAATGACAGTGTCTGGGTTTAAAGAAATGCTTTCAATTCCTTCTTTGACTAAAAATTCAGCGAATTCTTTATAATCCGACGGAGCTTGGCCGCAGATTCCACAGTATTTTTTCTTTTGGCGGCAGAGCATTATTACTTTTGCCAGCATTTTTTTTATGGTCGGGTCTCTTTCATCTGTAATATGAGCAATCCGAGCATTGTCCCGGTCCATTCCTAATGATAACTGTGTTAAATCATTGGAACCGATTGACATCCCGTCAAAAATCTCTAAAAACTCTTCTGCTAAAATTACATTAGATGGAATTTCGCACATTACAATAACTTTTAAACCGTCTTTTCCTTTTTCTAATCCAAATCGCTTCATTAATTTAATTACCTCTTTACCTTCTTTTACTGTCCGGCAAAAAGGAACCATTAAAGTAATATTTTTTAAGCCAAAGACATCTCTGGCTTTTTTTACTGCCTGGCATTCCATTTCAAAAGCTGGCTGAAATTCTTTATCAAGATAGCGGCAAGCGCCTCTAAAACCAAGCATTGGATTTGCTTCTTCCTGCTCAAAAAGTTCGCCGCCTATTAAATTTCTATATTCATTGGTCTTAAAATCAGAAAATCTCAAAATCACTTCTTTGGGATAAAAGGCAGCTGCGATTGTGCCGACGCCTTCAGCTAACTTATCAACAAAATATTGCTTTTTATCTTTATAGCCAATGGTTATTTTCTCAATTTTTTTCTTTAATATTTTGTCTTTTAATTTTTTGTAGTGATAAAGAGCCAAGGGATGAATTCTAATTTTTTCCGCAATAATAAACTCTTCTCTAGCTAGACCTACTCCGTCATTTGGCAGAAACGAGGTTTTGAAAGCAATATCTGGAGCACCGATGTTAAGCATAATTTTTGTTTTTAATCTGGGAATCTTTCTCAAATTATATTTTTTAATTTCAAAAGAAATTTTCCCTAAAAATATTCTTCCTTCTAAGCCTTGGGTACAATCAATGGTTATATCTTGGCCGTTTTTCAAGATTTTTGTAGCGGTTTTTGTTCCAACAATACAGGGTATTCCTAACTCCCGGGCTACTATAGCAGAGTGGCAGGTCTTGCCGCCTTCATCAGTAATAATAGCCGAAGCCAACCGCATTATTGGAACCCAATCCGGATCTGTGATTTTGGTTACCAAAACCTCTCCATCTCTGAATTGACCAATTTTTGAAACATTAGGAATTATGTGAACTTTTCCCTGACCGATTTTATTTCCAATAGCAATTCCTTCTAAAATCGGCTTTTTCTTTGTTTGAATTCTATATTCTTCATAAACTTTTTTAACTTCAGGGGTATGCACTGTCTCTGGT
Organism: Candidatus Parcubacteria bacterium; assembly: GCA_023130975.1. Classification (GTDB taxonomy): domain Bacteria; phylum Patescibacteriota; class Minisyncoccia; order Minisyncoccales; family JAGMDC01; genus JAGLYZ01. The sequence continues at coordinate 168,375 of JAGMAD010000003.1, read as the reverse complement.
CTTGCCTGAACAATAAATAACTGGCCTGTTTTTCCATCTTTTGCCCACTCAATATCTTGAGCTATTTTGTAATGTTCTTCAATCAAACAAGCCCATTTTGCCAAAGTAAGAATTTCTTCGTCATCTAAACTAAATTTTAGTTGCTGATTTTTTGAAACATTTATTTCTTTTAATCCGCCATTTTTATTATAAATATACTTTTTGGTTTTTCTTCCTAAATTTTTGGAGATAATTGATTTATAGCCCTGTTCTAGGGTCGACTTGAAAACATAAAATTCATCAGGCGTGATTTTTCCTTTAACAAGCATCTCACCCACTCCATAAATAGAATTAATTAAAACCACATTTTGAAATCCAGTTTCAGTATCTAAGGTAAATATTACTCCAGAAGAAGCTATGTCTGACCTGACCATTTTTTGAACTCCAACTGAAAGAGCAATTTTTAAGTGGTCAAAACCTTTTTCCTCACGATAAGCAATAGCTCTATCAGTAAACAAAGAAGCCATACATTTTTTAATGGCTTTCAACAATTCTTTCTCGCTGGAAATATTTAAATACGTTTCGTGCTGTCCGGCAAAACTCGCACTTGGCAGGTCTTCAGCAGTGGCTGAACTTCTAACAGCAATATCAGTATCTTCCTCTCCATATTTTTGAGATAGTTTTTTGTAATTTTTTAAAATCTCTTTTTTAAAGTCAGCTGGAAAATCAGCTTTCAAAATCAATTGCCGAGCCATCTTTCCGGTCTCTTGAAGCGATTTTATGCTTTTTGGATTGAATTTTTGAAAAATCTCTTTTATTTGTTCGTCTATTTTATTTGCTTTTAAAAAATACCAATATGCTTTTGAGGTTAAAACAAACCCATCGGGAATATTAATTCCCTGCCTACCGGCAGGCAGGTCTTTTTTTGTTAGTTGGGAAAACATCTCACCCAAAGAAGCATTTTTCCCGCCAACCAAAACAACATCTTCTTTAGAGATTTCCTTATACCAAAGAATATGTTTTTGTGATTTTTCCATAATTATGAGTGAAGGTAAAATACAAAAGTTCACTTTTGTATTTTAACCGAACGAAATAATTAGAAGGTTCTGCCGAGCGTTAGCGAGATAGGTTCTTATAGAATTTTAAAGATTTTTTAGAAAAAATGTAATAGACCTAAACTTAATAAAGTAACTAATATGCCGGCTATTAGGATTCCGATAAATATTAAGGGCAGAGCGATTTTAAAAGGAATTCTAAAAATAAAAGCGCAGATTGAGCCGGTCCAGGCACCAGTAAAAGGAAGAGGAATCGCTACTAAAATAACTAAAGCCAGCTCTTTCCAATGTTCAAATTTTTTCTGGTGATTCTTTCTATTTCTTTCAAAAAGCCAGGCAAAAAAACGGTTAAAGCTGTAAAAATGATGACTAAGATATTGAGAAATTGGACCTAAAAGCCAAAGTAAAAAAATAGCTGGAACCAAATTACCAATAACAGAAAAAAAATAAGCTGACCAAAGTGATAAATCATACACTTCTAATGCATAAGGGATAGAGGCCCGAAGTTCGCCTATCGGCGTCATTGCTAATAAAAATGTTTTTAGTTCCAAAATCATTGTTTTCTTAAATAGTCTGCTGCTTTTTCCGGTTCAATAGTAGAAATTTCCATTCTGGTGCCAATTTCAAACCCAGCCCAGGTTGAAGTTTTCGGTAAGATAGTCCAATGCCAGTGATAATGATCGTAATTTCTTCCATCGCAAGGAGCAGTATGGAGATAAAAATTATAAGCTGGATCATTTAAACCTTTGTAAAGTTTACTTAAGGCCTTTTGAAATGCCTCTGCTAACTGCTGTTTTTCTTTTTCAGTAATTCTTTCAAAATAAGAAAGGTGTTTTTTAGGAGAAATAATTACCTCAAAAGCCATTTTAGAGGCAAAAGGACAAATGACTAAAAAATCCTTGTTTTCAAAAACTACTCTTTTTTTGGTTTTCCTTTCCCATTCCCCCATTAAACAATAAAGACATTTTTTATGAGCTCTGAAATATTTTTTAGAATTACGGATAGCTTTTTTTAAATCAGTATCAATAAGAGGCGTAGTTATAATTTGAGAATGAGGATGAGCAATTGAAGCGCCTGATTCCACACCGTGGTTATGGAAAATAGAAATATAATTGACGAACTTTTCTTTCATCAGACCCAAATATCTTTCTTGATAAACATCTATTACTTCTTTAATTTGGCTTACTGAAAACTGAGACATTTGCTTGTTATGGTCCCGGGTGATAACCACTTCGTGAAAACCCACTGCGTTCATTTTCTCATATAAGCCCCCTTCAATATGTTTATCTATTCTTGAATTAGGAATAAAAGCAGGATATTTGTTGGGCACTGACATAGTTGTCCAGTTGCTAGGCACTTTGTCTTGTGATTTAAAGGTAATCTTTTTTCCTTTAGAAAACACAATGGTTGGTTTTTCCTGAGTATTAATCTGGCAAAAAGGACAATCTTTTTTAGAAACTTTTTCTATTTTTCGTCTTTCTTTTTTAAAAGTTTCCGGCCTTCGAGCTCTACCAGTCGCAATAACAACCCAGTCCTTAGAAGCAAGGTCAAAGCGCAATTCAGAAGGAAATTTCAATTTTGAATCTTTAGCCATATCTTTTACTAATTAAATTCCATCTAATTTGAAAAACCTCTAATAACATTTTTACCATACTCTTAAATCCTACTGTGCTTTCCGGGCTGTTTATCCAAACAACTGGAATTTCTTTAATTTTATAGCCCATTTTTTTTGCCAAAACCAAAGCTTCTACATCAAAAGCAAAACGATTAATTTTACATTTTGGAAAAATATCTTCTACTGTCTTTTTCGTAAATCCTTTAAAGCCGCATTGAGTATCCCATATCCCCAAAAGACCGGAAACTAATTGAACGATCAAATTAAAGACATTGCCTAACATTATCCGCCACCGAGATTGGGGAACCGCAATCACTGAACCTTTAATATCCCGCGAACCAATTACCACTTCATAACCCTTTTCAAATTCTGGCCACATCTTTTCTATCTGATCAATAGAGGTGGAATTATCAGCATCAGTAAAAATTCTGTATTTTCCTTTTGCGTCTAATAATCCCTGCTTAACAACGTAACCTTTGCCGTGATTTTTTTTATTGTCAATCAATCGCAAATGTTTAAGGTCGGGTCTTAAACATTCGACAACTTCTGCTGTTTTGTCTTTTGAGCCATCATTAACCACAATGATTTCGTAATCATAAGATTGCCTTGATAGATATTTATTAGTTTCTTTTAAGGTATTGGTAATCCGTTTTTCCTCATTATAAGCGGGAATGATAACTGATAAATACATTTCATTATTGTAGCATAAAAACAAAAAAATAGGGAGCAATTTTTTAAGAACTCCCATGATCTATTTACTTTTTTTCGCTCTTTTCTCTAATATACTTAATAGTTCTTCAACCTCGCTCTTGTGAAACTGGTCGATGTCTTTAAGCAGAATTAGATACTTTACTATTGCTTTTTCTGTCTGTTGACTGCTTCTCAAAAAAGGATACATTGCTTTAATACTCCAATCTACAGCAGAAAGAAACAGACAAAATCTCTCTCGTTTCTCTACAATCTGGTAGACAATTTTATCTCTTCTAGCAAGAATTGCTGTTATGCCCAGAAAACTCACTATGCCTTGTAGCCACAGTTTGTATCCGTTCAGAGTGCTTTCTTCTATAAATAAGCATCTTTTACTGCTACTATTGCTAAAATAGTTGTGGAACTTTTCAAATTGCTTCAACATCTCTATTAAAATAGCAATATTACCTTCTAAGGTTTCCTCTGATTTCCCTGTAAAAATCTCGTTCCACTCTGGTTCATATGGAGGTTTTTCTTTCGCTAATATTCTCTCTCTTTTTATCTTTTCCTCTTCTAAATCTATTATTTCTATCATTTTTTTTTCTTTTATGGTGTACTATCCTTAGCTTAATAAATTATTCAGATTTTGTAAAGAAAAAATTAAGAACCTTGCGCTTCGCTCAAGAACCTTGATTTTTCTCGCTTCGCTCAAAAAAATAAAGGGTTCAAGCGAATATGCTTTTACCCTATTTTTGTTTTTTTATTCAAAATATATCTTGTATCTCGTAAACGCCGCACAGACTTAGAATCGGTTTTCCTCTACCTAGTTCGAGGCATTTTCCACATAATCGTTTCTTAAGTTCTACTTGTCCCCCTACATCTCTGTAAACTAACTTTACCTTTTTTACCCATCGGAAGTTTCCGCATATGTAACAAAATCCTATCATTTTCTACCTCCTATTTTGTGCTGATTTTAATATTACTTATTATTCCAAACTTGTCAAGACCTGGCAACCATTTTGAGTAACTGCCATTTGGTGTTCGAAATGAGCTGATAGAGAGCTATCAGCGGTTTCAAAACCATTGCCATCTTTTGATTTCTTAATTCTCCAGTCCCCCATTGTTACCATCGGCTCAAGACAAAATACCATGCCTTCGACAAGCTCAGGCCCAGTCCTTCTTTTACCGTAGTTTAAAATTTGGGGTTCCTCATGTAATTTTTTACCAATGCCGTGTCCGCAAAGCTCACGAACCACATTAAATCCTTGGGATTCAACATATCTTTGAATTATATTTCCAATATCGCCAAATGTATTTCCTGGCTGAACTTTTTTTATGCCTCTTTTAAGGGCTTTTTTGGTTACTCTAATCAAACGTTGAGCTTCTGGAGAAATTTCTCCTATTGGCACTGTCACAGCCATATCAGCAAAAAATCCTTTAAATTTCAAACCTAAATCTAAAGATAAAATATCGCCTTGTTTTAATTTATAATCAGAAGGAACACCGTGGACGATTACTTGATTGATAGAGGTACATAAAGCTGTAGGAAAACCACCATAGCCCTTGGAAATTGGTCCTTTAAATCCTGGCTCTGCGCCGTATTTAAAAATAAGGTCTTCTGCGACCCTATTTAATTCTTTGGTAGTAATCCCCGGCTCAACCATCTTCGTTAACTGCTTCATAATCTTTGCCAGGATTTTACCTGCTTCAGCCATTATTTTAATTTCCTCTTTTGTTTTTATAGAAATCATTTTAATGCTTTCAGGATATCCTTAAAAACATCTTCTATAGATTGCTCGCCATTGATTTTTAGTAATCTACTCTGCTCTTCGTAATATTTTACGGTCGGCACTACTCGTTCTTCATAATAATCTAATCTACTCTTTATTGCTTCTGGACTATCATCGGCCCGAGTAATCAATTCTCCGCCGCATTTATCACAAACTTTTAATTCTTTAAATTCGCCAACCCAGGGAATTAAACGGCCGCACTTTTTACAAAGCCGTCTTTTTGATAAACGGTTAAATGCTTCTTCTCTGGAAATATCAACTAACAAATTAAAAGTTGTCTCTTTTCGCTCTAAAAAGTCCAAAAATCTATCTAATGTTTGGGCTTCATTAACACGTCGGGGAGCGCCATCAAGAATAAATCCTTCATTCTCTTTAAGATTATAGGCAAGTTCGTGCATCCATAAAGTAGATGATAAATCATCAAATGGTAATCCTCCTTGCTTTAAGATTTTTTGAATTCTTATACTTGTATCTGTATCGGCTTTGGATAAATCTCTAAATAAATCACCAGTAGAAACATAAAATAAATTTCCGAAATGCTTCATCAAAAGTTTTGCCTGGGTCCCTTTTCCTGAACCAGATCTCCCTATGAAAGTAAAATTAAACGGCTTATTCATATGTTTAGAAATTAAAAATTAGAAATTAGAAATTCTCAATTTTAGTTTTTACTAAAATTGAGCTAGAACGTATCATAGTCTCTCATTTGCAACTGGGCTTTAATTTGTTTTACTGTTTCTAAAACTACTGCCACTATAATCAATAAAGATGTCCCTCCTATTAAAAAAGTAAACGTTTGAACACTAGTAATAGCACTAACCATAAAAGGCATTACAGCAATAGTGCCTAAAAACAAAGCCCCGAAGAGCAGAACTCTGTTTAAAATATATTTTAGAAAATTAGCTGTGGAGGAACCAGGTCTAATGCCTGGCACAAATCCGCCCATCTTTTGCAAATTAGTAGAGATTGCCTTAGGGTCAAAAGTTACTGCTGTATAGAAAAAGGTAAATAGAACTACTAAAAGAAAATAAAAAAATCCATAGCCAAGGAGATTTCTTTGAGGGTCAAAAAAACCTCCAATGGACTGAGCAATACTGCCAATAACTCCCCCGGCTCCTCCTAAGAAGCTGGCAATCATTCCTGGAAAAAGCATAATAGAAAGAGCAAAAATAATAGGAATAACCCCGGCTGGATTAAGATTTAAAGGCAAATAAGTAGAGACACCTCCATACATTTTCATTCCCCTTACTCTCTTAGCGTAAGAGACAGGGATATTCCTTCTGGCTTCATTAACTAAGACAACGCCGAAAATTATAACCAAAGCCAAGATAAAGAAAAAAAGGTAGGCAAAGGTTTTTTCAGGACTTGACTCAATGTCAAAATAACTTTGATAAATAGACATTGGAAAAGCAGCAATAATACCAGCAAAAATTAAAAGAGAAACGCCATTGCCAATTCCTTTTTCAGTAATCAATTCTCCTAACCACATCAAAAATACTGCTCCGGCAGTAATGCTTAAAATAGCGGCAAAAAGCATAACAGGAGAAGAAAATTCAACTACTGGCGGACTCTGGCGTTGAAGCAAGGTTAACATTGCAAATCCCTGCATAGCTGCCAGAGGAACAGTTAATATTCTACCGAACTGATTAAATTTTTGCCTGCCTTGCTCTCCTTCTTCTTTATACATCCTTTCCAATTGGGGAAAAATCATTGTTAAAAGCTGAAGAATAATAACCGATGTAATGTACGGACCTAATCCCAACATTACAATAGAAGATTTCTCTAAAGCACCGCCTGTAAACAAGTTTAATAAGCTCAAACTCTGATTGCTGGCAAAAAACATTCTTAAATTCTCAAGATTTACCCCTGGGATTGGAATATTTGCCATCAATCGAAAAACAGCAAAAATAAATAAGACGAAAAGAATCTTTTTGCGCAGATCTTTTATTTTAAATATTTGGATAAGTTTGTGATACCACATAAAAAAACAATTTTATAATTTTGTAATTTTTAAATAATTTTTAATGCTCAAATTTTTAAAAATTAAAAATTAGGATTTATTTATAAAATTAAAAATTGGAAATTAAAAATTTACTTTATTTTGCCTCCGGCTTTTTCTACCTTCTCTCTGGCAGATTTTGAGATATCGCAATTTTCAATAGTCAGTGCCTTAGTCAGTTCGCCTTTTCCTAAAATTTTTACTTTTGGCACTCTCCCTTTTATTTTAGGAATTATTTTCTTTTCAAGCAAGACAGATGGATTAATTTTTTCTCCAGTTTCAAATCTCTCTAAACTGCCAATGCTAACTACAACTGGCTTGGTTTTCCATTCATTAAATTTATATCCTCTTAACTTAGGATATTTTTTAATTAATCCTCGGACAATCGGCTCTAATTTTCTTCCAGAACGCGATTTTTGTCCCTTTACTCCACGACCAGAAAAGGTACCGCGTTTGCCACCGCGACCAATTCTTTTTTTTCTCTTTGATTTATGTTTTGGATGTAATTGGTGTAATTGCATATTTGCTTTTAGTTTTTAACTTTTCTAATGCTTCAATTGTAGCCTTGGCGTTATTCAACTTATTTCCCGTCCTTCCGAGAATCTTTGAAGAGATATTTTTAATTCCAGCTAAATCGCAAATTACCCGAACAGTGCCGCCAGCAACCAGGCCTCTTGTCTTTCTTTGAGGTCTAAGTAAAACCTTAGCTGCTCCAAATTTAGAAACAACCTCATAAAGAATGGTTCCGTCTTCAATTGGAACCTCAATTAAATTTTTCTTCGCTAAACGAGTGGCTTTTTCAATGGCTTGAGCTACATCTTTGCCTTTAGCGACCCCTAACCCAACTTTTCCTTTTTTGTTACCAACCACTATTAGGGCTCGAAACCGAAGCCGACGACCACCAGCGGTCATCCTGGTCACCCTTGCTATATCCAATAACTTGGATTCAAACTCATCTTTTGGTTTTTCTCTTTGTTTAAACATAATACTAATTTAGAATTTGGGATTTTATTTGGGATTTTATTAGAAATTAAAAATTAGAAATTAGAAATTTTAAGCTTACCGAAACTAAAATACTAACCCTGCGTTCCTCGCTCCCTCCGCAACTGCTTTCACTCGGCCGTGGTATTTATATCCTCCTCTATCAAATAGTACTTTTTTAATTTTCTTCTCCAGCACTTTTTCAGCAATTAACTTTCCCACCTCATAAGCAATGGCAACTTTCCCTGTTCTTGATTTCTCTTCTTTCTTTTCTCCTTCTTTCAACTTTTGATTTTTGATTTGTATTTTTGATTTTTGATTTTTGATTTTTGATTTTTCAAGCTTGGATTCTTTAATTTCAAAGTCACTTGTACTCGAGATTACTTTTCCCTTCTCATCATCGATAACTTGGGCATAGATATGCCTACTTGACCTAAAAACGCAAAGCCGCGGAACACTACCAGTCCCAAATATTTTCGCTCTTACTTTCTTATGGCGCCTTACGCGTTTTTCTTGTTTCTTTAACATACTCCTACGAATTACGAATTGATACGAATATACGAACAGATTATTCCGCAGTTGCTGCCTTCTTACCCACTTTCTTTCTCACCACCTCGTCAACATATCTAATTCCTTTTCCTTTATATGGCTCTGGCGGCCTAACTTTTCTTATCTCAGCAGCTACTCTCCCTACTAATTCTTTATCAAGGCCTGAAATAGTAATAATATTTTTCTCTACTGATAGTTTTATGCCTTCCGGCGTCTCAATTTTTTTGGGATGACTAAAACCGATGTTCAATATTAAATCATTTCCCTCTAAAGAAGCTTTATAACCTAAACCTTGTATTTCTAGTTTTTTTTCGTAACCCTGAGTAACTCCTTTTGTCATATTAGCTAAAAAGGATCTAGTTAAACCCCAAAATGCTTTAATTTGTTTTGTTTCTCCTAAATCTTTTTTCACAACAGAATTCTCTTGGATTTCTTTCTTGGGAAAAATGAGAAGTTTTTTATTTTTCATTTCAACTCTAATCTCAGGTCGAATTTCTTTAGAAAGTTCGCCTTTGGGGCCCTTTACTATAACTTTCTGACCATCAATTTTTACTTCGACACCATCTGGTATTTCAATTGGTTTTTTGCCTATTCTTGACATAAAGTATAATACGAATATGCGAATTTATGCGAATGACGCGAATATGCGAATAATTTTAAGCGAGGAAATTGGTTTTTGGGACAATCCGCAGCGAATTGGCTTGGTCCCCCTCCTTTTCGCGCTTGCGCAAAAGGAGGGGGTAATTCGCGAGTAGCAGCAAATTTCCGCTGGAGAAATTTGCGTGTACCAAAAACTAATTCCCGAGCGGATTACCAGATTTCAGCGATTATCTCACCTCCGACTTTCTGTTTTCTTGCCTCTCTATTAGTCATTAGTCCTTTTGATGTAGAAATAATAGACAAACCAAATCCTCCTTTTACTTTCTTAATTTCCTGAACTGGAAGATAAATTCTTTGTCCTGATTTTGAGATTCTTCGCAATTCAATAATAGCCGGAATATTTTTATTATATTTAAGAGAAATTTCTATTGTCTTTTTTGTTTTTCTTCTTTTTTTCTCTATTTTTTTGACATATTTTTCTTTCTCTAAAATTTTAGCAATTTCATATTTTAAATTTGAAAAAGGAATACTCACCGTAGGTTTCAATACGGCTTGAGCATTTTTTATTCTGTTGAACATATCAGTGATAGGATCCATAAAATTTACCACGATGATTTCTTTACTCCTGGTATCAATCCTTTATTTGCCATTTCCCGAAAACAAATCCGACACAATCCAAATTTTCTCATATACCCTCTTTTTCTGCCACACCTAAAACATCTCCGAACAATTCGGGAACTAAACTTAGATTTTTTCTCTGATTTTGCAATTTGAGATTGTGTAGCCACAATTGGATTTTAGATGTTGGATATTAGATGTTGGATTTTGGATTTTTATTTTTCATCATCTATTATCCATAATCTATAATCTATCATCTAATATCTATTTAATCGGGAATCCCAACAATTTTAATAATTCTAATCCCTGTTTTTTATCTTTGGCAGTAGTCACCACAGTTATTTCAAATCCAAAAAGAAACCTTGTCTTCTCTGGCGATACTTCTGGAAAAGAAATATGTTCTTTGATAGCGATGGTTAAATTTCCTTTTTCATCAATTGATTTAGGGTCAATACCTCGAAAATCACGAGAGCGAGGAAGAGTAATATGAATTAACCTATCTAAGAAATCATACATTTTTTTCTTTCTCAAAGTAACTTTTGCCCCAATTTCCATACCTTGACGAACTTTAAAAGTAGAAATGGACTTCTTTGCTTTAGTTAAAACTGGACGCTGACCGCAGATTAAAGACAAATCCTGTATAATTGCTTCTTTAATTTTTTTTTTCTCATCAGATGTTTTATCTATTATCATTCTGCCAAAACTATTATTAATCACTACTTTCTCAATTTTAGGAACAGCCATACTGTTCTTGTATTCAAACTTTTTTTTCATAGCCGGCACTACTTCTTTAATATATTTGTCTTTTAGTTTAATCATATTTCTGATTGGCATTTTTTGCATATTCTTATTTTTGTCCTCTTGCTACCCTCTTTTGATTTTATTATTTTATACTCTACTCTTGTTGCTTTTTTACATTTCGGACAAATAAGTTTCAAATTTGAAATAGAAATTGGACCGGGCATTTCTACTATCTGTCCTTTTTCTCCGCTTTTTTTTGGCCTAACACTTTTTTTTCTTATATTAATACCTTCAACCAAAACCCTTTCTTCTTTAGGAATAACCTGAAGAACCTTGCCTTTTCTGGCTCGGTCTTTACCGGAAATAATAAGAACCTGGTCTCCTTTTTTAATTTTCATAATTATAAGAAAGGAGACCAGAACCTTGATTCGCTAATGTATAAATACATATTCTTGAATTTAAAACCTGGTCTCCTTTTTTAATCTTCATAAAATCGTTTTAACATTTTGTTTATATGTTAGTATGGTTAGACTAGGTCCTTTGCCATTCCAGCTATTTTCTCAAATCCTTTCTCTTTTATTTCTCGAGCCACTGGTCCTAAAATTCTTCCTCCTTTCGGTTCTTTACTAGTACCTTCAAGAATAACTGCTGCATTATCATCAAAACGAATATAGGAACCGTCTGAACGCTTATATTCCTTTTTTTGTCTAACAATTACTGCTCTTACTTTATCATGTTTTTTAACAGCTTTTCTCGGTTCTGCTTTTTTTACGGCAGCCACAACTATATCTCCGATTTGAGCATATCTTCTCCGACTACCGCCAAGCACCTTAAAACACTGAGCAATTTTAGCTCCAGTATTATCTGCTATTTTTAACATTGTTTGTGGTTGAATCATACCAATTTTGCCCAAGAAGGCAAGCTTTAGCGCAGCCTGATTGGCTGCAAAATTGACTAGCTTTTTTACCGCTCAGACTTCACCTTCGGTTTGTCTTCGCGAACAAATCCCTTCACTCTCCACTTCTTCTCTTTACTTAATGGTCTACTCTCTTGGATTATAACCCTATCTCCAACTTTAAATTCTCCCTTTTCATTATGAACTTTGTATTTTTTGTGTACTTTATATCTTCTTTTATATTTAGGATGAACTTTTATCCTTTCCACCTCTACTACTATAGTTTTTGACATTTTATTTGAAACAACTGTTCCTTTTAATTCTTTTTTCATAATTCAAGATTAAATGCGAAGCATTCAAGGTTCTGCCGAGCATTAGCGAGGCAGGTTCTTATATATTTATACATTAGCGCCTGCCTTGCCGACAGGCAGGAATCAAGGTTCTGCCGAGCATTGGCGAGGCAGGTTCTTAATTCCGAAGGAATCAAGGTTCTGCCGAGCATTAGCGAGGCAGGTTCTTATATTACTATTGCTTTAAAATTGTTAATGCTTGGGCAATTTCTTTTTTAATTTTTCGAATTTCTCTAACATTTTTAACCTTACCAGAAGCTAAATCAAAACGCAACTGCCGTAATTTCTCACGATCTTCTATTAAAATATGCTGAAGTTCTGATTGGGATTTTCGTTGTAATTCTTTTGTTTTCATAAGGTCTTTTTTATCGCTTAATAAATTTTGTTTTTATTGGTAATTTATCTGCCGCTCTTTTAAAAGCTTCCTTAGCCATCTCTTCTTTTATTCCTTCTAATTCAAAAATAATTCTGCCTGGTTTTACTGGAAAAGCATAATATTCAACACTTCCCTTGCCTCCGCCCATAGGAACTTCTGTTCCTTTTTTAGTTATAGGTTTATCTGGAAAAATCCTTATCCAAAGTTTTCCTCCTTTTCTTAAATATCTAATAATCGCTCGACGAGCTGCCTCGATCTGACGAGCAGTAATCCATTTTTTTTCTAAAACTTTTAAACCATAACTACCAAAAGACAGTTCAGTTCCTCGCCTTTCTATCCCCTTTGAACGGCCTTTTCGCCATTTACGATGTTTAATTTTTTTCGGCATCAACATACGAGTCTTTGTTAGAAGGCGAGTACCCCGCCCTCTAAGCAATAATTAATTTTTTATTCCTCCTCTATAAAAGCATAGAGGGCGGGGTTTTCGCTATCGCTCAAAACTGTTCGCCCTTATATATCCAAACTTTCACTCCTACTATTCCATAAGTACAGTGAGCCGCTGCTGTTCCATAATCAATCTTTGCTCTTAAAGTTTGACGAGGAAGATGACCGACCTGAAGCCATTCTCGCCGAGCAATTTTGGTCCCGTCTAAACGACCGGAAACTTCTACTCTCACTCCTTTTATTTCTTTATTGGCCACAACCTTGCTTAATGCCTGTTTAAGCGTTCTCCGATAACGCATTCTTTTTTCAATTTGTTGAGCAATCCATTGAGCAACAATTGTTGAATGTGCCCAAGGATTTCTTATCTCTCTAATTTCAATCCTCATCTCTTTTTTTCCTTGAGTTAAAGAAGCCGTTTTCTTTTTATTAATAGATAATTTATAACTTTTAATGATTTTCTTTTCTAAATCTCTTTTTAGTTCTTCTGCTCCTTTTCCGCCACGACCAATAATAAAACCTGGTTTTGAAGTGTTAATAATAATATTGACTTTACCGGAAAATCTTTCAATTTCAATATTCTGAACTCCGGAATCTTTTAATTTTTTTTCTAAAAACTCTCTTATTATAAAATCCTCCTTTAAATATTCCGGGAGATTTCTTTTAGCTTGCCATCGAGAATTCCAGTCGTTTGTTTCTCTCAATCTATATGCTTTTGGATGAACTCTATGACTCAAAGTTAGATTTTAGATATTAGATTTTAGATTTTAGATAATTAACTAACATCTATAATCCATCATTTAATATCTATTTAGTTAGAATGCCTTTCGTCTAAATACTCTCTTCATGGTTTGTTTTATTTTGGGCATAGGTTTTTCTTTCCTAATGATTGTTCTTGGTTTTTCTATTTTTGGAGCTTCTTCGTCTCTTTTACCTTCCTTAACTTCAGCAAGGGAGGGTTTCTTTTCAACAATCTTTTCTTTTGTTTTTGCTACCTTTTTAACTTTTTTAGCTTTCTTTTTAATCTCACTTATTTCTAAACAAATATGAGAGCTTTTTTTTTGAATTTCAGCAGCTCGACCTCTTGATTGAGCATGCCATCTTTTTAGTTTTGGTCCTTCATCAACAAAAATCTTTGATACATAAAGGTTTTCCTGCTCAATTTGAAAATTATTTTTGGCATTAGCTATACAGGATTTAAGCAGTTTCAATAATGGTTGAGATGCTCTATTAGAACTAAAATTCAAAATCGTTTGAGCTTCCTCAGCCCTTTTTCCGCGAATCAAATCAGTTACTAAACGAACTTTTCTCGGAGCTATATGAAGATATTTTAATTTTGCTGTAATGGCCATAATTTTAAGATTTTTCTTTTTCTTGCCCCTTGGCTTTCATTTCCTGTTCTTTTTGCATTTTTCCTCCGTGCCTCGTAAATTTTTTAGTTGGAGCAAATTCTCCCAGTTTATGACCAACCATATCTTCGCTAACAAAAACAGGAATATGCTCCTTACCATTGTGGACACCAAAGGTAAAACCAACCATTTCTGGAGATATAATACAACTCCTTGCCCAGGTTTTAATAATTGTCTTATCGCCTTTCTTGATTTTACTTATCTTTTTTAATAATTTTTGATCCACATAAGGACCCTTCTTTAAGCTACGAGACACAATCCAAAATTTCTAATTTCTAATTTCTAATTTCTATTAAATTTCTAATTCTTTAATTTCTAATTGAAAATTAAATCATTGAAAATTCATTGAAAATTGAAAATTGAAAATTGAAAATTTATTAGGTTATTTCTTTTTCTTTTTTCTTCTTTTAATAATAAGTTTGTCTGTCCATTTTTTCTTTCTTGTTTTTACCCCTAAAGCTGGCTTACCCCAAGCAGTTTTCGGATGTTTTAGTCCAATCCCAGTTCTTCCTTCTCCGCCGCCATGAGCATGGTCAACAGGATTCATTGCCGTTCCCCTAACATGGGGCCTTTTGCCTTTATAACGTGTTCTACCTGCCTTTCCTATTGTAACATACTTATGTTCGGGATTGGAAACTATGCCTATTGAAGCAAAACATTCCTTGGGCACTTTCCTAATTTCAGAAGAAGGAAAAACAAGATGAGTATATCTTCCTTCCTGAGCCAAAACCTTTGCTGTGGTGCCCGCTCCTTTTACGATAACTCCTCCTTTATCCTGCTCAAGTTCAACATTATAGATCAAAGTTCCGACTGGAATATTTTTTAATTTCATTCTATTTCCCGGCTTGAGTCCTGCTTTTTCTGAAATAATGATTTCATCGCCCACTTTTAATCCTTGAGGAGCCAAAATATATCTTTTTTCTTTACCCCCCACCACTTTTCCCTGAAAAGTGGTGGGGGGTTTATCCTGATATTCCAAAAGAGCAATAAAAGCAGAACGATTGGGATCATATTCTAAAGCAATGACCTTTGCTGAAATATTAACTTTCTCCTGACCAAAATCAATATGTCTATACATCCTTTTTGCTCCGCCGCCCCTATGCCTGATTGTGATTCTTCCTTTTAGATTTCTTCCTCCCCTTTTTTTAATTACTGAAAGCAAACCTTTTTCAGGTTTTTTCTTAGTTAATTGAGAAGATTCAACCTTGGTCATTCCTCTCCTTCCTGGTGTTGTTGGTTTATACTTTTTCATAGGTTTATCTTGGTAATAATTCAATCTTCTGGCCTTCTTTTACTTTCACAATTGCTTTTTTATAGCCCTTTTTCCAGCCAGAAACCCTGCCTCTCATTTTCTTCTTTCTGGGAATTTTAATAATTTTAACATTCAAAACATCTATCCCATAAATATCTTCCACTGCTTTTTTTATTTCTTTTTTATTTGATTTAGGAAAAACTCTAAAAACATACTTATTTTGCTTTGTTAAGTCAGTGGCTTTTTCAGAAATATGAGGTGTCTCTAAAACCTTCCAAGCCAAATCAACCTTTTTCTCCTTGCCCGCCGAAGGACTTCGACCGAGCTCAGTCGAGGTTCTTTTAACGAAGGCGGGTTTTGGTTTTAAAACACTAACTTTCGGCGGCTTTTTTACCTCTTTTTTTACTTTTACTTCCTTTTTTACCTCCTCTTTCGGTTTTACTTCTTCTTTAACTTCCGGTTTTTTCTTTTTTTTAAAAAAATCTAATATTTTCATAAAAAGGTTTCCTTTATTACTGCAATTGCTTCTTTAGGAAGCATCAAATATTTATAATTTAAAATATCAAGACAATTTAATTCTTTTGCTTGAATAGTAGCTATTTTAGGAATGTTTCTGGTTGATAAAATAATATTCTTATCCATCTTTGGTAAAGTGATTAGAAAACTTTCTGTTTTAATGTTTTTAATTTTTGATTTCAGATTCTGGATTATTTCTTTTACTATTTTTGTCTTCGGTTTCTCAATCTTCAGCTCATCTAAGACAACCAATTCATTGTCTTTTACCTTTTGGCTTAAAACCATAAAAAGAGCCTTTCTTTTCATTTTTTTAGGAATTATTTTTTTAAAATCTCTTTCTTTAGTCGGACCAAAGGTTACGCCTCCTCCTTTCCATAAAGGTGAACGGATAGAACCATGTCTTGCTCTACCAGTGCCTTTTTGTCTCCAGGGTTTCCTGCCACCTCCACGAACCTCACTCCTGTCTTTAGTATGAGCACTAACTTGCCTTCGATTTGCCATTTGCGAAACAACAACCTGATGAACCAAATCAGGACTAAAATCTAAACCGAATATTTCGTCGGGAAGTTCTGCTTTTCCTACTTTTTCTCCATTTTGGTTATAAGTTTCGATTTCCATGATAAATTTTCAATTATCAATTATCAATTTTCAATCAATTTTCAATGCTCCAATTTTCAATTAAAAATTAAAGAATTAGAAATTTATTAGAAATTAGAAATTCTGGAAATTATCCTCTAATTTCAAGCAATGTGCCGCGTCGGCCTGGTATTGCGCCTTTCACTGCTAATAGATTATTCTCTTTGTCAATTTTTGCTATTTTTAAATTTTTAACTGTGACTCGCTCGGCACCCATTCTACCGGGCATTTTTTTTCCTTTAATTACTCTTTCTGGATAAGAACTTCCAACTGAACCTAATGTTCTTTGTTCATGCTTAACTCCATGAGTAGCGTTTCTTCCATGAAATCCCCATCTTTTTACTGCTCCCTGAAATCCTTTTCCTTTAGAAATTCCAGAAATTTTTACTTTATCCCCTTCTTGAAAAACAGAAACATTGATTTCATCTCCCACCTTTAATTGACGAGAAATGTTCTCGTCAATTTTGTATTCTCTGATGTATTTATATTCTTTTCCTTTCATTGTTTTTTTTATTTTCTTCTGTTTGGTTATTTTTTCAAAACCAAGCTGAACTGCTTCATATTTATCCTTGTCTTTGTTTTTTATTTGAGTGATAAAACAAGGTCCGGCTTCAATTAAGGTCACTGGAATGACCTTGCCTTTTTCATCAAACATCTGTGACATTTCTAATTTTTTTGCCAAGATAAACTTCATAAAATAATGCTAATGAAAAACTGGGCAATTGCCCAGTTTTTGTGGCAATCCAAATTTATTGTAACAAAACTCTTATGTTTCTAAAATATCGAATAAAATATGCATATAAATATTGATGAATTTTATTCGTGGCATTCGTAGATTCGGATTATAATTTTACATCTTGATTTCAATTTCTACCCCAGCTGGAAGAGTCAAACTGGTCAAAGCATCAATAACTTTCGGATTAGGATTGAGAATATCAATCAACCGTTTATGAATTCTCATTTCAAACTGCTCCCGGCTGTCTTTGTGAATAAAAGAAGCCCTATTGACTGTATATTTATGTATTTCAGTCGGTAAAGGAATGGGTCCATAAACTTCAACACCATAGCGCAGAGCCGCCTCAACAATCTGTCGAGCGCTATTATCAATAACCTTATGGTCATAAGCCCGCAACTTAATGCGAAGCTTGGACTTTGTTTCTTCTTCAACTGCTTTCTTTTTGACAACCACGTTTATTTTTAACTTTTAACTTTCTACTTTTAACTTACTTAATGATCTTCGTCACTACTCCTGCGCCTACGGTCTTGCCTCCTTCTCTTATAGCAAATCTTTGTTTTTCTTGAAGGGCAACCGGAGCTATTAATTTAACTTTTAGATTAACAGTATCTCCAGGCATAACCATTTCTGTCCCTTCTGGCAAAGCAACATCTCCAGTAACATCAGTAGTTCGAATGTAAAATTGCGGCTTATAACCGGCAAAAAAAGGAGAATGTCTTCCGCCTTCTTCTTTGGTTAAAACATAAATTTCACCGTCAAATTCAGTATGAGGAGTAATGCTGCCGGGGTTTGCTAAAACTTGTCCTCTTTCCACCTCTTCTTTCTTGAGTCCGCGAAGTAAAATTCCGACATTATCACCGGCTCTTCCTTCATCAAGCATCTTATTAAACATTTCCACGCTCACTGCCACTGTTTTTTGAGTAGGTTTAAAACCAACAATTTCTACCTCATCGTTTGGATGAACTATTCCTCGCTCAATCCTGCCAGTAGCAACAGTTCCTCTTCCAGCAATAGAGAAAACATCCTCAACAGCCATTAAAAATGGTTTATCAATATCCCGAGTTGGTTCAGGAAAGTAATCATCTACTGCTTTAACTAAATCCAAAATTGGTTTGGCGGCTTCATCGTCAGCTGATTTTACATCCAGGGCTTTAAGAGCTGAACCGCGAACAATTGGGATTTCATCTCCTGGAAATTCGTATTTCTTTAAAAGCTCTTTTACTTCTGACTCAACTAAATCAATTATCTCAGGATCATCTACAGTATCGCATTTATTTAAAAACACCACTATTTGAGATAATCCTACTTGGCGAGCAAGCAAAATATGCTCTCTGGTTTGAGGCATAACACCATCAGCAGCCGAAACCACTAAAATTGCTCCGTCCATTTGAGCGGCACCAGTAACCATATTCTTAATGTAATCAGCATGGCCCGGACAATCAATATGAGCATAGTGTCTTTTATCTGTCTCATACTCTAAATGGGCAATGTTAATAGTTAAACCACGGGCTTTTTCTTCTGGAGCAGAATCAATTTGCTCCACTGCTTTCTCTGATGCCTTAAGACCTTTTAACCTTAAAACATGCAGAATAGCTGCTGTAAGAGTGGTTTTACCATGGTCTACGTGACCAATAGTACCAATATTAAGATGGGTTTTTCCTCTTTCAAATTTTTCTTTCTCAGCCATAATTGGATTTTAGATATTAGATGTTAGATGTTAGATAAAAAATTACCTAAATTCTAATCTCTATTATCTAAATCTTTATTTTATATTCTATTTTATATTCTATTTTATATTCTTTGTTAATTTAAGAAATGCCCTATCTAAGTTGAATTTACCAAGCTAAGAAACTCCACCAAGGCTTTTTAATCTTTTCAACTTTTCCCGTTTCAGCATCTATTTCTGTTTTTATGCTCATGTCAATTGGAATAAACCATAATAATTTTACTTTTTTAACTCCATTAACTTCATAAATGGGCTTACCAACATCCTTAAGTTCAATACTTTCTACATAGTGTAATTCTTGTTTCTCTATTGCTTTTTGTGATGCAACATCAGGCATTATCTTAATTTCTTTTCTCCCTGTTTTTGTCTTTAAGTATATTGTGTCCTCTTCTACTTCTAATTCATTTTTAGTTCTTGCAGTTACATTTTTGGAAATCAATTTTAGCTCATCCGTTCCTTGCCTTACAACGACTTCTTTTAAGCCATCTTTAGTTGTCAGATTTAGTTTAATTGGTGATTCATATTCAGTCACTGTTACATCTTTTATAATCTTCCCGTCTTCTTCTCGCTCTGCTTTTACTCTGATTGGCTCTCCAGGTTTAATTGTAACTGACTTTATCGTTGCATCTTGTATTTCTTTTGGCATTTTATCTTCTGGTATTACTATTTCAATAGGTTTAACTGGAGATACTATTCTTCCTACATAAGTAACACCTTTATCGCTAATCTTAACTCTTCCTTTTATTATCATATCAGTACCCATACTTTCTCCTCCAGAAGGGTCAAAGTTATTAAAGCAATATTTATAGATGTCTATCTCAGTTGTATATTCACCACACTCTAAAATTTCCGCTCCTGCTACATAAATACAACCAGTTTCGTCATAGATACACCAATCACTTCTGGTTACTGGTGGTCCACTCTCACATCCGGGAATGTTTCCTTCTTTGTGCCCCCAACCACCATATTTACCAGAAATAGTTACAATCTTTCCTTCATATAGTGATTGATTCTGGATTATATCTCCAATTGTAACGAGAGCGAAGATATTTTCTAATGAAGAATCTTCTGCAAAAATTGTACTATAAAAACTATTAAAGATAAATATAGTTATAATGAATGCTAAAACTAAACCTATAAGATGGGTTTTTCCTCTTTCAAATTTTTCTTTCTCAGCCATAATTGGATTTTAGATATTAGATGTTAGATGTTAGATAAAAAATTACCTAAATTCTAATCTCTATTATCTAAATCTTTATTTTATATATTTTTTAATTTTTGTATATTTTAATGGTAATAAAATAAAAGAATTATGTCAATACTTATCTATCATCTATTATCTATTATCTAAATCAAACTGGCAAATCCTCAATTTTTAATGATTCCTCGGTTTGGGGAGATGCTTTTTCAACTGTTTCTGCATATTCGTTATCGCTCCCTGAATTAAATTCTTGAACTTCTTGAGCTCCTGGGATTTCTTTTTCAGAATTAGAATTTGACTGTTGCGAAGAAATTTTTTCAGAATTCCCTATTATTTTTTTATAGTCATCAAAACTCATTACCATTAATACTGGTTCCCCATTTTCCACTATAATAAACTTTCCCCCATCTATTTTTATTAAATTTTTGATTTCATCTAAACTCATATTTTTACTTTAACAAACTTCTCCAAAAAAATCAAATTTTTTATTTATAAATCTCATGGGTACCGATATTAAAATAAATCGCGCTGTCTTCATTTATAAAACGGAAGAGAACGCGATAATCATCGTTAACCGAATATGCCCAGTAATCTTTTAGTTTGCCTTTAAGTTTATGAGTTTGAAGATTTAAAGCAAAAGGATCTTTCCTAAATATTTTGTCTCTCAATTTAGCCTTTTTCTGTATGGTGCTCGGCAATTTCTTAAAAGATTTTCTAAATCGGGAAGTTGGATAAATAATCATAATTATTTAATCTCGGCTAAGGACTTTATCGGCTTTAATTTCCCTTCTTTATATTCTCTCTCTCCCTCCGCAATAATTCTTAGGATCTCTGCTTCCTCTTGTGAAAATTTTCTTTCTCTTTCTAATCTTTCTATTTTTTCTTTTATTTTCTCATATTCCGCCAAAGGCAAAAAAACCATTCCTCTTTTTTGAATGAATTCTTTAGATACTATTAAGTTTTTAGATAAAGTTGCCATATATTTTATATTAGCAAACTTCTCTCAAAAAATCAACCCCGAAAAAAGGGTTTGACTGCCTACAAATTAGACACTTCTTGAAAGTTTTTTAATGTCCATAAAAAGATTTCTCTGAATTGCCTCCTGGGCATTCTTAATATGTGTTTCTATGCCGGGCATAGTATCTTAATTATAAATCTCTTCTGGTAGAATCCATGCAAAATCTTCTGAATTTTTATCAAGTTTTATCTTACCGCTTTTATACTTTAGACAAAATACCAAACCAGTTGTTGAGGAACCATCTTTTCTTGAAAATGAATAACTCCTTAAAAAGCGACTTTTCTTTGAGTTTCAAGCCCGGTTTCTTCTTTTATTTCTCTAAGTAACGTCTGGATTACGTCTTCTTCTCTTTCTACCTTCCCTCCTGGAAAAACCCATTTTCCACCATAATAATCTTCTTTGGAGCTCCTTTTTATTAATAAAAAACGCCCATTATTCTCTATTAAGCATGTTACCGCTACAATATGATGAAATTTAGAAAAATTTTGATTAGGCATACTTTTGTAGTTTTTTATTTATGCCTCAAAACCGACTCTTCAAGAATTTCTACTCTTATTTTATATTTAAAACAGCGCTGATGTCAAACATTATTTCCTCTTTCCTTCTATAATTTCTTGGGCAATGTTTTCTGGTACTGGTTCGTAATGGTCAAACTCCATAGTAAACGTTCCCCTTCCTTCTGTCAAAGAACGGAGAGAAGTAGCGTAGCCAAACATCTCTGCTAAAGGAATTTTAGTATCAATTATTTTCATATTCAATCGCTCTTTGGTTTCTTCTATTTTTCCTCTTCTGGCGCTCAAATCCCCAATTACATCTCCTAAGAAATCTTCAGGAATAACTACTTCTAATTTCATAATCGGCTCAAGGAGTACTGGCTTTGCTCTCTTAACCCCTTCTTGAAAAGCAATAGAAGCAGCAATTTTAAAAGCTATTTCTGAAGAATCAACCTCATGAAAAGAGCCGTCATAAAGAGCAACAGAAATATCTATCACTGGATAACCAGCAACCACTCCTTTTTCTTTTGCTCCTTTTACTCCTTTTTCTACTGCTGGGATAAATTCACGTGGAATAACTCCTCCTTTAATCTCATTGATAAATTCAAAACCTTCTCCTCTTTCTTTTGGTTCTATGCGAAGCCAAACATGGCCATACTGGCCCCGGCCACCTGACTGGCGGATATATTTGCCTTCTGCTTCTGCTTCGGTTCTAATTGTTTCTTTATAAGCCACTTGAGGCCTGCCCATATTTGCTTCAACTTTAAATTCTCTTTTCATCCGGTCGCAAAGTATATCAAGATGAAGTTCGCCCATGCCAGAAATAATGGTTTCGCCGGTTTCTTCATCGCTTTTCATCTTAAAAGTAGGATCTTCCTCTGAAAGTTTTTTTAAAGCCAAACTCATTTTTTCCTGGTCAGCTTTGGTCTTTGGCTCAATTCTAATGCCAATAACCGGCTCTGGAAAGGTAATCTCTTCTAAGATAATAGGATGAGATTCATCGCATAAAGTATGGCCAGTACTAGTATTTTTCAAACCAACTGTAGCAGCAATATCACCAGCAAAAAGTTCATCTACTTCCTCTCTTTCAGCAGCATGCATTCTTAAAATTCTGCCTAATCGTTCTTTTTCTCCAGTAGTAGTATTTAAAGCATAAGAGCCCTTTTTTAAACTGCCTGAATAAACCCTAAAATAAGTTAAAGTTCCTACATAAGGATCAGTAGCAACTTTAAAGGCCAAAGCGGTAAATGGCTCGTTGTCGTCAGATTTTCTCTCCATTTCCTCATTGGTTCTAGGATCTTTACCAACTATTGGCGGAAGATCAGCAGGAGAAGGAAGATAACAAACAATGGCGTCCAAGAGCGGCTGAACACCTTTGTTTTTTAAAGCTGAACCGCAAAATACTGGAATAAGTCTATAATCTATACAGGCCTTTCTTAAAACTTCTCTTAATTCCTGTTCTGAGGTTTCTTTTTCAGCCAAGTATTTTTCTAAAAGTTTTTCATCTTCGCTGGCAATTTTCTCTACCATTCTCTTCCGCCATTCTTTTGCTTTTTCTTTTAAATCCTGGGGAATTTCTTCTTCTACTACTTTTTCACCAAGTTCGCCTTCAAACTTCAGGGCTTTCATCTTCATTAAATCAATCACTCCTTCAAGTTTGTCCTCAGCGCCAATAGGTATTTGCATAGCTACAGCATTAGGAGAAAGTTTTTGGCCAATGGAATCAAAACTTTTTTCAAAGTTAGCTCCTATCCTATCAAGTTTGTTTATAAAGCAAATTCTGGGAACTTTAAATTTGTCTGCCTGACGCCAAACTGTCTCTGATTGGGGTTCTACTCCGGCTACTCCGTCAAAAACCACTACAGCACCGTCTAAGACCCTAAGGGAGCGCTGAACTTCAGCAGTAAAATCAATATGGCCAGGTGTATCAATAATGTTGATACGATGCTCCTGGGTTTTCTCTTTTGCCGCATACTCTTCTGGAGACCAGAAGCAAGTTGTAGCGGCTGAAGTGATAGTAATTCCCCTCTCTTTTTCTTGAGCCATCCAGTCCATAATTGCTTCTCCTTTATGAACCTCGCCAATTTTATGAGAAATACCAGTATAAAAAAGCACCCGTTCAGTTACGGTTGTTTTCCCAGCGTCAATGTGGGCGATAATACCGATGTCTCTTGTTTTTTCAATGGGATACTGTCGCATACGCTTAAGTTAAAAGTTAAAAATAAGAACCTCGCTTTCAGCAAGAACCTTGATTCTCGCAAAGCTCGAATTGAAAAGTGAAAAGTTATAGTTTAAAGTTAAAAGTTTTTTATTTATTTGTCAAGGAATCAACCTTTTATTAAATTCCAAAACAAGTTTTTACCAAATTAGTAAAAGGTATATTAAAAGTAAGACCAGGATAAAAGCGAAAATAAAATCTAATGTTTCCATCATATTTTAGGCAAAATGAGCAAAAGCGCGGTTTGCCTCGGCCATACGATGAGTGTCATTCTTCTTTTTGATAGCTGAACCTTCGTTTTTGGAAGCAGCGATTAGTTCTTCAGCTAACTTCTCTTTCATTGTCTTTCCTTTTTTTGATTTGGCAGCAGCAATAATCCAGCGCATAGCCAAGCTTATTCTTCTCTCTCCTTTCACTTCTCTGGGAACTTGATAAACAGCTCCTCCAATTCTTTTTGATTTTACCTCAAGTAAAGGAGAAGCATTTTGGATAGCTAAATCAAAAACATCTAAGGGCTCTTTTTTTGTTTTCTCTTTCATAATATCAAAAGCGCCATAAATAATTTTTATAGCAATTGTTTTTTTACCTTTACGCATTACCTGATTAATAAACTGAGCGACTATAATATTATCATAAACAGAATCAGGCAAAATTTTTCTTTTTTTTATTTTTCCGCGCATAATTTATTATAGACCTCTTGCAAAATAACCTTTTCTACTGCAATCCCAAAATTTTGGCTGCAAATTGTTCAAAATTCGTCGGCTATACAATGTATAACCTCCTCATTCTTCACAATTTTCGCTCAAAATTTTGTGATTTCGTAACGAAAAATTATTTCGCAATAGGTCTTATGTCTTTGGTGTTGATGTTTTCTGTTTCTTTGTTCCATACTTGCTTCTTCCCTGTTTTCTTTCTTCCACTCCGCCAGTATCAAGAACACCGCGAACCACATGATACCTTACTCCTGGCAAATCCTTAACTCTCCCTCCCCTGATTAAAATAACTGAATGCTCCTGTAAGTTATGGCCAATGCCTGGAATATAAGCAGTAACTTCCATTCCATTACTTAACCGGACTCGGGCTACTTTTCTTAAGGCAGAATTTGGTTTTCTGGGAGTGACAGTGAATACTTTAAGGCAAACGCCTCTTTTTAATGGAGAAGGATATTTTTTAGGCCTATTCTTTAAAACATTAAAGCCAAAACTCAAAGCCGGCCTTTTATTGGCTTTCTTGGTCGTTTTTCTCTTCTTTTTAATTAATTGATGGATTGTAGGCATATTGATGTTTTTAAATTTAGCAGATGTTGAAGACAATGTCAATCAGAAAAATGGGACGCCGACGATTAAATAAAATAAATAGTTAATTGCTGGTATAATCCAATGCAATAAAAAGAAAATAACAAAAAGTAAAATAAATAAACCATACTGAGCCAAAATCATCTTTAGCTTCTCCATACTTTGGGGTAAAAAAGCAAAAAGAATATGAGAACCATCCAAGGGCGGAATGGGCAAAAGATTAAATATTGCCAAAAGTAAATTCACCCAAACAATAAAACCAAAAACAAAAATCAAATTTTGGGAAAATAAACCTGTTCCAAAAGGCAAAAATCTTATTAACAGCCCGAAAACTAAAGCCAGGAGAATATTAGCTGCCGGACCAGCCAGAGCTGTTTTGGCTGAACCATATTTTTGGTCTCGAAAATTATAGGGATTGATAGGAACTGGTTTTGCCCAACCAAAAATAATTCCGCCACCAACAGCCATACTGGTCAAAATTAGAATACCAGGCACGATGATAGAACCAAAAAGATCTAAATGCTTTAAAGGATTTAAAGTAAGCCGACCAGCATATTTGGCAGTTGGATCTCCTAAGATATTTGCCATTGTTCCGTGAGCCACTTCGTGGATGACAACAGAAAAAAGAAATATTACAATGATTAAAATTAAAGTTAAAGGATCCATGTTTTATTATAATAAGAACCTGCTCACTTTGTTCGCAGAACCTTGTAATTAAATTTTCAATTTAATTATAGCAAATAAAATAGCTATTGCCAAATTTATAAAAAGATATTAAGATAGAATTACTATGGCTAAACAATGCGCTGTTTGTAAAAAAACAGGATTAATGGCTCGGAAGTTGAATAAGCTTCGGGGTAAGTATAATCCTACTCCAAAAAAAAGAAAATACCCAAATCTCCAATGGGTCAAAGTTCCTATTGATGTAGAAAGAAAAGCTTTCCGCAAATTTGCTGGCAAAAGAATCTTAGCCTGCACTAAATGTATTAAAACACTTTCTAAATTAAAGTGAGAACAAAACGGGGCGTGGCGCAATTGGTTAGCGTTCCGGTATGGGGTACCGGCGGTTGCTCGTTCGAATCGAGTCGCCCCGATTAAAAACAGCGGCTTTCAGCCGCTGTTTTCTGGTATAAAAAAATCCGCCAAAATGATAAGGCGAATAAACTTAATACCCTGCTGTTTCTAAAGAATCTCCGGAAAACTATCCAAGTGGGTGCTTCTTGTATAACCCAAGGGTTATATAAATATAGCTCCCAAAAAAAACTTTTGTTCCAGAATCTGAAGAACCCAGCAGGGCTCCGTTAGAAATTATTATCATATAGTTTCTAATGAAGCACCGCCGAATTTCTATTCTATTCCTTCTGCATTTTCATTATAGACCCTTCAAAATTTCTTGTCAATATTTAATAAAATAAAATTTGAATTTGTCAACCACGTTAGAGAATTGTTATGTCAATTTATCATTACAATCTTTCTCTAAAAAATAAGGTTTGTTGTTTTTAACTACCCTGCTATTCTCTAACGGGGTCAAATCTTTTTAGCGAAGATTTAAAACATCAACCATTTGAGAGATAAAAGACAACACTACTGGTGGAGGCATCAAGCTGTAAGAAGAAACATTTTTTTCATCCTGAACAATCCAGGGCTTTTCAATTATTTTTACTTTTTTTCCTTTTTCATCCCATTGATAACTATATTCCGGAGTAACCTCATAGTTATCAATAAATTCTTTGGCTTTGTTCACTGGAACGGAATTTCTCAATAAAATTTTAGGAATGCCGTATAAAGAAAATGCCTTTTTAATTAATGCCTCATCTATGCCTAAACGTTCCTTTATCGGCCCTATGCCTGATGCATCTCCCTCTTTCTGAAGCATCTTGGCTCCTTTACATTTTGGATTATCACAAATGAGAAAAAATTCTTTTTTATCCTTGTTGTAACCGATTTTTGAAGTAGGTAATAGTTTTAAATTTCTTGATGTTTGGCAAACCGGACAAACTCTTCTCCATTTTATTCTTTCATCAATGATTTTTTCCGGCACATCAATTAAAACAAAAATATCCGGGTCTTGCCTATAGTCAACTAAATCCCGAAAAAACAAAGAAAAAGCTATTTGGTCTAATTCTCTGGGAAAGCCGTCAATAAAGATGGCTTTTCCTTTTTGCTTAGCTATTTCTCTTTTGATCAAAGTTAAAATCAGTTCTGTCGGCAGTAATTCTTTTGTACTTCTTGATTCTAATATAGAAATTATTTTATTGACTGAAACCCAGCCGCGATAGCCTTTCTCCAGAAAATCAATCAACTGCTTTTTTTTCTCTTTATCTTTTAATTCCCCATCTATTTCTCTTATCATATCTCCTATGGAAAAATGAAATATCTTTTCCGGCCATACTATTTCAGCGAACATTTTGGCATAAGTTCCTTTGCCAGAATTTTTCTTTCCCAAAAGATAAACAATAAAGGTTTTGTTTTTCAAGTATTCCCTGATTTTTTCTATTTCTTTGCCGGCTTTTAATTGAAAATACTTCTGACGTTCCATGGGGTCGGTTAAATTAAACTTTCGGCTCAAGTCCTTTATTTTTGTCTTGAAAATTGGGAAATTCATGATTTTAAAATTTAAGATTATTTCTATCGGAAATAATCTTAACGTCTCCATTTTGGTCTGTTCTTAAAATCTTTATACCAAATTTTTCAAGGGTTGCCAATGTTTCTGGATAAGGATGGCCATATGGATTATCTTTCCCGCATTGAATAACAGCAATTTCCGGACTGACTGCTTGGATAAATTCTTCAGAAGACGATGTCTTGCTTCCATGATGCCCAACTTTTAAAACATCTGAATTTAAAGTAATGTCTCTTTCTATCAATTCTCTTTCTACTGATTTGTAAGCATCGCCAGTAAAGAGAAAAGTATTGTTTCCAAAAACTAAACGAGCAATAATAGAGCTATTATTGGTGTTTTTAACTTCTTGACCCTCCAAATTTTCAAATGGAGATAAAATATTAACGAGAACATTTCTCGTTAATATTCTTTGATTGGACTGGGCTATAAATATTTTTGCTCCCTCTGTCTCTTCTTTCTTAATTAACTCCTGCCACTTTCTATATTCGGCTGTATCCCGTTTAATGCCGGTCCAGAGAATCTGCTCTACTTTATATCTTCTAAGAACCTCGAGTAAGCCGGCTACGTGGTCATGTTCCGGATGAGTAAGAATTATTAAATCAATAGTTCTATCCCAAAAAGGCATTTCTTCTGCTAATTTCTCTAAAATAGTCGAATCAGGTCCACCGTCAATTAAAATCTGATGCTTTTGAGGGGTTTGGATAAAAATACTATCTCCTTGTCCTATATCGAAAAAAGTTACTTCCAGAACCTGCGATTGAGTCAAATTATAAACTTCTATCCAAGCCAAAACATTTACTAAAAATAACAGCCCCAATATTACTGAAACAAAACTTTTAGACCTTTTCATTGTTTAATGATAACCCAAATTAAATAATAGCCCAATGCCGCTTTCAGCGGCATTGGGCTAAAAATTCTAGAATATTCTAAAATTTTACTTATTCCCCATTATTCTGAACATCTTTGTCCCGCATTTTGGACAAGTACCGGTCATAGCCCTTCTTTTAGCTCCTCCTTTCCCTTTCATAGTAACTTCTTTTGGATCATTCATTTCTCTTTTTGCTTTACATTTTACGCAATAAGCAGTAATTTTCTCAGCCATAATTAAAATTGTATTTAAAATTAATAATTATATTTTGATTTCTTCGACCTTTCTTCTTTACTATATTTTAGCTTAAATTAAGCAAGAAAGATAGTCAAGCCCTAATTTATTCTCTTAACCAATTCTTGATAAATTTCTTCAATCTCTTTTTTCGCCTTTAAATCTGTTTCTAAAATCGGGGTTAAATTAGAAATGGCTTTAAATATATTCTTGTCATAAGAAATTTTACCCAGAAATCTTTTGCCAGCCCATTTTTCAATTCTCTTGCTCAAATCAGCATTAATGTCCCATTTGTTGATTATTATATTATAAGGAATATTAAAATGATTTACTACCTCTAAGACCCGATTTAGGTCAGAAAACCCGGAAGGAGTTGGTTCAGTGACCAAAACAACAAAGTCAGCGCCTTGTAGAGAAGCAATTACTGGACAACCAGTGCCTGGAGCTGAATCTATGAGCATTATATCATATTCAAATTTCTCTCCTTCTTTTTTAATTTCAGTTACTATCTTGCCAGAACCGGTTTCACCAGGAAGAAGTTGGCCAGAAACTAAGAAAAAACCCTGCCTTGTTCTTTTAACTTTTATCTCACCGTTCTTCACTGGTTTTAATTTAATGGCATTTTGAGGACAAATAACTTCACAAGCAGCACAGCCCTCACATAAAAAAGGATTTATTACTGGCTTGCCTTTTTCCATTTTTATAGCATTAAATCGGCAGTGTTCTGCACACAAACCGCAACCAGTACATTTCCCATAATCAACCACTGCCTTAGATGAAGTAGAAATCTTCTTAATTTTCTGCCAATTCCTTGTTTCATTAAGCCATATTGCTAAATTCGGTGCATCAACATCACAGTCAACAGCCACTACTTTTTTCTTTCTACTAAAAAGCATGGCCAAAACAGAACACAGCATTGACTTCCCTACCCCGCCTTTTCCTCCTGAAACCACTAATTGAAATTTCATAATTTATTTAATCTGCCCTGAGAATAGGCATCAACTATTTCTTTTGAATAAGGAATTTCTTTTACTATTCTGGTCTCGTGTTTTCTGGCAATTTTTTTAATTTCCTTTTTATCTCCTAAATCTGCTTGATTTATAATTACTTTAGCTGGTATTTTAAGTTTTTTACACAAGTCCAAAATTAAATTTAAATCATAAGCGCCCATTGGTGTTGGTTCTGTAACAGCATAAGCAAAATCGCAGCCCAATAAAGCGCTGATGACTGGACAATGGATGCCAGCCGCAGTATCAAATAAAAGATAATCTGCTTTTATTTTTCTGGCAAAATCCAAAGCAAATTCTTTAACCTGGATAACAACCGGCCCTGTTTCTTCTAATCCCGGCTTAGCCACTCCAGTTATTAAATAAAATAGTTTTGAGCTTTGAGTTGTGGCTTTGAGTTTATTAAGGTATATTTTTCCAACTTCTTCTTTTTTAGGTGTAATTGCACTATAAGGACAAACAGCCCAGCAAGCACCGCAGGCAGAACATAAATCTTTAATAAAGACTGGATATTTTCCCGGAGCTTGGAAGATAGCGTTGCTTTGGCAGGTCTTGGAGCAAAGTCCGCATTTCTGGCACTTATTTTTGTTTAATTTGGGAAACTCAGCAAATACTTTTCTAACCGGCTTTTTCAATTTCTCACCTATTAGTAAATAGTCATTTGGACACTCTACATCACAATCGCAAAGAAGGACTATTTTGTCCTTCTTTATCAATTTATTAGCCAGTAAAATAGCTACTGTTGATTTTCCAGTTCCTCCTTTTCCACCTGTGATGGCGACTTGTTTCATAAAAAGTTAAGATTAAAAATTATTTTAAACTCGTCTTCCTCCTCCCATGCCGCCGCCCATTCCTCTTCCAGGACCTTGGCCAGCCCCTCTACCGCCAAAACGGCCAGCTGATGTAGTAATCTCTGTCAATTTATTCTCTTTAAAACTCTCTAAAGCTTCTTTAGCAGTCATTCCTACTCCATTATAGAGTTTAACTCCTGATTGCTGTAAAACCGCAAAAGCATTAGGTCCGACATTTCCAGTAATAACTACTGTTGCTCCTTGGCTTACTACTGTTTGAGCAGCAGCAATCCCAGCGCCTCTTACTGCCTGAACCCCAGTATTAGGAATAGCTTTCTCTAACTTTCCTTTTTCATCAACTATCAAAAAATAAGGACATCTTCCAAAAACCGCTGAGACAGAAGAATTTAAATCAGAATCATTTGAAGTTATAAGAATTTTTGCCATTTTTTTTTAAAAAATTATAGATTACGATTCAACGACCTTTCTACTTTGATCATACAACACTTCTCACTTTATTTAAAGCCGTTTTTCTCCTTGATAAAACCTAATTTTTTGGTTATGATATAATATTAATTATATGTCAACTCAAAAGCAAAAGATAGTTCAAAAAATTATAAAAGGCAGTGTTGAGCCGAAATTAATTCAAAAGGCCTATCAATTTGCTGAAAAAGCCCATCGTAATCAAAAAAGAGCGTCTGGAGATGATTTTATTATTCATCCCTTAGAGACTGCTCTTTGTTTGAAAAAAATAAAATTAGAGCCAATCACAATAGCTGCTGGCCTGCTTCATGATGTACCAGATGACACTGATGTTACTGACGAAGAAATTAAAAAAGAATTTGGCAAAGAGATTGCTTTTTTAGTAGAGGGGGTTAGTAAATTGGGAAAAATTAAATATCACGGCGTTGAAAGACAAGCAGAGAATTTCAGAAAACTTTTTTTAGCTATGGCAAAGGATGTTCGGGTTATCTTAATTAAATTGTGCGACCGACTTCATAATTTAAAAACCCTGAATTATCTAAGAGAAGATAAAGCTAAAAGAATTGCCTTAGAGACAATTGAAATCTATGCTCCTTTGGCGTATCGTTTAGGAATTGGTGAAATCAAAGGCAGATTAGAAGACGCTGCTTTCCCAATAGTATATCCGAATGAATACCAACAGCTCATTTCTCGAGTTAAAGATAAGTATGAAGAACGAGAAAATTACATTGAAAAAATCGTACCCATTGTGAAAAAAGAACTAAAGAAAGAAGGGGTTGAGACAATAGAAATCCACTCACGAGCAAAACATTATTACTCTCTTTATCAAAAACTGAAGAGATACAATAATGATTTAGACAAAATTTATGATTTAGTTGCCTTAAGAATAATTGTTAAAAATGTAGAAGAGTGTTACAAGACATTAGGAGTGATTCATAAAATCTGGAAACCTTTTCCTGGACGAACTAAAGATTATATCTCTCGGCCAAAACCAAATGGCTATCGTTCTCTGCATAGTACTGTTTCTTGTTCTGATTTATTAACTAATAAATGCCCGAATGGATTAAAAAGTAAAATTATTGAAATTCAAATCAGAACTCCTCAGATGCATAGAGAAGCAGAATTTGGTATTGCTGCCCATTGGTATTATTCAGAGCAAAAAGGCCTTAAAACTTATATTAAAAGATTGGTCAGTAAGCCGCCGGAACGTAAACTTTACTGGTTAAAGCAGCTAAGAGAATGGCAGGAAGAAACCAAGAAATTTTCTCCAGATAGATATTTAGAGTCCTTGAAAATTGATTTTTTCGGTCAGAGAGTTTTCGTTTTTACTCCGAAAGGCGATATTATTGATTTGCCGGAAAAGTCCTGCCCAGTAGATTTTGCTTATGCCATTCACACAGAAGTGGGAAATCACTGCCAAGAAGCAAAAGTTAATGGAAAAATAGCCCGTCTGAATCAGGGACTAAACAGCGGTGATTTGGTAGAAATTATCACCAATAAAAAGAGAACTCCTTCCAGAGATTGGCTGGATTTTGTTAAAACTAGCTTAGCCAGAATTAGAATTAAAAAATGGTTTAGTCCAGCAGAACAACTAGAGAAAAAAACTACTTTACCTAAAATTCTTTCTTTCATACCTATACCGGTTAGGAAAGAAAAGAAGCTAAAGGAAGAAAAAGCTTTAAAAAGAGGCACTGTTTCTTTAGCCGGACAAAAAGGAATGTTAACAAATATAGCAAAATGCTGTTCACCTCAACCCGGAGATAAAATTATTGGCTATATCACTAAAAATAAAGGAGCCACTATTCATAGGGCTGATTGTCTTAATTTAAAAAGAACAAAAGAAAAATGGCCTCAAAAAATTGTTAAAGCCACTTGGGATTGAGTTATTTCAATTTTTCTAATACTTTTTTAACTCCGCTTCTGGAATCAAAAAAAACTGTTAATTTAGGCCTGCCTTTTTCCAAGACCAGCCGAATAGTTTTAGCAGTTACTCCAAAAATTTCTTTGAATCGCATTTCGAAATTTATTATCTCATCAGAAATTCCTGTTTTTAAATTATTCTTCATCGGCTTCCAGACATTAAGTTTTTGAGCAAAATATTCTGATTCCCTGACATTTAAGCCGTCTTTTAATATCTTCTGAAAAACGGCTTTTTGTTTTCTTGGTCCTTTAGTAAGTAAAATCGCTCTGGCCTGGCCTTCATTGACTTTTCCTGCCCTAACTGCTTCTTTTATTTCCTCAGAGAGATCCAAAAGTCGAATATGATTAGTTACTGCTACCCTGCCTATTCCTGTCATCTCACTAATTTTTTCATGAGTCATACCAAATTTCTTATGTAAATGATTAAATGCTTCTGCTTTTTCTATTGGATTCAAGTCAAAACGTTGGACGTTTTCAATTAAAGACATTTCTAACTTTTCTCTGTCTGTGGGCTTTCTTATAATTACCGGCACCTCTTTCAAACCGGCTATTTTTGAAGCCATTAAACGCCTTTCACCAGCAATCAATTGAT
Source organism: Candidatus Parcubacteria bacterium (assembly GCA_023130975.1). GTDB lineage: Bacteria > Patescibacteriota > Minisyncoccia > Minisyncoccales > JAGMDC01 > JAGLYZ01. The sequence continues at coordinate 134,683 of JAGMAD010000003.1, read as the reverse complement.
ATTCGGTCCTCGTACTCTTACCTTTTGAGTCTCTTGTTTCAATTTTAGTAACAATTAATGGCTGTAAAATTCCGTGCTCCCTAACTGATTCAGCTAAGGAATTTAATGCTTCCATATTAAACTCTTTTCTTGGTTGATAGGGATTAGATTTTATTTTTTCAATCTCAATAGAAAAAACTGCTTCTTTTTTACTGACTGGCTTTTCAATGTTTTTTTGTTTTTTCTTAGGAATTAAAGATTCTATGCCTTTACCAAAAGATTGTTTCATGGAATTTCTAATTTCTAATGTCTAATTTCTAATCAATGTCTAATTCCAAAATGTCTAATGTCTAAAAGTTTTTAGTCATTTAGTCATTGGTCATTGGGATTTGATTAGTAATTAGGAATTAGTTATTAGTCATTTCTGTTGATAAGTTCTTCGGCTAATTCTCTATAGGCCTTGGCTGCTTGAGAGCCGGGAGCATATTGTAAAATGGTCTGGCCATATTTGGGCGCTTCAGCTAAAGCCACGCTTCTGGGAATAACGCTGTCAAAGACATAGCCAGGAAAATTCCTTCTAACTTCTTTAGCTACGTCCCTGGAAAGACGATTTTTTCTATTATACATTGTTAATAGAGCGCCGGCAATTTTTAAATCTTGACCAAGATTATTTTTCACTAAGGCAATTGTATCTAAAAGTTGTCCTAATCCTTCCAAAGCCAAATATTCGCATTGAACCGGAATTAAAACCTCTTTGGAACCAACTAAGGTATTAAGGGTTAGAATTCCTAAACTCGGAGGAGAATCAATGATAATAAAATCGTATGGTTCTTCAACTTTTTTTAAAATTTGAGCTAATTTGAACTCTCGATTTTTTGCTTCTACTAATTCTACAGTAGCACCAGCCAAATCCGGAGAAGCCGGCATAATATCATATCCAAAAAACGAGGTCTTCCTGATAATAGCTGAAGGAGTAATCTGGTCCATTAAAACATTATAAATAGAAAGAGGCAAATTGCGGCAGTTAATGCCTAAACTCAAAGTAGCATTTGCCTGAGGATCCATATCCACTAACAAAACTTTCTTTCCCTTAGCGCTTAAAAAAACCGGAAGATTAACTGCAACATTTGATTTTCCAACTCCGCCTTTCTGATTGGCGATGGAAATAATCCGTGTCATTAATTTAATATAACATAAAATTTTAAAATTGACAAAAGGGAGATTTTTGATAAACTGAAAATGAGCCGGAGTGCTGAAATTGGTAAACAGGGTGGATTCAAAATCCACTGTCCGCAAGGGCTTGAGGGTTCGAGTCCCTCCCCCGGCACAAAATAAAAAAACGGGAAATCAATTCCCGCTATTTTTTTTAATTTTCACGGCGTAGCCGTGAAAATCAAGGTTCTGCCGAGCAAAGCGAGACAGGTTCTTATTTTTCAAAGAAGCTTAGAAATGTCTGCAGTAGCTACCCCTATTACAGTGTCGGCACCACCATAATAAACAAAAAGTGTCTTTCCCTTAATAACAGCAGCACATGAAAAAACCACATTTGGAACTTGTCCTTTTAATTCATAATTCTTGACTGGTTCAAAAATTGGTTTTTCACATCTATATAAAATTTTTTCCGGGTCTTTAAGGTCTATTAAAGCGAATCCTAATCTGTAGACTCTTCCAAATCTTCCGGCTTGCTTTTGTTCAACTCCATGATAAATCAATAGCCAAGAATTATTCAATCTTAGAGGAGGTCCAGCTATGCCAATTTTGTATTCATCCCACATCCCTTTTCTTGGTTTCATTACTATTTTTGGCCTTGACCAGTTTTTCAAATCCCTTGAATAACTTACCCAAATATTTGGCATAAACCTTGTATAAAGGACATATTTACCATTTATCTTTTCTGGAAATAAACCTGCATTTCTATCGTCAATATTTGGGAAAAGAACCCCATGCCTTTTCCAATTCCATTTCTTTTGTAAAAAATCCTCAACTTTAATAGAAGCCATAGATGATTGAGCTGTTCTACCATTTAGGCCGGCATAAAGCATATAAATTCTGTCACCAATCCTTGTTAATCTCGGGTCTTCAATACCAGAATTATTGAACTTTACCATTGGCTTTTCAGATTCTAATTCTGGGACAAAAATTGGTTTCTCTAACCTTTCATCAATTTTAAAACCATCTTTACTTGATGCATAACCAAGCCTTGATATTTTATCTCTGCTTAAAGCTCTATAAACTATATGAACCTTATTATCCAAGATTATTGCAGCACAATTGTAAACGTATTCTTCCCAATGATGGTTTTTTATCGGTTTAAGAATAGGATTTTTAATATATCTTTTTAAGATTATCATTTTCTTTGTCATTATAGTAAATTTATGATTTTTTTATAATATAATACTTTTTTGTATGCTTCGTTAACTCTCTCTAAAAATTTTTCATTTTTATTTGCTTCTTTAATAACTGCATCCCGCATAACAATAAAATCTCCTGGATGACTGGTTAATATAATATCATTAACTTTTAATGCATCAACAGCAGCTCTTTTAGGAACTTCTTTATTGTCCAGTCTATAATATTGTCTTATTGCACCCATATGTAATTCATCCACAATTACCAAACCATTAAAACTTAATTCATCCTTTAGAAATTTATCAATTTTGACTGAAAGTGATGTAGGTACATTCCAATCTAAACAAGTTATTATATGTCCTTTCATTATTGCATAGCAGCCATTTTTAAAAGCTTTTTTATATGGCTCAATCTGTGCTAAAATTTTATTTCTAAGAATAGCTAATTTTAGCAGAATTCTGTGTGGATTTTGATTCTTCTTTAAAATTCCATATGAAGGAAAATGTTTCAATGTTGGTATAATATTGTGTTCTTGAAAAATTCGCATTGCAGTTAAACCCAATGTGATTACTGTTTCCATTTTGTCAGAATAAGACCTGTTTGCTGCTATAGTTTCAGATTTTGTTAAATCATCTTTATTTTTAATCAATACTCTTTCTTCTGCTATATATCCTTTATACCCTTTTTTTGCACAATCAACCAATGGCGCGAAATTCATATTAAACCCAATTTGATTCATTAGCTCTGCAAATTTTGCTACTTCTCTTTTAAAGAATTCTAAATCTCCATCTTTTTCAAACTTCTTTCCATAAAAACGAGGGGATTTATAATCTGATATTGATTTGAGCCTGTTGAAATATTTTCCTCCTTCCCCATCAATTGCTAAAAACAATGGAACTTTTTTGCTTTTCTGCGATAATCTATTCAATAATTTTACAAATCGTTTCAACGATTCCAAGCTATCCCCTTCTAATGCAGCCTGACTTTTAGAGATAATCTCACCGCCTTTACCAATCATAAAACCACCAATCCCTTCCTTTATAAACATTTCAATTTGATTAATATCCTCGGGTGTTCTACAAATAAATAATTGTCCAACTTTTTCTTTCAAATTTTCCATTAGATTCATTTTTTAAAGATTTTTATTATTAGCCAGCTAGAGAGAATACCAACTATAGCACCGGCTAGGATATCTAAGGGCCAATGGATGCCGCAAAAAACTCGGCTTAAACAAATTAAAAAACTGGCAAGAAAAAATATTATGCCAGCTTTTTTGTTGTAAAAATAGACAACCGAAGATATCGCAAAATAAAAAGCAGCATGGCCAGAAGGAAAAGCAGCAGAATTGGTATGACTTAAAAGCAGATTGATATGATTCTCTACAAAAGGTCTGGGTTTCCACCAGAGCCAGCGAATAATTTCAGTAAAAATTAAACGAGAAATAATTCCAGCAAAGATTGCCTGCCAAACCATTGGCCAATATCTCTTGAAGTTCTTTACCAAAAACAAAAATAAACAAAAAACTAAAGCATACTCAAAATACCTGGCAAAAAAAATACCCAAGGTATCTAACCAGGCATACTGTCCTGCTAATGCATTTATCTGCTGAAAAATATATAAATCAATATTCATAAATCAAAATTATTTATTTTGAACCAGGATTTAAGTTCTGGGATTTTTCCCATAAATATAAATCCTAACGAAAACACCGCTGCTAAAATAAAAGCAAAGTTAATACTTATATGAGGAATAACAAAAAATATCCCGGCTAAAACTATAAGAAAAGCACAACGAGGAAACGCTATTGCCATTCCTCTATAAATAATAAATTCATCAATTTCTGCACCTTTGCCTTCTGCTTTTTGATATAAAATGGTTTGGAAAGGAATCCCCGCTGATGTCCTGGCAAATTTATAAAATCCTTGAGCTAAAAAAGCAGAAATAGGACTAAACACAAAAAACTTTCCCAGCCAAGCACCAGAAGTAAGCGCTGAACCAATAGTTAAAAGTTTGGTTTTATTCAGACGGTCAGTAATTCTGCCCATATACAAAGTAAAAAACAAAGAGACCATCAAAGCTACAGTAGTCACACTTCCAATAGTAATATAGCCAATAGCTAAAATAGCTAAAAATATAGGCCAAATGCAGTTATTTATTGTTGCCTCTATGCCAAAAATGGCAAAAGCTAAATTATGATATCTATTTTCTTTTTTAAATATTCTTTGATAGGCACCGAGATAAGAGTCAGTATAAATTTGATGAATATCTTTGGATAAAAATAAAGGAATGGCTGAAGCTAATAAAACACATAAAACTGCAACAAATAAAGCTGGGTATCCAAAAAGAAAAATAATAGTTCCTCCAATAGCTGGAGCTAAAATTCCTGGTAAAGCAACTACAAAATTAAGCTTTCCTACCTCTTTTCCTAATTTTTTTCTTTCAGAAACACGAGCAAAATTGGTGTGATAAGCAGGCCAGAAAAAAATCATTCCTAGCACATATAAAATTATTGATAAAAAAATAAAAAGCTGAGAAATATCAAAATAAAGCAGACAGATATAAAATCCCCAAAAAAATGGCAGAGAAACAAGCATAGCTTTTTTAAGACCTATTTTCATCATTATCTGACCGCCAAATGGAACTAAAGCTCCTTGTAGTCCATAAATTCCGGCGAAAAACAAAAAAGTCAACGGTAAGGAATTAAAATATTGATAGATATAAATTGGTACAAAGATAGTAATCATTCCAAACCCAAAACCTCGTATAGCCATACTGGTAAAAAATCTATCTGATTCTCTTTTTAGGAAGAAAAATAAGTATGAAGCTGGATTTATATTAGAAAAAGTCATTTTTTAATTATATCAAATTTTACATCTTTTTTGTGACGGGCTTTGAAGGAATAATATTGAGTTAGTTCTTGGGCCCTCTCTATAATCTTTTTTGAAATTTTCCCTCTCTGATAATTTCTAATCAAAGTTAAAGGACCAGGATAATTTTTCATTTCTACTAAAACATCCTGTCTCTTGGCTAACCTTTTTATTGTTTTATCTTCCTGTTCATTCCTTCCTACTATAATTTTTGTTCTATTTTCTAAAAAGTGCCGTCCTAATTTCAATAATTCAATATCGTTGTCATTGCATCTCGGATAAATCTTCAGCAATTCTTTTAGCCGTTTAGCAAATTCCAAATCAGTTAATAAACAGCCGCCAGCAGGTGTAGGATATTCTTTTATTCTATATTTTTCAGCCAAGGCAATCTGTTTTTTTCTAGAACGGCCGGAAATGTCAAAAAGTTCTTTTCTATTTACCCAGCCCAATTTTTCTGGAATAGTTTCTTTCAATAATTTTGCTGAAAGTGGCTGCAATAAATATCCGCCTAACTTAGATTCTTTTTTTATCAGTCCTAATGCCTGTTTGTTTTGAGACATTGGTCTTTCTCCTAAAACATCGCCAGTAATAATAAAATCAAACTTTTCTTTTTTCATAATCCTCTTAGCGGTTTTTAACATCAGAATATGACAGTCAATGCAGGGATTTATTGCTTTTCCATAACCATATTTTGGACTTTTGACTATTTTTAGATGCTCTTTTGAAAAATCAATAATTTTTAGCGGCAATTTAATTTGTTTGGCAGCTTTTTTCGCTTGCTCTTCATTAAAAAAATAACTTTTGAAAGTTATTCCTTTTAACTTAATTTTCTGTTCCATTAAAATCTTTGCTGCTAAAATTGAATCCAAACCGCCGGAAAATAAAATTAGCCCTCTGATTTTTCTCATTTTACAAATAAACTGCAATGACAATGACCTTGTTTTTTTATTTCAGAATCCATAAAAACACAGGGGCAAATCTTTTTTTTATCTTTCTCACAATCACCAGTAATGAATCTGCAGGGACAGTATTTTTCACCGTACTTTTCCTCATTTTCTAATAATTTTTTGATTAAAACTTCTATTATTTTTTTATCAGGATTTAATTTAAGTCCATTCTCTTCAGCGTATTTTTTATAATCCTCTATTAAATTTTCTACTGGGTCATTGTTCATAAAAATTGTGTCAGATATGCTACGGTCGTGATATATGTGATATCTTTACAGACAAAAGTATTTCAAAAATTTTAAATATGTTGTTCTATTTTTTGAATCAAGACCTGATAAGGCACTACGCCAATTACTTTATCTACTATTTGGCCTTGTTTAAAAATAATTAAAGTAGGAATGGCTTCAATTCCGTAAGTAATAGCCGTTTGTTTGGATTCGTCCACGTTAAGCCTGCCAACTTTTATCTTGTCTCTATAATCTTCAGCAATTTTTTCTATAAAAGGAGCAATAACTTTGCATGGAACGCACCAATTTGTCCAAAAATCAACTAAAAATGGCTTGTCATTATCGCCATTAAGCACTTCTCCTTGAAAATTTTGGTCATTTAAATCAATCATTATTATTAAACCCAGTAGCAATAACAGTTATTTTAATTTCTTCTTTAGTCAAATTTTTATCCTGAACAGCGCCAAAAATTATTTTTGCTCTGGGACTAGTATTTTTGGTAATAATATTGGCAATGTGCCTTACCTCGTCTAGGCTAATATCTTTTCCTCCACTGACGTTAAATAAAAGTCCTTTCGCTCCTTGGATTGAAAAATCAAGCAAAGGAGAATTAATGGCTTGGTTCACTGCTTCTTCTATTCTGTTTTCTCCCTTTCCATAACCAATGCCGAACAAAGCAGGACCAGAGTTTTTCATAATAGCTTTTAAGTCAGCGAAATCAACATTGATAATACCGGGAAAAACAATTAAATCGGAAATTCCCTGAACTGCCTCTCTAAGGACTTCGTCGCAAGCCCAAAAAGCAGAAAGTAAAGTTGTTTCTTTATCAATCAAAGAAAGAATTTTGTCATTGGGAATAATAAGCAGAGTATCTACTTTGTCTCTTAAATTTTTCAAGGCCTTTTCTGCTATTGCCTGACGTTGATTGCCCTCAAAAGAAAATGGCTTGGTAACCACAGCAATAGTCAAAGCCCCTTGCTTTTTAGCAATTTCCGCTACCACTGAAGAAGCGCCGGAGCCGCAACCGCCGCCAAGTCCACAAGTAATAAAAATCATATCTGAACCTTTCAAAATTCTTTCAATCTCTTCTCTATTTTCTTCAGCTGCTTTTCTGCCTATTTCTGGATTCATACCAGTACCCAAACCTTTAGTTGTCTGCCGGCCAATACGAATTTTCTGATGAGCAAAAGTATGGTTTAAATCTTGGGCATCAGCGTTCAGGGCAATTAAATCAATACCCTGAATTTTACATTTCATCATTCTGGAAACAGCATTAGAGCCAGATCCACCAACCCCTATTACTTTTATTTTAGCTTGTGTTTTCATGGTATAAAAACTTTAAATATTTTTTTGAGTTTTCCGAGAATGCCTTTGCCAGCAGCGCTGAAGCCGGAAAAACCTGGCTCTTTAGACCAATCTGCTCCTTCTAATACCAAACCGCAGACAGCACTTAAAGAAGGATCCTCTTCTATTTCTGAAAATTCTTGAGGAAATCCCCGCCGAGCTGGAAGTTTTAATTCTTTTTTAGCCAGTTCTATAATCCTGGGCATTTTTGCCCCGCCGCCAGTTAAAACAAGACCAGCCGGAAGCAGAGGCTGGGGAGTAATCTTTTTTATTTCTTTTTGAACTAAATTAAAAATTTCCGAAACCCTTGCTTCAATAATTTTAGTCAGCATTTTGCGGGAAAATACTAAAGGAGAATTCTGCGATGCTAAAATTTTCTCTTTTTTATTGCTTCCGCTACCGTTTAAAATGCAAGTGCCAAATTGCTTTTTTATTTTTTCAGCAATATCAATATCCGTCTGTAATCCAATAGCAATGTCCTGTGTAATATGAGCAGAACCAATCGGAAAAACAGCGGTATGAATTAAATTTCCTTCTTGAAAAACGGCTAATGAGGTAGTACCAGCACCAATATCTATTAAAACTACTCCTAACTCTTTTTGATGGGGAGTGAGAACTGCTTTGGCTGAAGCTAAAGCAGAAGGAAAAATGTCTCCGATTTGAATATCTGAATTTAAAACTGCCTTAGTTGAATTATTGAAATAAGGAGTGAAGGCGCAAAGTGCCAGGGCATCTACTTCTAACTTTACACCTTTCATTCCTTCAACCTGTTTTATTCCTCTTTCTCCATCAACAATAAATTCTTTAGGGAAAATTTCAATAATTTCCTTATTTAAAGGTAAAGAAAATGCTTGAGCTGATTGAAGCACTCTATCAATATCTTCTTTAGAAATTTTCTGGTCAGCCCGAGAAACAACCACCGTACCATGAGAAGGGGTACAAAAAATATGGCTTCCGCCTAAATTAACGTAAACATCGTTAATTTTCTGTCCGGATTCATTTTCAAGCTGATTTATCACCCAGCGAATGTTTTTAGAAACTGTTTCAGGATCAACGATTACTCCCCTTCTAATTCCCAAAGAAAACTTCTCCGACCTGCCTAAAACTTCAAAATTTGGAGAATCTTGTTTCTTTAAAACAGTTAAACCCTTGATAGAACCAGTTCCTATATCTAAACCAGTGATAAAATGATTTTTTGCCATAAAAAACTAAAAAACTTTTGACAAATAATATTTTTCTTTTTCTTCCATCTCCTCTGCCTTCTCTTCGCCCTTCTCATGGTCGTATCCTAACAAATGTAGAATTCCATGAATTAAAACCTTATTTAATTCTTTTTCAAAGGAAGAACTAAATTTTTTAGCATTCTTTTTAACTTCACGCAGACAAATGATTATTTCCCCTAAGCCCTGAATTTTTTGAGAAGGACCTACTTTAAATTTTTGTAATAAAACCTTGGATTCTGGAAAACTCAAAACATCAGTAACGCGATTTTTGCCCCGGTATCTTTTATTGATTTCTCTCATTCTTCCCTGTCCTACAAAAGCAATAGATAAATCAACATCCTTTTTCCGCTCCGCCATCCGCCAGCTGGCGGATTCGCCATCTAACACTATTTTAGCACTTTTTCTCAAAAATTCCTCATCTACTGGATTAGTTGTCAAATTATTAATCTCAATCATATGTTTACTGTCTTGATAGTTTACTTTACTTTACCAAGTTTTCTTAACTCTTCGTATTCCTTTTTTAATTCTTCTTTCCTTAAAGCCGCTCTTTTCTTTAATTGTTTGCTTTTTGTTTCTTCTCTGAATCTAGCCTTCTTTGCCCGACGCAAAATCCCGCTTTGCTGAATCCTTCTGGAAAAGCGTCTGGTCAAAGATTGAGAGTTTTCTCTAGGTTGTTTCTTTATTTGAATACTCATATTTCTCTAAAATTTTTCATTTTTAACTTTTAACTTTTTTATGGCATTCCAGGAATATCTCTTTCCTGAGCCGTTTTCCAGCCAGCGATTAAATGTAAATGGAGATGTTCTATTACTTGCCCTCCTCCTCTTCCTACATTAAAGACCAATTTATAGCCCTTTTCAGCAATGTCTCTTTCTTGAGCTATTTTTTTGGCAAGAAAAAATAATTCTCCTATCAGCTCTTTATCTTCTAATTCCAAATGCTGAACAGAAGGAATATGTTTCTTAGGAAGAATTAAGAGATGAATAGGAGCTTTTGGTTTAATATCCTTGAAAACTACAAATTTTTCATCCTCATAGATTATATCAGCTGGTATCTCTTTATTTATAATTTGACAAAAAAGACAAGCCATATTATTTCCTAAGTTTTTTACTCATTGTATTAATTATTTTATCTATCTTCACGGTTTCCTGCTTCCCTGTTTTCATCTCTCTTAAGATTATTATGCCTTCAAAAACCTCTTTCTGACCAAGGATTAAAGTATAATCCACTCCTATTTTATCAGCTATTCTTAACTGGCTTTTTAAAGAATCTTTGCTAAACGATTCAGCTATTGGAATTTTAGCTTTTCTGAACTCCTCAAAAAGTTTCAAACTCTTTTGCTTGGAAAGAGTGCCTAATTGGGCTAAGAAAACTCGGGGAGAAGAAGATTGAGGAAGCCGAACTCCTATATTTTCCATTACATTCATTACTCTTTCTACCCCTAAAGCAGCACCACAAGCTGGTACATCTCTTCCTCCTAAAAGTTTAACCAATCTATCATATCTTCCTCCACCTGCTAAAGAGCCCTGCTTTCTACCTTCTTCTGTGTCTTGATATATTTCAAAAACGGTTTTAGTATAATAGTCAAGACCTCTAACTAAATATGGACTAAGATTATAAGGAAGCTCCATATCATCTAAAAATTCTAAAACTTCTTTAAAGTGCTGATTACACTCATCGCAGAGATGGTCAATCATCTGAGGTGCTTGACTGACTACTTTCTTGCATCTCTCTTCTTTACAATCTAAAACTCTTAAAGGATTTTCTCTAAGCCGCTTTCTACAATTAGAACACAGCAAACTCTCTCGATTTTTCAAATAACTTACTAACAATTTTTTGTAATAGGACCGGCAGTGGGAATCTCCGATACTGTTTATCTCTATTATTATATCCTTAATCTTTAATTCCTTTAAAATATTATAGAAAACTTGAATGATTTGAGCATCAATGACTGAATTTTTCTCGCCTAATATCTCAAAACCAATATGATGAAACTGTCTATAACGGCCAGCTTGTGGACGTTCATGCCGGAAAAAAGGACCAGAGTACCAAAGCTTTACTGGTTGAGGAAGGGACTGCATGCCATGTTCAATATAGGCCCTGACAATGGAAGGGGTTCCATCTGGTCTTAAGGTTACCCAATCCCCTCCTTTGGTTCTAAAGCTATACATCTCTTTCTGAACAATATCAGTAGCTAAACCAGTTCCTTTTTCAAAAAGTTCTGCCTGTTCAATTATTGGCGTATCAATTTTTTCAAAACCATAAAAGTCAGCGATATCTTTAGCTGTATTATAAATTTTTTGAAAATACTTTTGCCTGTCAGCTAAAATATCATGCATTCCTGTTAAAGTTTGAAATTTCGACTTCTTCATAATGATCAGTCATCAATGATAAATGATTGTTAGTATTCCGGTGCTTCAATTTTGGCTAAGACGCTCATTGGCCAAGCTCTAAAAAACACTCTTCCTATAATATCTTCTTCTGATAAAGCGCCCCATTTCCGGGAATCAAAAGAAGCAGTTCTGTTATCCCCTAAAACAAAATATTCATTTTCTCCTAATGGAAATACAATATCTCCTGGCGTTTGTATAAAGTCAGAAAGATAGTTTGATTCATCCAGTACAAATTCATAGTTGTCGTTCAAAATACTTACTTTATTATCTTCTATTTTTATTGTTTCTCCCGGCAAACCAATAATTCTTTTAATATAACGTTGGGAAGGATTATTCGGATATTTGAAAACTACTATTTCTCCCCTTTCAGGAGCAGAAAAACGATAAGATATTTCATCAATAATCAAATAATCACCGTTGTGAAAATTCGGCTCCATACTTTGACCCTTTACAAAAAAGGGCTGGAATATAAAATAGCGGATAGGAATTACTATCAGTAAAGCAATAATAACAATTTTAGATATCTCCCAGATAAACGACAATACCCCATTTAAAATTCTCATATGTGTCTATTATAGCAAGTTTCTCAAATAGGGCAAGAGTGGTATAATGAAAACGCAAAGCGTAAAACTTAAAACGTAAAACAAAAGCGTAAAACTTAAAATACTATTCTTTATTTTGAATTTTTAGTTGTTGTTTTTCGCTTTTCGCTTTTCGCTTTACATTTTACACTTAATTAAAATCTATGATTTTAATTGTTGGTCTTGGCAATCCCGGAGAAAAATATAAAAAAACCCGGCATAATGTCGGATTTATGGTCTTAGATGAATTTCAGAAAATTCACGGTTTTTCTGATTGGCAATTAAAAAAGAAATTCAAGGCAGAAATTTCAGAGGGAATTATAAATGCTAAAAAGATAATCTTGGCCGAGCCACAAACCTTTATGAATGAATCAGGTAAGGCAGTTAAAACTATGAAACAAGAGACAAGAGACAAGAGACAAGAATTGTGGGTGGTTCATGATGACATTGATTTAGAATTAGGTAAAATGAAAATTGTTCAAAATCGTGGTTCAGCCGGACATAAAGGAGTCCAATCTATTATTGATGAATTGGGAACGAAAAACTTTGCTCGTTTTAGAGTCGGAATTAAAAATAAAAAACTGGGAATTCAAAATATTGAGAATTTTGTTTTGAAAAAATTTACAAAAGAAGAAGAAAAAGTTATAGAAGGAACTGTGCAAAAAACCTGCCAGGCGATTGAGTTCGCAACAAAACAAGGAATAGAAAAGACAATGGGAAAATATAATTAGTGAGCAAAGAACAGAGAATAGTAATTTGAATTTTTGACGTACGCCAAAAATTCAAATAAAAAATGGAGTAGTTTCAATCTGAAACTCCCCATAAAAATATTAAAAGGTTTCTTCTGCGTTTAATGCTCCTGCTATAACATCAAGACACTTCCGTTTTGCCGCTTCAAAACTTAAACCCCTTGTCTTCACTTTTAAATCAATATGCAAGGGACATTTTTTGACATCTAAAATTTCTGGGTGCTGTTTGAGCTTCAAAACGTAGCGTCTTATCTCATATCCACTGTCATAATGCACTAATTGAAAACTGATATCTACTGCGGAATTTCTGCTTTTTGCGTAATCAATTTCTACTCGCGCCTTTTCAAAACGCAAAAATGACAAAGCTACTAATCCATATCCATAACTTTTATTCACCATTTTTTCTCTTTTCACCTCCTAAATTTTTCCATATTCTACTGTTAATTTACAATCCAATCATACTATACTATCAAATTTTTGTCAAATTTTGGAAATAGTGTTAAATTAAAAAATGACTGACGAGATAAAAACCATTTCAATTGAGGATAAAGATTATCCGAAGCGATTAAAAGAGATTAAAAATGCGCCAGAGGTTCTTTATTACAGAGGAAAAATAATTGCTGAAGAACCCTGTTTTGGAATTGTTGGCACCAGAATGTGTTCTTCTTATGGAAAGCAAGCAGCTTTAGAAATCGCTGGTGATTTAAGTGAAGCTGGCTTAACCATTGTCAGCGGTTTTGCTCAAGGAATTGATACTTTTGCCCATTTAGGGGTCTTAGAAAGAGAAAAACGAACAATCGCTGTTTTAGGAACCGGCTTAGATGAAAAAACTATTTATCCCCAATCAAATTTAAAAATAGTAGAAAAAGTTTTAGAAAACAACGGCCTTTTAATTTCTGAATATCCTTCTGGAACTCCCGGTTCTAATTTTAGTTTTCCAAATAGAAATCGGATAATTTCTGGCTTATGTCTGGGTATTTTAGTTGTGGAGGCAAAAGAAAAATCCGGCGCTTTAATTACTGCTGAATGGGCAAGGAAGCAGGGAAGAAAAGTTTTTGCTCTGCCTGGTTCTATTTACTCCCGGAATTCTAAAGGCTGCCATTTTCTAATTAAACGAGGCGCAAAGCTAGTAGAAAACGCCCAAGACATTCTAAAAGAATTAAACCCAGAGCTGTTGATGTTTGACATCAACAGCCACAGCAATTTTAAACCCGAGATTAAAGGAGAAAATGAAGCAGAAAAACTCGTTTTGATTGCTTTATCGCAACAAGCATTGTATATTGATAAAATAATTGAAAGAACAAAACTTAGTCCAGCCAAAGTAGCAAGCACTCTTTCTAATTTGGAAATAAAAAACAAAGTAAGGGATTTAGGGAGAAATATCTTCGCTCTATTGCGCTAAATTTTTATGAACTTAATTTTAGTAGAGAGCCCAACGAAATCAAAAACAATTCAATCATTCTTAAGCTCCGAATACAAGGTGTTGTCTTCTTACGGACACATTCGTGATTTACCAAAAAGCGAATTAGGAATTGATATAGAAAACGATTTTAAACCGAAATATGTTATTCCTTTAAAGTCAAGAAAGGTTGTCTCTTTGCTTAAAAAAGAATCTCAAAAAGCAGACCTGCTTATCTTGGCTACTGACGAAGATAGAGAAGGAGAAGCAATCGCTTATCATCTAAGTCAAATTTTAAATTTAAATGGTAAAAAACATCAGAGGATTGTCTTTCACGAAATAACTAAACAAGCGATTGAAGAAGCACTAAAAAATCCTCGTGATATTGATATAAGTTTATTTAATGCTCAGCAAGCAAGAAGAGTTTTAGACCGTTTAGTCGGCTATAAACTATCCCCTCTTTTATGGAAAAAAGTTGCCCGAGGATTATCTGCTGGAAGAGTCCAATCAGTAACAGTGCGACTGATAGTGGAGCGGGAGAGAGAAATTGAAAATTTCAAGCCAGAAGAATACTGGCTGATTGAAGCTTTGCTTCAATCACGCGAAAGCAACGCGAAAAATGAATTTTTGGCAAAACTTATTAAAAAAGATAATAAAGTAATTCCGAAACTGGGAATTAAAACAAAAAATGAGGCGGAAAAGATTGTTAAGGACTTAAAAGGTGCGGAATACAAAGTCGTCAATATTGAAAAAAAAGAAATAAAAAGAAATCCTTTGCCTCCTTTTACTACTTCCACTTTACAGCAAGAATCCTGGAAAAGATTGCGCTGGCCAGCAAAATTAACAATGAGAACTGCACAAGGTCTCTATGAAAAAGGACTTATTACCTATCATAGAACTGATTCGTTAAATCTATCTGAAATGTCTTTGTTTGCAGCCAGAAAATTTATCATTGATAATCTTGGAAAAGAATATTGGGCTGGATTTTTGAAGAAATACAAAACAAAAGCAAAAGGCGCCCAAGAAGCCCACGAAGCTATAAGACCTGCTTATCCTGATAAAGAACCAGACAAAATAAAGATTAAAGAAAAGTTAGATGATAACCAGTTCCGTCTTTATGATTTAATTTGGCGGAGATTTATTGCTTGTCAAATGGCACAAGCCTGTTTTGATTCCACGACTATTAATATATCTGCCAAGAACTATATTTTTAGAGTTTCGGGTCAAACTCTAAAATTTGACGGTTTTTTGAAAATCTATCCTATAAAATTTGAAGAAACAGAACTGCCATTGCTGGAAGGCAACGAGATTTTAGAACTCTTAAAACTTATTTCTTCGCAACATTTTACCCAACCACCAGGCAGATATACTGAAGCCAGTTTGATTAAGGTCCTGGAAGAAAACGGCATTGGCAGACCTTCAACTTATGCGCCCACAATTTCTACAATTCAGGAAAGAAATTATGTTCAGAAAAATGAAAACAAAAAATTTCAGCCGACTGAAATAGGAATTTTAGTTAATGACCTTTTAGTCAAACATTTTCCTAATATTGTAGATATAAAATTCACAGCAGAAATGGAAAAGGATTTAGATGAAATAGCTGAAGGCAAGAGAAAATGGGTTCCGGTAATAAAAGAATTCTACGAACCTTTTGAAAAAAACTTGAAAGTGAAAGAAAAAGAAATAGATAAAAAAGAAATTGCTGAAGAAGAAACAAATGAAAAATGTCCTGAATGCGGTTCGCCTTTAGTAAAAAAAATGAGCAGATTCGGGAAATTTTATGCCTGTTCTAACTTTCCAAAATGCAGATACATCAAACCATTGGAAAGACCGTCCTTGAATATAAAATGTCCTAAATGCAGCAAAGGAGAAATTGTTGAAAAAAGAACTAAAAAAGGAAAAACATTTTATGCCTGCAATCAATATCCAAAATGTGATTTTGCTCTCTGGGACAAACCAATTAATGAGAAATGTCCTGAATGCGGTTCTCTTTTAGTCCAAACAAAAAAAGGCCAAGTGAAATGTTCTAATAAAGAGTGTGATTACAAAAGAGAAAACTTTTAACTGTTGGTTTAACAAGATTTCTAAATTTTGATAAAAAGAAAATAGAACTTTTTCAGTGATAGTTCTTTCCAAAAAAAATATGGATTGAATGAATCTCGGATATCCTAATTTGTTTGTCAAAATATCAGAAACTTGGTAGATAAATTAGGTTATCCGAGATACCAGAATAATGAGAACCTTGGATAGCCGTTGAACGAAAAGGAGAAAAAAGAAAAAATGAATACCAAAAAGAAAGTAATCTCTGTGGTGATAGCAATGTTAGTCGTATTAGCGATAAGCACAACTGTAATGCTAGTTCAAGCAGAAACACCGCCATATCCAGCCAGTATATACTTTCAGGATATAACTCCTGCTGGACCTCCATGGCTCGACGAGGATAATGGCGGAGTGCGAATTAAATTAACATCAGAAGGAGACAGTGTTGGAAAATATTGGAATGGTGCCTGGGCATTGTCATATTGGACAATTGATTCGTGGGAAAGTCAGACCGGAAAATCCTGGCCATACCAATGGCGCTCTCGAGAAACAGTAGCCACGGAAATTCTATTTCACTGTTGGCGATATGACACAACAAGACGGGTAACAACCATAAGCTTTGACGACGGGTGGATGTGGGATTGAGCTAAAAATCCCCAAAAACTGCAAAAGAAATAAAAACAGAAAGGGTTATGGAATTCCTTAAAAATTCCATAACCCTATTTTTTTTATTTAATCATCTTTTTTTCTTGAGTTTCCAAATATTTTAGCACTATGCGAAGATAACAAAAGTCCGGATATTCAGCTTTTTGACATAATAAAGGATCTTCCCAGACAAAGGCGGCATCTTGGTAACATATCTTCTTAGATGGTCCTATTGAATAGAGTATTTTACTGCAAAAGTGAGGATTTTCTAAAAAGGCTCGACAAAAATAATAATCTTCCTCAACGTAAACATAAGGAAAGTAAATTTCTCTACACCACCAATCAGAATCATAATTTTTGCCTTCCCTAATCATTCTTTCTACTCCTCCGGGAAAATAATTGTAGCGAGGCGAAGAATAAAAAGGGAAATCATACCAGGGATAATTTTCTGAGGAATACTTTTTTACTTCACTTACCAAATCTAAACACTTCTCAAAATCTTTTTCTTTTACTATGGTAAAACATAATTCCTGTGATTGGCTATCTTTGATCTTTTCACAAAGAGACCAAATGTTTATTGGCTCGGTTCTTTTCTGATATTCCGGTACAGGCAAGTAGTCAATATAAATGAGATAAACTGAATCATAGATCCGTAATAGACCAAATAATAGACCAAATAAAATAAAAGGGCTCAATATTATTAATATTATTGAAAGAATCCATTTTTTATTTATTGGTTTGTCTAATCCTAATAATGAAATAATTTTCTTTTTTGTCATCATTTCTGTTTTTCCTCTTATTGATATTTTTCTATGGACATTTCCTACTTTCTAATCTAATCTTATCAAAAAGAAATGAGTCGGGCAAATAAATATAAGGTGAATCTTTGCGAAATATCCAGAATGCGACTTCGCCTTTAAACTACTGTTTAAACTTCCACTTTAAACAGTTCCTGTTAAATTTTCTTAAGGATTTGGAAATCTTTTTTGAGAGTTTCTTTCATATTGGGATTGTAGGTGGCAGCTGCTGGATGATAGAGAGGAATGATTTTTAGAGAACCAAATAGAGTTTTTGCCTCAAAAACATTTCCATGAATTTTACTTATCCCCTCAATTTTATCTTTCAGGCCGTATTTTTCAAAAATAAAAGCAGTGGAAAAATTACCCAAAGTGCAGATTACTTTGGGTTTTATAATTTCAATTTGTTTTAGAAGATAAGGAGTACAGGCCTCTATCTCTTCTATTTTAGGATTGCGATTTTCCGGCGGACGGCATTTGAGAATATTACAAATATAGACATCTGTTCTCTCAATTCCAGCAGAATTTAAAAGCTCATCCAAAACTTTACCAGCTGCTCCGCAAAAAGGCCGACCGGTTTTGTCTTCTGATTCACCGGGCGCTTCGCCAATAAATACTATTTTTGCTTGGTGATTGCCTTCTCCAATAACTGGATAAGTTCGAGTTTGATAAAGCACACATTTTTGGCATCGTAAAACTTCATCCTTTATTTTTCTTAGTTCTTTTTCTATTTTTTCAACATCCATAATTAATTTTCTAAAAATCCATTAACAATTAAATTAATAGCTTCTTTTTCGTTTAAGCCACGCGTTCTTAAATAACTTAATTCCTCTTCTGAGATTTTTCCAATAGATGCCTCATGAGTAATTTGGGCTTTTTTGTTTTCACAAATCAATTCTGGAATTAAAGAAATTTTAGCCGTCTTGTCAATTAGCAGTCCTTGGCAATCCAAATGACCTTTGCTTTCAGCTTGAGCTTTTATTTGAGAATGAGCAGTAATTTCACTATTTTTGCTTCCCACCAATCTAAGCTTTACTATTCCTGAAGCACCTCTTTCTTTTAGAATTAAACTTTCTCTAATTTCTGCTTTTGTTTTAGAGAAATTTCCTACAATATTAATATTAGCAGAAGAATTTTCCAAAAGAGTAATCAAGGTTTTTGTTTTTAGTAATTTAGGAGAAGACAAAATTTTATAATTATAATCTATTTTTGCTTTTTTCTCTAAAAAAAATTCATAATCTGGTTCTATAATATCTCTATCGCCCCAGGAATGAATGTGATTATATTTGAGAACAGAACCTTGCTTTAAAATAATTTTTCCTTGTGTCTGATGAATTCCAGCTAAATTCTTTTTTAAAACATTACAGGCTCCTTGAAGTTCTACTTTCAAATCCTTTTCTACAACTAAAAGGTTTTGAAGCTCCTGTCTTATGTTTTTGTTGGCTATGCTTATACAAGTAAAAAGTGCTGATTTAGGTTGTTCTTTAACCCAAATAAAATAGCCGCTTTTTGGCTTTTTTGAAAAATATTTTTTGGTCCAGCTATATCTTTCCCAAGCCAATTTAGAAGGTAGAATTTCTATTCCCTTCAACTCACAAATTTCTGGAATTTGATTATTTATCTGATAATAATCTACCGGAGCATATAACTTCTTATATGCTCGGTCTGCGACATTTTTTACATTTTTCATAGCCATATTTTTTAATGGTTTTTAAAACCTTTTTATAATCTTTTTCTTTACAAATAATTTTTCCAGCGACCATTACATTAGTAATATTCGGTTTTAAGAATTTTAAAATCTCTCCAGAGTGAGTAATTAATAAAATTGAAACTTTTTTAGCGAGCAGTTCTTTTTTTATTATCTCTGATACTTCTCCCAGCCGTTTTAAATCCAAACCAGAATCAATCTCATCAAAAATTACCAGTTTAGGTTCAAGGGTTAAAACCTGTAATAATTCTGACATTTTTTTCTCTCCGCCGGAAAAATCTACATTTACCTCTCTCTCTAATAGTTGTTTCTCATAGTTAAAATGTTTAGAGGCCGAACCTCTAAACATTGAAATTTCTTTTAATAATTGAGATAGTTTGACTCCTTTTATGACTGGTGGATTTTGCCAACTCAAAGCAATTCCTAGTTTAACTCGTTTGTCTGGAGAAAGTTTGGTAATATTTTTTTTATTAAAAAAAATACTGCCTTCAGTAATTTTATATTTTGGATTGCCCAAAATAACTTGGGCAAGGGTGGATTTCCCACTGGCATTGGGACCAAGAAGAGCTTGTATCTCCCCCTTTTTTATATTTAAATTAATGTATTTCAATATCTCTTTTCCTTTTACGCCTACTTTTAAATTTTTAATTTCTAAAAGCATAATATAGTTTATTTCGGCGGCAGCAATATCCCGCCGCTTGCGGCGGAAATGAAAGCCGCTGAAAGAACTCGCCTGAAGGCCTGCCTGCCGGCAGGCAGGCAGGGATACCTCGCCCTTTAGGGCGGGGTAGTTCATTTTACTCCATCAACATCAATAATTCTGGATTGACTAATAAAATTATTCCCAAGGCAATCATTATTACTCCGCCAATAAGTTTTATTGCCTGCGTCTGTGTTTTTGTAATTTTCTTTCCTTTAAAAAACCAGCCGAACAATAATATCACTGCGCTAAGAGGTATGATGTAAATAAGGTTATAAAATAATAAATAAATATAATAGGAAATAGTTCCTTCAAAGACCTTTGCTGATAATACACCAGTATAAATTATAGGCCAGCCAGCAGTACAGGGCAGTTCCACTAAAGAAGAAAATAGAGCCAGGACAACAGAAGCTGTGATTAAGCCCGGCAAAGAGCCGTATTTTATAACCTCTTTCATTTTTTCTATCTTTTGCATTAAAAGGGGTTTATGTTTTTCTTGTATCATTAAGGTTATACCTTTTCTAAAAGCAAAGAATTCCTTACAATTAATCGCTCCAGCAATCAAAGCTACGCTGGCAATCATTATTCTTAATGGATCAATAAATCCTATATAACGAAATACGTTTAACCAGGCAGCCATAAACATAAGATAAACAATAAAAATAACTGCTACAAAAGTTAAACCAACAATAAATATCCTTTTTCTGCTTTCAGATACAGAAATTAGTAAAACAAGTAAAAAAGTCAAAACCCATAAAGTACAGGGATTAAAACCATCAATAATAGCAATAATAAAAGTAAACCAGGGCAAAGATAAACTTAAACCGAGCTCTCTAAAGCTTTCTGGCGAGGCCTCTTTAGCTAAGAAAAAAAGACCTATCAGTCCTATAATAATCAAAACAGCAATAATAATTTTTTTGTTTTCCATAGTTTAATTTTCAATGACTTAAAAAATTTTCTATTACCTCTTTATATTTTTCTTTAGAATAAGCGCCAATAAGAACATCACAACCTATTAAAACAGTAGGCGTCCATTTAGGCCAAATTTTAAATTCTTTAGCCCTATTTCGATCCTCTTCTTTAGATAAATCTAAATAAATAATTTCCGGCCCTAATTCTCTTTCAATTTCTTGTAATCTCGGAACAACAACCTTACAAGCTCTGCAATGTTTTGATTCTAAAAGTATAATTTTATTAGAAAGTCCTCGTTCCGAACAAGCATCTAAGGATATCCTTCCTTCCCTATCTAAAACAAGGAGTTCTAAATTAACTTTGTTTTGATTAGGAGCCGGGCTTGGGCTTGGATTTTGGTTTGCGTAAACTAAATAACCAGCAACAATGGCGATAATTACAATCCCAAAACAAAATATAATAATGATATTTTTTGTCATTTTTATCTGTCCTTGTTTTCCAAAATTGCCTTTATCAAAACATCCTTTTCTACTATCTTGGAAAATCTTAAAATCTCCTCGCCATTTTTATTAAGGAAGATAAAACTGGGAATAGCTAAAAGATTGTATTTTTCCACAATCTCTGGATGTTCATCTCTTTCAATGTATTCTGTTTTTAACCAAGGATATTCTTTTTCAATTTCTTGCCAACGTGGCACCATTGTTTCACAATCCTCGCATCCTTTTTCACCGATTTTTAAAACCTTCATATTTTTATTTTAAATATAATTTTTTAAAATTTTATTTACGACCTTTCTAATTATCTTTTAATTTTTGTAAATATCGCGAAGCTGATAAGACAGCTTTTGCTCCTTGGCCAGCAGCAATAACAATCTGTTTATAGTTTTCATCAGTAATATCACCAGCAGCAAAAAGGCCAGGAATTTTTGTTTCTCCTGTTTTGGCATCAATAATTATTTCATCTATTTTATTAAACTCCACTAATCCCTTTACAAAACCAGTGGCTGGGATGGTTCCGATTTCAATAAAAACACCATTTACCTTTAAAGTTTCTAAATCTTTTGTTTTATTATCTTCATAAGTTATTGATTCCACAAAATTTTTCCCTTTTATCTCTTTTAATCCGGCATTGGTGATAACTTCAATATTTTTAGCTCTTTTGGCTCTCTTTTGATTAATTTCGTCAGTCTTTACCTCTGAACCATATTCTAAAATATAAATCTTTTCCGCAATCCTGCTTAAAAAAATGGCTGCCTCAAAACCAGCATTGCCTCCACCAATAACAGCTACTGTTTTGTTTTTATATAATGGTCCATCGCAGGTCACGCAGTAACTGACACCGCGGCCTATTAATTCTTTTTCTCCTTTAACTTCTAATGGCCTTGGATCAGCCCCAGAAGCAATAATAATTGAATACGATTTAAATTGTTGTTTGTTTTCAGTTAAAACAGAAAAAATCTTTCCTTGTTTTTTGATTTTTACTACTTTATTTATGATGGTTGGTATTTTAAATTTCTTTAAATGACTCTCAAATCTCTGAATTAATTTTTGACCGGAAATTTTCTTAAATCCAGGATAATTCTCAATTTCTATTGATTTTCTTTTAATCTGTCCGCCAAAATCTTTAGTAATTAAAAGAATATCAAGATTTTCTCTTGCCCCATAAATTCCTGCTGCCATCCCTGCCGGTCCCCCGCCAATTATTATTAAATCGTATTGTTTTTGATTCATATTATATCTTTTTTAATTATTTCTCCGGGTCTGGTAAATTTTCCAGACCAAATTTTTCTACCCGGATAAATTAAAGTCCCTACTCCTGTCTTAACATTATCACCGAAAATAGTACCGAATTTTCTTCTTTTAGTATCTATTAATTTTCCTTTAACCATTGTTTTTACATTATCATAATCATGCCTTAGATTGGCCGTAATTGTACCAGCCCCAAAATTACAATTATCTCCAATGATAGAATCAGCAACATAACTCAAATGAGCAATTTTTGTATTTTCTCCAATAATAGAGTTTTTTATTTCTACTGCCTGACCAATATGGCAATCGTCTCCAATAGAAGTATATTTTCTTAAATAACAATTCGGCCCAATTTGACAATTCCTACCAATATAAACAGGTCCTTCAATATAGGTTCCGCTCTTTATTATGCTCCCTTTTTCTATTATTACATTCTTTTTTGTCGTTTTTAATAAATACTCATTTGCATCAAGAAGATTCCAAGCATAGGGCAAAGGAATCCATCCTTCAGCCAAAGAAAAATATAGCCTTTCTTTTTTGATAAATTCTTTAATAAAATCAGTAAATTCGTATTCGTTGCGAGACGATTTTTTTATTTTAAAATGAAAAATGTTTTTATCCAAAAAATAAACTCCGGTATTAACTAAATTACTTATGTTTTTCTTTGGTTTTTCCTTTAATTCCTTAACTAAATTTTTTTTTATTAATACCTGGCCAAAAGCCGACGGTTCTTTTACTTTTTTTAATGAAATAGAAGGAAATTTTTTTAAGCATTTTTTAATATCTTCTTTGTTATATAAATCATCACCGTATAAAAGTAAAAATTTGTCTTTTAATAGAGAAACAACTTTTTTAGCAGCATCTCCGGTTCCTAAGGCATTTTTTTGCCAGACATATTTTATTTTCAAACTTTTATAATCACTGCCAATAAGTTTTTTTATCATCTCTCCTTTATATCCGATGACCAAAATCACTTCTTTTACTAATCCATCTAATTGCTCTAAATTATGTTCAAGAATAGTTCTGCCGCAAATCCTCAAAAGAGGTTTTGGCTTGGTCAAGGTAAGTGGCTCAATCCTTGTTCCCTTACCAGCAGCTAAAATTATTGCTTGCCCCGTTAGAAATTTTTGATTCATATGTATTTTTGAAATGCTCCGCTATTGAAAATTTCTAACGGGGCTTGAGAAATTTTATTTTTTAAAGCCATTTAAATTACTTATTTAGGAATTCTTTTTACAATTTTATAAACAAATTTTTCTAATTTTTTAAATTCTTGTTTTGTTTTTGATTCATAGGCAATAGAAATTTTAGGGTCTGTATTAGATGCTCTAAATAATGCCCAAGAATCCTTAAGAATTATTTTCACCCCATCTAAACAATCTAATTTATATTTTTTTTTAAACTTAGACGTTAAATCTTCTATAAACTTAAATTTATCTTTTTCTCTTGTCTTAACCCTCATAGAATTAAAATAATAGTTTGGAACATCTTTATATGCTTCTGATAATTTTATTTTTTTCTTTTCTAAATATTCTAAAACTTTCAAGGTTGCAAAAGCAGCGTCATCTGCACCAAAAATTTCTCTAAAAAAATAGTGGCCAGAAATTTCTCCCCCTATTACTGCATTAGATTCTAAAAGTTTTTTCTGAATAAAAACATGTCCCACTCTACAGCCAATAGGCAATCCTTTATAATATTTAATTATTTCATCTATTGCGCTTGAACTTAAAGAATCATGAATAACCTTTTCTTTTTTATTTTCTAAATAACTTTTAATTAAGATACTGAATAATTGTGCGGGATTAAGGATTTTTCCATTCTCATCTACAGCAACAATCCTGTCAGCGTCTGCGTCATAGGCAAAACCACAATCTGCTTTTTGGGCAATCACCTTTTTTTGTAAGTCCTGCAAGTTGTCCTTTTTCGGCTCAGGTTCTCTATTAGGAAAATTTCCATCTAATTCACAAAATAAAGGATAATATTTTATATTAAATCCATCTAACAACCCAAATAAAACAGTAGAAATTACACCATTACCGCAATCAATAACAATTTTTTTATTTGTTTCTCTTAAAGTGATTTTCTTAGATATAAAATTGATATAATCCTCTAAAACAGTTTTTTCCTTGACAAGACCTCTGCCTTCTTTAAATTTTTCAGAGTGAATTAATTCTTTGATTTCTTCTAATCCGTTTTCTTTCCCAATTCCTACGCCTTCTTTATTATAAAGTAAAAAACCTTGATATTCTTTTGGATTATGGCTGGCAGTAATAGAAATCCCTCCATCAAAATTGTAATAACCGATTGAAAAGATCACTAATGGAGTAGGAATAATTCCAATATCAATTACTTCAGCGCCACTTTCAGTCAATCCTTTAACTAATTCCTTTTTTAGAGATTCTCCTCCAATTCTACAATCTCTGCCAACCACAATTTTTCCTGGGTTAAGGGTTGCAAAGGATTTACCAAGCTTATAAGCAAATTCCTCATTTATTCGAGTAGGATAAATTCC
Organism: Candidatus Parcubacteria bacterium; assembly: GCA_023130975.1. GTDB lineage: Bacteria > Patescibacteriota > Minisyncoccia > Minisyncoccales > JAGMDC01 > JAGLYZ01. The sequence continues at coordinate 109,563 of JAGMAD010000003.1, read as the reverse complement.
CCTGATGTCGTAAGCCCTAAAAATATATGGATCAATCTTTGCCATATTTTTTAGCTAATTCAAAAGTTTTTTTATTTAAGGCAAAATATTTTTTCGGAACTACTTTTTCCATTGCTTTTAAAATAGAATTTGGCTTTAAGGGAATAATTTTCTTGTGAGAAGCATAACTCAGTAAATAAACGCCTGCTACTACATTTTTGCCAAGCTCTTTTTGACAAATATCAGCTGCTGGAATTAAAACTATATTCTTGCTGTTTTTTTTAAGCTCTTTTAAAATATCACTTTCTTCTAATAATTTTTCTCCTAAAATTGGAACAAAAAATTTGTTTATTAAAAAAAATGTTTTAGGATTGCTAAAATAAATTCCTTTCAGGGATTCTTGTATTTCTAATGCCAAAATTAAATCAGCTCTTCCTTGAGCAACCAAAGGCGAAAATATCTCCTGGCCAAATCTAATATGAACCTCTACTGAACCTCCTCTTTGAGACAAACCATGAAGTTCCGAGGTTTTTATATCATAACCTTCTATTAAAGCCGCTTCAGCTAAAATCTGTAGCAGGGTAATCAAACCCTGTCCCCCAGTGCCAACAATCACTATGTTAAATTCTTTTTTGTTTGTCATAATGCTTGGAAGTCAGATTTCCTTTGGAAATCCGACTTCCCTAAAATTTTAACCTTTTTGTTTTTTCACAAATATGCAGGGATGGCGAGCAATGATTACTGAAACTTCATCTTTCTTTAAAAACTCCTTGATTGTTTTTACAAATTCTTCCTGCTTGGCTGGGTCAATCGTTCTTAAATTCTTGACCCCACAGGCCTTAACAATACTTTCAATCTCTATTCCGTCAGGTTCAGCTGGTGCAGACGGATGAGGTTGATGGCCAGTCATAGCAGTAGTGGAATTATTCATAATAATTATTAATGGATTTGACTTGTTAAAAACAGTATTAATTAAAGCTGGAATGCCAGAATGAAAAAAAGTTGAATCACCAATAAAAGTAATAAGTTTTTGTCCGCCATCCGGCGGAGCAGCTTTCTTAATTCCATGGGCGATACCAATTGAAGAACCCATACAATAAAGATAATCCTGAATATTATGAGGAGAAAATCCGGCTAACATATAACAGCCAATATCACCGCCGAAAATAATATCCATATCTTTAGTGGCTTTCTTTACACCGTTAAAAACAAACCAATAAGGACAACCAGGGCAAAGCTGTGGATGACGTTTTGGAATAGATGTTGGATGTTGGATGTTTAATGTTGGATGTTTTTTATTTGTGAATTTGGCGATAGCCGAAGTTACAATTTCTGGTTTTAATTCACCAACTTCTGGGATTAACTCCTTGCCCACGATTTTTAATTTACAGTTAACTTCTTTTGCTAATCTCATTACTTCATTTTCTAAATAGGGTTCTAATTCTTCTACTATCAGGACTTTTTTTAATGCGCCAGTTGGCGGATTAATAAACTTCTTAATTTTTTCTTCTGGTAAAGGATAAAAAAAGCCCAATTTCAAAACCGGGATATCTAAATTTAATTCTTTTAAAGCTTCCATTACATAGAGATAAGACACACCTGAAGTAATAATACCTAATTTACGAGAAGTCGGACTTCCAGCGGAAGTCCGACTTCTAAATATTGAATTTAATTTACTTATCTCGGAAAAATCTCTGATTTTTTCAATCTTCTCCAACAGCTCTTGGTGCATTTCCAAAACTCTTGGCGGCATTGTCACAAACTTCTTATGGTCTTTAATAAACTGGATATTAGATTTTAGATATTGGATATTAGATAATTTTACTGGAGCGCTTTGGTGGGCTACTCGGGTGGTTTCCCGAATCATTACTGGAATTTGGAATTTTTCAGACAAATCAAAAGCAAATTTTACAAAGTCCTTACATTCCTGCGGTGTTGATGGCTCAAGAATAGGAATATGCGCTAAAGAAGCAAAAGCCCGAGTATTCTCTTCGGACTGAGCTGAACTATGACAGGAAGGATCATCTGCTGACAGGATGACCATTCCTCCTTTAACACCGGAATAAACCAGAGGAAGTAAAAAATCAGAAGCAACATTCAAACCAAAATTTTTCATAGCTACCAAAGAACGTAAACCAGAAAAAGAAGCACCTCCTGCTGCTTCTATCGCCACTTTTTCATTCACAGAAAATTCAAAATAAAAGCTTTTAATTTTTCCGCCAGCTGGCGGATTTGAATTTTGAATTTCATAAAAGCTATTCCCTATTTCTGAAGCCGGTGTCCCGGGATAAGTAGAAACAAACTGGACGCCTGCTTCCAAAGCGCCTCTTACTATTGCCTCGTTTCCTAAAAGGAAAACTTTTTTGTTTTCTTTTTCTAAAATATTTTCAAACATCTATTTATTATTTGTCTTATACGCCTCAATTGCTTTTTTAATAATCTCTAAGGCTTTTTCTTTTCCTTGAAATTTTCCTACCTTCACGTGCTCATATTTTTCCGGTTCTAATTTTTTATAATCCTCTAAATAAATTTTTATTTCTTTTCTAAGATGTTCGGGTACATCATCTATATCTTGAATCTCCTTAAATCGTGGATCAACTTTTTCTACTGGAACAGCAACAATTTTATCATCATTCCCTGCCTCGTCTTTCATTAAAATCATTCCAATTGGTCTGGCTTTAACAACACAACCCGAAAAAGTAGGATAAGTAGTTAGAAGAAGAACATCTAATGCATCGCCATCCTCTGAATGGGTCTGTGGAATAAAACCGTAATCACAAGGATAAAACATTGGTGAATAATTCACCCTGTCTAATTTAAAACATTCCTTTTCCTCGTCGTATTCATACTTATTAGCGCAACCTTTAGGAATATCCACCACTACATTAATTTCTTCTGGCGAATTGTCGCCAGCTGGAATGTCTTTAAAAAGATTGGTCATAAATTTATTCTAACATTTTAACATCTAAACATTTTAACATTTTGAATTTAAATTTTGTTAAAATGTTGGTATGTTTGAATGTTGATATGATTGGATTACTCTACCGTGACCGCCTTTGCTAAATTTTTTGGATGATCTACATCATAACCCCGTAGAACTCCCACATAATAAGCAAAAAGTTGTAATGGAACTACTGATAAAATTGGAGTTAACATTTCTAAAGTTTTTGGAATATAAATAACATCATCAACTAAATTTTTTATTTCATTGTTTCCCTCAGTAGCCACAGCTAAAATCTTTCCCTGCCTTGCCTTAATTTCCTCCATTGCATTTTTCATTTTATCATAAACCGAGTCAGAAGGACAGATAGCTATTGTGGGAAAATTTTCATCAATCAAAGCAAGTTCACAATGTTTAAGTTCTCCCGCACGCATTCCCTCAGCATGAACATAAGCGATTTCCTTAATTTTATGTGCTCCTTCCCGGGCGATAGGGTAATTATACTTCCGACCAATATACATCAGATTATTAAAATCTTTATATTTTTGGGCTAATTCTTTTACTTGGGCTTCGCTTTTCAGCACTTCTCTCATCAATTCAGGAATACGTAAAAGTTCTTTAGCAATCCTCTGACCCATCACTAAACTCATTTCTCTCTGCCTGCCTAAAAACAAGGTTAAAAGAGCAAGAACTGTAAGTTGAGAAGTAAATGCTTTAGTTGAGGCAACCCCTATTTCTGGACCAGCATGATTATAAATTCCTGCGTCTGTCTCCCTGGAAATGGTTGAACCTACCACATTGACAACCCCGAGACACATTATTCCTTTTTCTTTGGCTTCTTTGATTGCTTCCAAGGTATCTGCTGTCTCTCCTGATTGAGAAACAGCCAAAACTGCTGTCTTTTTATCTAAAATTTGTTTTCTATACCTAAATTCCGAGCTAGCCTCTACTTCTACTGGAATTCCAGTATATTCCTCCAGCATATACTCGCCTACCAAACAAGCGTGACGAGCTGTTCCGCAAGCAACAATATTTAATCGCTCAATTCCCTTTAATCTCTCTTTTACTGGTTCTAAACCTCCTAATTTTGCCAACCCTTGATCAATTATTAATCTTCCTCTTAAAGGTGTCTCAATGCTTTCCGGTTGCTCCATTATTTCTTTTAACATAAAATGGGAAAATCCCTGCTTCTGTGCTTCTCCTGCATCCCATTCAATTTTTTCAATTGGCTTTTCTTTTAATATAAAAAAATTATTTGGGGACAAAACAGCGATTTCATTATCATCCAAAGTAATGACCTGTCTGGTATGAGAAACAATAGCCGCAGGGTCAGAAGCTATCAAAAACTCGTCCTGATTTATTCCTAAAATTAGAGGCGAACCCAACTTTGCTGCCACAATCTTTTGAGGGTCCTTTTTAGAGATAACAGCAATTCCATAAGTGCCTCTAACTTCTTTTAATGCCTGTCTCACTGCTTCCTCAAGATTGCCCTGAAAATACTTCTCAATTAAATGACAGAGAACTTCCGTATCTGTTTCTGACTGAAACTTGTGACCTTCTTTTTCTAACTTTTCTTTTAATTCCTGATAGTTTTCAATTATTCCATTATGAACCAAAAAAATGTTTTTTTGGCAGTCCCAATGTGGATGCGCATTTATTTCACTTGCCTCGCCATGCGTTGCCCAGCGAGTATGAAAAATAAATGGACTACCACTAAAAGGTGCTGAATAAAACTTTCTCTCAAGTTCACTGATTTTGCCTTTTGCCTTTAAGCAAAAAATCTCCTGTTTTTCAGGATTAAAAACAGCCATTCCAGCAGAATCATATCCCCTATATTCCAAACGTTTCAAGGCACTCAGGCCAATTTGAGGATTATCTTTTTTACCAATGTAGCCGACTATACCGCACATAAATGTTCGCTTGCCCTAACGGGCTTCGCTCAAATTTCTAATTTTTAATTTCTAATTTCTATTAAATTTCTAATTCTTAATTGAAAATTGATTCATTGAAAATTTAATGAAAATTGAAAATTTTAACGATAGTTTTTTATCTTAGACCACAATATTAATTAGCTTTTCCTTCACAAATATGGTCTTTTTTACTGGTTTGCCCTTTATCCATTTTTTAACTTTTTCTCTCTCTAATGTCAATTTTTTGGCTTCTTCTTCTGAAATGTCTGTTTCAACTTCTATTTTGTCGCGCATTCTCCCATTAATCTGGATAATTAAAAAGATTTTTTCTTCTTTTACGAGTTTCGGATCATATTTTGGCCATTTTTCTTTAAAAATGCTTGCTTTATAACCCAATTTTTGCCAGAGTTCTTCTGAAATATGGGGAGCAAAAGGAGAAAGCAAAATCAACATTTTTTCAATTGTATCTTTGCCAACTTCTTTTTTATTTTCCAACCCTAAATTTACAAATTTCATAAAACCAGCGATGATGGTATTGAATTTTGTTGTTTCTAAATCCTCATCTATTTTTTTATTAAGTTGATGAATCGCTCTTATTATTTTGGGACTGCTTTTCTCATTTTTAGAACATTCCAAACTCAATTTCCAAACTCTTTCTAAAAATCGATAAACACCCTTCACTCCTTTAGTGCTCCAGACAATTGCCTGACCAAATGGACCCATAAACAGCTCATAAACCCTCAAAGTATCTGCCCCGTATTCTTGAATAATATCATCAGGATTAACTACATTATCAAATGACTTTGACATTTTTCTTCCATCTTCGGCTAAAACTATACCATGAGAAGTCCTTCGAGCATAGGGTTCTGCCTGAGGAGCAATGCCAATATCAAAAAGAAATTTATACCAGAAACGAGAATACAGAAGATGCAAAGTTGTGTGCTCCATTCCGCCATTATACCAATCTACTGGCAGCCAGTATTCTAATTTTTTGGAATCAGCTAATGATTTATCATTATAGGGATCAGTATAGCGCATAAAATACCAAGAAGAACCGGCCCAGTTAGGCATAGTGTCTGTCTCTCTTTTAGCTGGTCCCTTGCATTTTGGACATTTGACCTGTACCCACTCAGTAATTTTTGCCAGAGGCGATTCACCAGTGCCTGTTGGCTGATATTTTTCAATATAAGGAAGCTCAATTGGTAAATCCTTTTCCGGCACTGGAACTGCGCCGCATTTTTCACAATGAATAATAGGCATTGGTTCTCCCCAATAATGCTGTCTAGAGAAAACCCAGTCCCTTAATTTGTAGTGAACTGTTTTTTTAGCCAATCTATTTTTTTCTAACCAATCAGTAATTTTTTCAATCGCTTTTTCAGAAGATAAACCATTAAATTCTCCAGAATTAATCAAAATCCCGTAATCAACAAATGCTTCCTTGAAGATATCTCCACCCGAAATAACTTCTCTAATTTCTAATCCATATTTTTTGGCAAAATTAAAATCTCGTTTGTCATGAGCGGGAACTACCATTACTGCCCCTCCTCCATAAGTTGCCACTATATAATCCCCTACCCAAATAGGAATTTTCTCATTATTAACGGGATTAAAACAATAAGAACCAGTAAAAACCCCTGTTTTCTCTTTTTTTAATTCTGTTCTTTCAAAATCACTTTTTTTCTTTGATTGTTCAATATAACTAATTACTTTCTCCTTATTGTCATTTGTAACTAACTTCTCAACCAAGGGATGTTCCGGAGCCAAAACAACAGCCGTCACCCCGAAAATAGTGTCAGTTCTAGTAGTAAAAACTTTTATTATGTCTTGAGAATTTTCAATTTTAAAATCAATTTCTGTGCCATAACTTCTGCCAATCCAATTTATCTGCTGGGTTTTAATTTTCTCTAAATAATCAACCTTCTCTAAATCATCTATCAGCCGATCAGCGTATTTAGTAATTTTTAACATCCATTGCTTTTTTATTTTTTTCTCTACTTGAGTACCACAGCGCTCGCACTTGCCGGAAATCACTTCTTCATTAGCTAAGCCAATTTTACAGGAAGGACACCAATTTATTGGTATTTCTGCTTGATAAGCCAAGCCCTTTTTAAAAAGCTGAAGGAAAATCCTTTGAGTCCATTTGTAATATTTTGGGTCAGTGGTATTGATTTCCCGGTTCCAATCAAAAGAAAGACCTAAATTTTTAAATTGTCTCTTAAAATTGGCGATATTTTTTTTAGTTGCTTTTTGAGGATGAATACCGGTTCTTAAAGCAAAATTTTCAGTTGGCAGACCAAAAGCATCCCAACCAATGGGAAATAAAACATTAAAACCCTCCATTCTTTTTTTTCTAGCCACAGCATCTAAAGCAGTATAAGGTCTTAAATGGCCAACATGAAGTCCCTCTCCTGAAGGATAAGGAAACTCAATTAAAATGTATTTTTTAGGTCTCTTGGAAAAATCTTGAGCTTGATAAAGTTTCTGTTTTTCCCAAATCTCTTGCCATTTCTTTTCTATTCGTTGTGGATTATAATTTTTTGCTTGCCCCGTTAAATTTTTCTTCGAAAAATTTTTTCGGGGCCATTTTGGCTCAATTTTTTGTGGTTCGTATTTTTCCATAAATAATATTTTATCTTATCACGAAGATTGGTTTCTTTCAAACGAAAAAGAAAAGTAAAAAACCCGACCTTGATTACAATTTTAAGGTCGGGTTTTGAAATTTTAAATCTTAAAAAGTGTTTTAGCGTTTGTGCTGGTAATTTCAGCTATTTTTTCAAGAGGGAGATTTCTAATTTTAGCAATATGTTCAGCAACGAATTTTACACCTAAAGGATTATTTTTTTCTTCATTGAAATTTGGGGGAGTTAAAAAAGGGCAATCTGTTTCTATTAAAATCCTATTCAGGGGTGTTTTCTTAATTATTTCATCAAGGTCTAATTTAAAAACAATCCCATTAAAACCCAAATAAAATCCCATTTCTAAAAATTTTTCTGACTGCTCCCAAGTTCCAGTAAAGCAATGAATTACGGCTTTTTTAGAAGTCGGACTTCCTTTAGGAAGTCCGACTTCTTTGTATTGTAATATTTTTATCAGGTCGTCGTGAGCCATTCGGCAGTGAAAGATTATGGGCAATTCTAATTCCTGCGCTAATTTAATTTCTTGTAAAAGTAAATTTTTTTGTTTATTTTTAAATTCTGCTAGTTTTTTCTTTGTCTTGGGTTTTCGCCAATAATCCAAGCCGATTTCACCAATAGCAACAATCTTTTTAGAACTTAAGGCAAGCTTTTTGTACTTTCCATAATTAAATTCTTTTTCAAACCGGCCGCCTTCATTCTCATCAAACTTTTGTTTCATCAGATTTGTCTCTAAATTTATGGGATGAAGTCCAATTGCCGCATAAACCCCTTCATTATATTTTCCCGCAATTTCAACTGCTTTTTTTGAGGTCTCATAATTTGTTCCTATATTTATCATCCAAACATTATTTTCCAAGCATTTTTTAATCATTTCTTTCCTATCCTTGTCAAAAACAGCAAAATTAAGATGAGCGTGAGTATCAAACAACATAAATTAAATTCTAGGGAAAAGTGGTTTGCTTTTTTTTGTTTTAATCTGTTTTAATATATTCTCTGATGTTTCTGGCAAAAACGGCTCTAACATTTCAGCTATATTTCTTAAGGCAAATAATAGATTCTTGATTGTTTGTTCTTGATGCTTGGACTTTTCCCAAGGTCTCTCTTTTTCAATATAGCGGTCGCAAAAGCTAATTAATTTCCAAATTTCTCTCAGGGCTTCGTTAAATTTAAAATTGTCCAACGCTTTTTCATAATTTCCCCATGTTTTATTTACTGCTGTTTGGAATTTTGAATTTGGAATTTGTTTGGAATTTGGAATTTGGAATTTGGAATTTTTCGCAAGCGTTATTACTCTTGCCACCAAATTACCAATTCCAGCCGCAAGGTCTGAGTTGTATCTTTGCTCAAACTTCTGATAGGTAAAGTCACCATCTTCAGTTGGCGGAATTTCTCGCAAAAGAAAATACCTAACAGCATCAGTCCCGTATTTTTCAACTAACACAAATGGGTCAACCACATTGCCCAAACTTTTTGACATTTTTTGACCGCCAGATGTGATAAAACCGTGAACAAATATAGTTTTTGGCAAAGGCAATTTTAAAGACGATAATAAACTGCTCCAAATTACGGTGTGATGCCAAACGATATCTTTTCCTATAATATGGACATCAGCAGGCCAAAATTTTTTAGATTTATTATTGGGATAACCAATCGTAGTTAGATAATTACATAAAGCATCTACCCAAACAAAAAGAGAAAGTTTTTTATCAAAAGGTAATGGAATTCCCCATAGAACTGTTTTTCTAGAAATACTTAAATCCTGTAAGGGCTCTTTTAGCCGGTTTAAGATTTCGTTTCTTTTACCTACAGGAATAATAAAATTTTTATTTTTTTTAATATAATCTTGAAGTTGTTTTTGGTATTTACTCATTCTAAAAAAATATGTCTCTTCTTCTATCAACTCTACTGGTTTCTTGTGAATTGGACATTTTCCATTTTCTAAATCTTTTGGTAAATAATAACTCTCGCAATCTACACAATATAATCCTTTATATTTTCCTTTATAAATATCACCTTTCTTGTAAATTTTCTTAATAATTTCTTGAACAACTTTTATATGTCTTTTCTCGGTAGTCCTAATAAAATCATTATTTGAGATGTTTAATATTTTCCATAGATTTTTAAAATATTTACTCATTTCATCCACAAATTCTTGCGGTTTTTTGTCTGCTTTTTGAGCACGTCTTTGAATTTTAAGCCCATGCTCGTCTGTTCCTGCGCTAAAATGGACATCAATACCTTGAAGTCTTTTATATCTCGCAATAACATCTGCTTGCACTTTTTCTAAAGCATGGCCAAGATGCCCCTGTTCGGTAGGATAATCAATAGCCGTAGAAATAAAGAAAGATTTTTTCATAATAATCAAAATTAATTCATTTTAAGATTACCAAATTTTATATTTCGCAATTTAATATTTTGCTTTGCTCTTTTAATACCCTTAATTCTTGTAGGATGTTTTAAATAAGGATCAATTAAATCAAAAAGTTTTAATAAATGAATTTTTCTGTTAAGACGCAGCGACCAATAGTTTTGATTGTTCGCATATCCTTCCCTTCCAACATATCCTTTGGTTTTTCCCTCAGTTAGTTTGGGACTTTCTATCCCAATTTCTAGAAGTTGGTTTCGAATCTGTGATAAAAGCTGACTATTGTAATTCCCCAAAGAATAAAAAGCTAACTCTTTATTAGTAATAGAAATACATCCTTCAGCATCAGTAAATCCTGCAAGAAATGCCGAAAAATATTTTTTATTTTTTATAATCCAAAGGTCAATTAAAATTCGCTTTTTTAATAAAAAATTGAAGGAATCATTTAAAGAACATTCGATTTGAGTGGCTCCTTTCTTATTTGGTTTACTAACCCAAACTCTCCCATAGGGTTTAAATAATCCTGAAATAAGATTAATTTGTTCTTCTTTAGTAGATGCACAATCAACGTTTATGGTTTCACTATTTGGATATTTCTTCCTTACTCTCAAATCCCCCATTGCAAAACCAATCAGATAAGCTTTATTTGTTTTATTTTCATCGAAATTTTTGCGCAGTGTAGTAATATGTGCTACTGCAAGAGTTTTTACTGGAAACCCATACTCTCTTATTTTGTAATCTATAGTCGAATAAGCACATCCATATATTTTTGCTATCTTCCTACTAGAAAGTCGTTGTTTGATATAGAGGTTTTTCAGTTTAGATTTAGAAATAACAAAGGATCTTCTGCCATTAGGAAGACGTTTAATTCCATATTGTTCTAGTCTTTTCCAGATAGTTCCCTGACAGCAATAATAAATATCAGCTATTTCATATGTAGTTAATTTTTTCTTTTCATATAAATCCTTTAATTCATTTTTTGAAATAGAAACTGGAACACAAGACATAATTTTAAAAGGAGGTTTCACCTCCTTTTAATTTTAACATAATTTTGCTTTGATGTTAATCTATGATTTACATTTTCTATAAAAATTTGACATAAATTTTTGGATATGCTAATTTTATTTTAGTATTCAAAAAATTTCATAGGGGGTGAAAAAGAAAAAAATGGAAAAAGAGAAAAGTAAAATCACACCTACTGCATCTAATATTTGCCCAAGTTGTGGGTGTAAAATGGAAATATCTGTATCTCTGGCAGGAATAAAAATGGGTTATTGCCAAAATTGCAGAATAAAAGGACCTCTGCCGGTACCGATAGGCAATAGTACAATCTTAAATTTTTGGGAAGTAGTAAACTAAATCTAAGAACAAGTCATACCTAAAAAATCTTTTGGAGGCAATTTTGTCTCCTTTTTTTTATTATAATAATTTTCTTCTTTTGCGATAGTCGTCTTTTCCTTTTTCTATAAAAATATCTACAATTTCTATTCGTTTCTCTTTCGAGAAAAGAGCAAACAAAATACGCCACCGGCCAATGCGGAGGCGATAACCAAATTCAGTGTCTTGAACTTTTTTAACCTGTGGATGCCCAAAGGGGTCTATTGAAAGTCGTTTAAATTCTTTATAAAATTTCTGTTTCAAATTATCTGCTAATTCGGCAAACTCTCTTTCTGCCCGTTTTGTTAATTGAACTTCAAACATTATGATTTTAAGCTATATTTTCTTTTCAATTCTTTTAAGCTAATCATTTTTTCTCCATGACTTTCTTTAAAGGCCTTATTAAACCTGATCATGTCCTCAAAATCCTCAAGCATTTCTTCTATCTCCTCCCACTTTTTCAAAGGCAAAATTACCATTGGCTCTTTGCCAATTTTTATTGTGCTTTTTTCTTTTATTATTGTTGTAGTCATCATTTTTATTATAATACACGAGTTGTAATATATCAAGAGTTGCCTTGCTACATCTTTTCCAAATGTAAAGTCAAATAAAACAAATTAAATTTACTCATTTTGTGATATTACTTCCTCTTCCTCTTTTCGTTTTTCTAAAAAGTCCTTAAAAAAATCCATTAAGATTGCGGCTAATGGCACAGCCAAAATGGCACCCAATGGTCCCCAGAATTTTCCGCCGATAAAAAGGGCAGCTAAAACTAAAATCGGAGAAACTTTTATAACTTTTCTGGAAAGAACCGGCAAAAGAATAGTGTTTTCAATAAGCTGAATAAGACCAAAAGCTATTAAAACAAAAACTGCTTTTAATAAATTGTCCATAGAAATTATAAAAAAGGCAATGATGGCAGCGAAAAATGGTCCAATTATGGGAACAAAGTCAAAGATACCGGCAATTAAAGCCAAAGAAATTGGATATTCTACATTGAGAAGATAGAAAGCAATATAAGAACTCACCCCAACAAAGGCAACTCCAATAATACGCATGAAAAACCAACCAGTAATTTTTTTCTGTGATTTTATCCAGGCATTTAAGAGATATCCTTCATATTTTTTGGGAAAGAAAAGAGTTAAGCCCTTTTCTACGTTTTTTCTTTCCAAAGAGAGAAAGATGGCAATGGTAATAATAAAAACAGTGCTAAAAATTCCTCCAAAGAAAACAAAAATAGCACTAAAAATATTACCCCCCATTTTTTCTAAACTGCCCTGAATTGTCGTTAAAAAGGTTTCCAGATTTTTGAATGATTCAAAACCTACTTTTTCAAAAAAAGGAGAAATTTTTCCAAAGTACTCTGGAAAAATCTGAGGAAAATACTCAGAAAAATACTGGACTTCGGAAATAAAATAAGGAAGGGAAAGATAAATAGAAAAACTCAAAATGGCGAAGATTGAAAGATAGATAAAAACCACGGCTAAAACACGAGGGATTCTTCTTCTTCCTAACCATCCAATTGCCGGCTCAAAAAGAATAGCAATAACAAAAGCAAAAGCAAACCAGACCAAAAATTCGCTGATTGAATACAAGAAATAAAGAACCACACCAGCTACAGCAATTTTTAAAATTGTGGCCCAGCTAATATCTAATGTTTTTTCATTGTCCATAATTTTGAACTTTGGTGAAAAATTACAAGGTTCTTTTTTCCGAAGGAATCAAGGTTCTTATAGTTAAATTTTAAGGATTTTCTCAAATTTTGTCTTTTCTTTAAATGGCCCAATAAGAGCCAAATTTAGTTTCTCTGGCTGAAAAATATCTTTTGCTACTTTTAGAATATCATTTTCAGTGATTTCGTCAATTTTCTTAAATTCTTGCTCTGGAGTTAAAATTTTCCCAGTTAATAATTCTTGACCAGTATAAAAAGAAGCCTGAGCATCAGAAGATTCTAAAGACAAAGTTAAAGTTCCTTTCAAATAATCTTTTGCCTTTTGGAGTTCTGCTTTGTTTATTTTTTTATTTTTCATTGCCTTATATTCTTTTAAAATCAGAGTTATTGCCTCTTCTACCTTTTTATTGCGAATTCCAGCAGAAGTAGCCAAATATCCAGTGTCGGTATAATTTTCGGAAGAGGTTCTTATATAATAAGCCAACCCTTTTTCTTCTCTTACAGACATAAATAATCGAGAACTCATATTGCCACCCAAAATTGTGGCTAATATCGCTTGAGCATATTTTTTTGGATGAAGCAAGCTATACCCTCTTGCTCCTAAAACAAGATGAGTTTGGTCGGTTTTCTTAAAATGAACTAAAGATTGCGGTTTAGTTTGTTTTTCAACTACTTTTAATTTCGGTTTCGGTGAGACAGTTCTTATGTTTTTAAAATAATCTTGAATTTTTCCCTTTATTGTTCTTGCATTTATATTCCCAGCTAAACAGACAATCGTGTTTTTTGCGGTATAATGAGATTTTAGATAATCTAAAAATTGCTCTCTTTTCAATTTTTTTACAATTTTTTTTCTACCGATATTGAGCCATCCTGCGGGCTGGTTTCCATAAAGCAATTTTTCCCAAAGATCTTCAATATAAAGCATTGGGGTATCTAAATACATATTTATTTCTTCAAGTATTACTCCTCTTTCTTTGTCTATTTCTTGTTCTTCAATTTTTGAATTTAAAAATATATCTGAAACCCAATCCATGGCTAACTCAAAATGTTTAAGATCGACTTTAGCAAAATATCCAGTATATTCTCTTCCAGTAAAAGCGTTATATATTCCTCCTACTCTATCTAAGGTTTCAGCAATTGTTAATTTATTAGGCCTTTTTTCGGTTCCCTTAAAAAACATATGCTCCAGAAAATGAGAAATACCATTGATATTTTTGGTCTCATATTTTGAACCAGCGCCGACCAAAACCAAAACAGTTACTGTCCGAGTATTTTTCATTGGAACAGTAATAATCCGTAATCCATTTTTGAGAGTGGTTTTTTTATACATTTATTTTCTTTTTTATTATTTCAACAAGTTCCTCTATTTTTACTCTTTCTTGCTTCATAGTGTCGCGGTTGCGGATAGTTAAATCATCATTTTCTAAACTTTCAAAATCTATGGTTAAACATAGAAATGTCCCTGTCTCGTCCTGACGGCGATAGCGGCGGCCAATTGACCCAAGTTCATCGTATTGGCAAGTAAAATGAGGTTTTAATAATTGATAAACTTCTTTTGCCTTTTTAACTATCCTTGGCTTATTGCGAACCAATGGCAAAACTGCTACTTTAACTGGAGTCAATCTTTTATCTAATTTCAAAACTGATTCAACTTCTTTTACTGCCTTTGTCGTCTTTGTCCTCCCTCCTTTTATTTCAGTATATGACTCACAAAGAAAAGCTAATAAAATACGCTCTACCCCTACCGATGTTTCAATAATATGAGGAATGTATTTTTTGTTTGACTCTTCGTCAAAATATAATAAATCTTGACCACTATGTTTTGAATGATTAGATAAATCAAAATCGCCTCGATTGTGAACTCCTTCAATTTCTTTCCATCCGAATGGAAAATGATATTCAAGATCTATTTGTCTCTTAGCATAATGAGCCCTTTCTTTCTCAGGAATCTCTACGGCTCTCAAATTGTCTTTTTCTATCCCTAAGTCCAAATACCATTTCAAGCGTTCTTCTTTCCAATAATCAAACCAATCATCTGGAGTCCAATTTTTCGCGTTTCTTTCGCGTTTAGTTTCGCGTTTCTTTCGCGGTTTTTTGTTAATTAAAGAATTAACAAAAAACTGCATTTCCATTTGTTCAAACTCCCGAATCCGAAAAATATAATTGCCAGGCGTAATTTCGTTTCTAAATGCCTTACCAATCTGGGCAATGCCAAAAGGAATTTTCATCCGCATAGAATTGGCTGCATTAAGAAAATTAACATAAATCCCCTGGCAAGTTTCCGGCCTTAAATAAGTCAGAGAACTTTCATTTTCAACCGGCCCCACAAATGTTTTCATCATTAGATTAAATTTTCTTGGCTTGGTTAATACACCATCACACTCTGGACATTTTTCCGCCGGCTGGCGGATTTCGTCTAATTTAAACCGCTTATGGCATTCCTTACATTCAACTAATTCATCAGCAAACCCAGCAGCTAAATGGCCAGATGCTTGCCAAACTTTTGACGACATTAAAACACCAGCGTCTAATCCCGTAATATTATCATGAAGTTTTGTCATTTCGTCCCACCAAATCCTTTTAATGTTTCTCTTCATCTCAACCCCTAATGGTCCGAAATCATAACAACTTGAAAAACCGCCATAGATTTCAGAACTAGGGAAAATAAAGCCCCGCCTTTTGCAAAGACTCACTATCTTTTCCATTAAATTCTCCATTATTTTATTATATACTTTAATAAAAAAATAAAAAAGGGCTAAATAACCCTTTAAATTTTTGTAAGTAAAAATATTACACAGGTCAGACCTGTGTTTTTTTATTTAACAGGGTGAATTTTATTTACTAACATCTCTAACAAATTTTTAACTTCCTCTTGGGCTTCATTTTCAGTTTCACTTTCAGTAAATTTTTGCCATTGAGCCAAAATTTCTTCATCGTCTAAATTCCTTACAGCATTTTCTAATTTCAGCCGTGTCTCAAAATCAACTTCTGTTTTTGCTTTTAGGACTTTCTCAATAAACAGTTTTGTAAAGTCCAAAACTTTTTCATTAGTTTTTTGAGTTTCCAAGGCGATTTGAGTTTGCTGAAGTTCTTTTTGAACGGCAAAATATTTAACACCAAAAAATATATTGCCTACTAACAAAACAAGAATAATGATTGTGAAAATAGTCTTTAATTTATTCATATTTATGATTCTTTTTTCATGATTCTCTCACGTATTCTATCACGATAAAAATTATAAAACAATAAAATTATAACCAAAATCAAAAGTATAGTTTTCCAATCAACAATTTTCAGCCACCAATATTTGGTTTTTAGTTCAATGTTAATATGAACGCCGCTGCCTTCTTTAACCTGAAACGGCTTGCCATTATAAATAAGATAACCTGGTGCTTCAACTTTGAGACAATAAGAACCTTCGGGCACCAAAAAAGAGTACTTGCCAGTAGCATTAGTAATCTGGGGATTTTCCTGTTGATATTCTGTGGCTGGCCATAATTCGTATTGTTTGGTTTCAAGATTTAACCAATAAATAGAAACAATGGCTCCGGGAATGCGGGTTTCTTTGTCGCCGTATTTTTCAAAAACATACCCTTCTGGGTCAACTACAGTAATCAGCCGAATTTCTTTCGTGCCCAATCTCGGGTCCTCAAAATCCATTACTGTAATAATTTCATATTCGCCTTCAACTAATGGCGCTTGGATTTCAGCAGTGTAAATCCCGTCGTTGTCAGGATCAGTATATTCAAATTCCAGCATCACTAATCTTTCCTTAATTCTGACCGGCTTTTCTTGCGGATAAGCAAAAACTGGGCTAGCGAATATTAAAGAAGCGGCTAAACGATTCAATGGAAATTGGAAAGAACTTGGTCTAGGTTTTTTTGATTTGAAAACAAGATAACCTTTTACGCTTTTTACCGGCTTTTCCGGCTTAACCACTAATTGCAATGGCTTGCCTGAAATAGTGGTGATTTTTTGCTCTGGTTCGCCTTTTTCACTGACAGTTAAAGTAATATTAAAATCAATCAATTCGCCGCCACCTTTGGCAAAGACGATTTCTGAAGGAATTTGTTTTTTTATTTGCGGCGATAAATTAGCAATTGGAACACCAATAGGTAAAGCCAATTTACCCGGTTCAACTTTTGTTGTTGGCAAACCCATTCTTTCAGTCAACCCTGGCAAAGTTAATTTAACAGTTCTTAATTTCTCAATGTCAGTGATTTTAGTAATGCCGACTTTTTTCAAAGTTTCTCCAAATTCTGGAAATTTTTGAGCCAAAACCCTGATTTCCCTGGGTAAAGGCGCTAAAGTAAATTTTGTAAAAGGTTTATTTTCTAAAGTATAAGTTAAAAGATTATATTTACTTTGGAATACTAAAGGCGTTTGTTCTGGCACTAATTCTTCAATGGGAATTTCTGGCTGGGTAATTTCTATTGGTTTGGGTTTAAAAACTTCAGCAATCTTTTTTACAATCTCTTTTGCCTTTTCTGAAATCTTTTTGGCTTCCTCAGAAATTTTCTTGATTTCCTCTGGCACCTTAATAATAATTGGTTTTTCTTCCTCTACTTTTTCCTTTTGGTAGATAATACTATCAAAAACTACTGGCGAGGGCTGGCCGTATTGGGTATAAAATTTAGCATAAACAATATATTCTCTTTCTTCACAAACTTTTTTGCCCTTGCACAAATTCCATTCTTTTGTTGTATTATATAATTCTTGTCCAATATCTCTAAAATCAGAAAAATTAGAGATTGCCATTCTTTTAGCGTCTGAACCGCCTCTTAAATTAAGAGTCACAGTTAGGATATTAGTAAATTGAGCATCATCATTGATTAAAATACTAAATCCTTGAGATGGCGGCGCAGGAGGATTATGCCATTCTGCCGGCATTCCGCCTCCACCGCCAGAAGGCGCTGGTTCGTCATCATCAGTATTAGTTATTGAGACATCGCTGGCGTCCAAATTATTGTAATTAGGGTCAGTTGAGGAAGCAGCCGCAGTCACAATGGTGTAACCAATATCCGCGTCATCTACAGAATCATCTACTCCAGTAACAGTAACATTCTGCTCAACGCTCCAGTTCCCCGAAGTAAAAGTTAAAGAAGCGGGCAAGACAGTTCCTTCGCTGGTGTCTGAACTGGAAAGACCAATACTAACATCAGCGGTTGGCTGGGTATCCAAGACAATCGTAAACCCAGCCGCGCCTCCGGCTTCAGTGGTGGTTAGGCCGGAGGTTGGATTGACCGTGATACCGGCTGTGTCATTGTCAGTAATATTTAGAGAAACCGGATTAACACCGGAGATGGTGCAATTTGACGGAGAGGAAAGAGTAAGATTTACTGTTTCATTATCTTCATCTATATCATCTTCAAGAATAACTACATTAAAGGTTTTTTCGCCTGTTTCGCTAATAGACCAGGTAAGGGTTCCATTGGTTGCAGTATAGTCGCTGCCAGCTGTGGCTGTGCTGTCTGAACTGGCATAATTCACTGAAACTTCTTTGCCTGAAACCGAACTAATAGTTGCGCTAATGGTTTGGCTACCTGTTTCAGCATGATTATATGGCGTGTTGGTAAAGGACACGCTTGGCGCGTCATCATCATCTTCAATAGTATAGGTGTGAACAGTATTAGCTCCTAAGGTGGCGTTAGAAGGATTAGAAACAGTCACTTCAATGGTTTCATTGGTTTCATCTAATGAATCATTTACAATAGTGATGTTAACAGTGGTAGTGGTGTTGCCGGCTGTAATAGTGGCGGTGCCGTTGGCCAAAGTATAATCAGTTCCGCTTCCAGAAGCTGTTCCTCCTGTTGCTGAATAGTCAACAGTAACATCCTGGCCAGAAGCACCTGATAAACTTAATTCCAATTGAGCCGGGGTAACTGATTCCGCTCCACTGGAACTGGCAGAGGTAAAGTGGATAGTTGGTAATGCTGTTTCATTTCCAACGCTCGCGCTCGGCTCGGGCGAGGCGTATTTGCGGACTCTGAAATTCTTCATGTACCACCCTACTTGATCAGGAATACCAACGCCAATGGGATACGATGCCAAAGTATTAGCAATCGTAGCTGTCAATCCCGCTCCAGTTATTACTATTTCAGTAGGTTTCAGATAGGTTGTCATATCATAAAATATGTTGTCAATTGTGCCAGTTGGATAATTAGATGTTCCTGCATAATTCCAGCATTTTACACCTTGATTTAAAGCGTAATATCCTAACCCACCTGCTCCTTTGTGCATAGCATTAACATCACTCATTGAACCAACAAATCGAGTTCCCGAGGCTGATGTGCCCCGTTTCCCTTGATATTCTATGATAACGCCATCAGCCGAGTGACTATATACTTTTGTGTATATTCCACTGGAACTGGCATCACTTGATTTTAAGGTCGCAATACCATTACTTATTGTGACATCCGCATTCGCTTTTTTTGTCCACTTATTGGTATCTAAATTTTTTATTGTTTCTTGTGTAACTGTCTGCGTTTTTGCGAGACACATTTGGTGATGTGAACTATCAGCACCAAGTCCTATATACCAGAGATAATAATATCCATCTATTTTAGAGGTGTAATCTTTTGTGTGTGCGACTGCAAGCCATTCAATTCGTTGGTCGTATGCACCGGCACCACTACCAGTCATTATAGGATTACTGGAATATAAACTAATGCTTTCACCGTCTTCCGTGTATCCTTCGTGTAGTTCGGTATCGCTGTTTTCGTGTTTGAAAGTTACCATTCCGTTTCCAACTGTTATTGGTTGCCCTAAAAGCCACTCACAACCGATGCTGGATTCATCTGTCCAGTTGTTAATACCGTTTGATGAATGAGTGAAATATGCATCAAGACAACCTGCTCCTTTTGTGTACTCTCCAATAACCATCCATACTTCGTCATTATAGACAACTGCTTTACAGTCAGGATAGCCGTATGTATTTTCTACATATACAGGGTTGCCCGAATATGCTGTCCAGCTCGTCATATCTGTTTCAGATGCCAAAAGAAATCCTGTCTCATATCCGGCACTATCTGCACAATAATACAAACGCCATTTTCGGGTTGAACCTGAATGTGGTGCTCCACCAGGGTCTTCTATATCTCGCCGCGAATCTGCCATTGCCTGAGTCTCAAAAATAACTGAGTGTGGTTCAATCCAGCTTCCTTCCCATGCTTCCGAAAGAGTATATATGGTTCCTTCATTTACCCAGTTAGCGGGTATTTCAGCATTAGCTTTTGTAAAACTCCAACATTCAATAGTACTATTAGGGAGACTATCAGTCTGCAAATATAAATAGAACTTGCTATCATAATCATTATAGCATGCACCAAACCAAGCCTGCGAAGTTCCAAAATCTTTTAATGGATTGCTTCCTGATTTAGTCCAGCCAGTAGGATAGAATGCTGTTGTTTCTCCTGCTCCTTCAAAATCATCAAAGAACTCAAAAGTGGTGGAACCATTGCTCGCTTCAGTAGTTTCATCAGACTTGCCATAATACATATAAATTGTAGAATCACCATTAGGTATTCTCACTCCAGAATCAGCGGTTATCTTAACCCAAATATCAGTTGTTGAAGTATTCATTCCAGATTCTACCCAATAAGGCATTACTGTTGAACCATTAGAACGAGTAAAACGAATATCATAACCATCAGAGCGCATCTTACTGGCGGTAACCAGGGTAGCAGTGTCAAAATCATCTATTATAACCTGGAAATCCTCACTGATCGCAGTTCCTGTATTATTAATCGTTATCGCCCTTCTATAACTCCAACCCGTAAGCCAGTTCTCCCCATCTGCCTGAGCTTCCTCAATCGGAGGCAAAAACAAAACTCCAGCCGCAATCTGGAGAATTAACAAAACAATCAACCACAAAGACAGAGTTGGCTTTAAAATATTCAAAACCCGAATTTTCTTTCTCCTTGAATTCCGTTGAATTATTTTAGATGGAGGAATAATATCGTAGATGAGCATTATTTTAATTTCGAGCAAAGCGAGAAATCAAGGTTATAGCTTTGCTATGTTCTTATTATACAACAAGCAAAATTAAAAAAACACCGCTAAAATAGTGTCTCTTTAAAGATATAATTTTTTGCATTAAATCGTCCATTGTTTTATTTGATCTTGTTTTTTCTAAAATAAAAAGGGCTAAATCTGTCTTCCCTGTCTGTTTAAAATCTGTTTAAGGTGACAGTTTAAACAGAATTAATTTTATTTATACCTCAGCGCTTCTAATGGATTCATTTTACTTGCTTTTCTGGCTGGAAAAAACCCGCTAAGGAACCCGACCAAGGTGGCAAAAATAATAATGAATAATAAAAACCATAACGGAGAATAAAATATATCTACTGTTTGACCTCCTAAACTTTGAGCCAGTATATTCAACCCTCCATTAAAAACCATTGCTCCTCCCTGTCCTAATAAAATTCCGCCTATACCGCCAAAAAAACCAATTAAAGACGATTCGATTAAAAACATCCTTCCAATGTCTTTATCTGCGCCGCCTATTGCTTTCATTACACCAATCTCGTTAGTTCTTTCTAATAATGCTACTGTCATAGTGTTTGCCAATCCAATAGCAGCTACAAATAAAGCTACCAGTCCAAAAACAGCCAAGATTATTTTTATTGCTCCAAAAATTTTGTTTGCCTCGTCTACTGTTTCAGATAAAGAAGAAACCAAAAATCCCATAGAAATTATTTTATCCCTAACCTCTTCTATAAATTGTGAATTAGAAACTTTTACTTTCACTTGAGAAAAATTTTCTAAATTTAAATCTTCTAAAGTTCCTAAAGGTAAATAAGCAAAAGGCGTGATATTGTCTTCAATAATCCCGGAAATTAAATAATCTTCTTCTCTTTGGATAATCTCTATTTCTTCCACTTCTTCTGTTTTTTTGGGTAGGAATAAACTGAATTTTACTTTCTTCCCTATTGCCTGATTTGGTTCCAAATCAAATGTCTTCAGTAAAGCAGTAGATAAAATAATCTTTTGTTCTGTTTCTTTTTCAAAAAATTCTCCTTTGCTTGGGAAAATTCCACCCAACCTAAAATAAGAAGGATAACAACTAAAAATTGAAGTATCTGAAGTTAAATCGCCCAGAGTCACCTGCCCTCCTAAAACTATTAAAGGAGAAACTTCTTCAACGTTTTCAATTTCAGAAATTTCTTTAGTAATATCAGGACTTAAAGAAATTATTTCCGCTTTTGGAGAAGTCACGTCTAAAGTTAACAATGCTTCAGAAGTAGTAATTTGCTCTAACATCATTTTTTGCAGGCCATAACCTAATGATACTAAAAACAAAACTGCCCCAATCCCAATAGCAACTCCAAAAACGGTCAGAAAAGTCCTTCTGGTCCTGCTTCTAAAGGTTCTGGTAGATAATTTAAATAAATGAATAAATTTCATATCATAATTTTTTACTTTGCGAAAGAATTATTTCTAACTTCCTAGTAAATTTCCTTGCTGTCGCCCTGTTTAGGCCTACTCCTCCGTCTTTCAGAGATAAGTCCAGAAGTATTTGAAAACGCTTTCTTTCTACACTTCCAAGCAATCTTCCTTCAATAAATTTATCTAATCTCTTTAATTGCTCAAAAGAAATTTGTCCTTGATAAGCATCTAAAAGAGATGTTCTTAAAAAATACACTGACCTATCTAATTCTCTAACCGCTTTTTCGCTTTCCTCATTCTCTCTTTCTAGTTCTTGTTTCAAAAATTTAGCTTGAGATAAAACCTTTCTTATTTTTGTTCTATACTTTTCAGCAGTGGGTTCATAAAAACCTATTCCTCCTTGTTCATAAGGCAAATATAAAAGCTGATAAAATTTTTCTCCAGTAATATGTCCTAAAATAAACTTTTCATTAAATTTCTCTAACCTTTGCATCTTATCTATGTCTAAACTTTCTGTAAGATAGTGAGCTAATATCTTAGACCGAAGCTGAATCTCTGAAAGATATGGAAAAATTCTTGCCATTTTTATTAATTCAGAAGAAACCAATTCTTTTGATTTTATTCTTTTTATTTGAGTCCTCTCTGAATTGACCACCTCTCTAATTATTTTTCCATCCTTCATATGATAAACTCTATGGGCATGATGTAATAATTGAGGGTCATGAGTAACTAAAATTATGGTCTTTTTCTCTTCTTTATTTATCTCGTCTAAAAGTCCCATCACTATTTTAGCTGATTCTGAATCCAAGTTTCCTACTGGCTCATCAGCTAATAAAATTTGGGAATCATACATCAATGCTCTGACAATAGCTGTTCTTTGCTGTTGGCCCCCTGATAATTCTAAAGGATAGTGATATTTTAGGTTTGAAATTCCAAATTTTTTAAGAAGGTAATCTGCTTTTGAATAAGTTTCTCCTTTTTGAAAATTACCTAATAAATGAGGTAAAACCACATTGTCTAAAACATTAAGGGTAGGAATTAAATTATATGCCTGAAATATCATTCCTATCCATAATCTTCGTATTTCCACCATTTCTATCGGCAAAAGCGTGCTTATGTTTCGTCCTTGAATATAAATGGTTCCTTTGGTAGGAGTTTCCATTCCAGAAATGCAATAAAGCAGAGTTGATTTACCACAGCCAGAAGGTCCATAGAAAATAATATATTCTCCTGGCTGAATTTCTATGTTAACGTCTAAAACTGCCGGAGATTCAGAACTCTTGCCTAAATTATAAATCACAGATAGATTTTCGGTTTTAATTAAAGATTCCATACCTATGTTCTAAAACCTCATTTGTTTCATCCAACTAAAACTCTGCTCAAAGTTCCTAATTATCATTTGAATTATACTTTCCCTTCTCTGGGAAGTTAAAATAGTATAGTCCTTGGATTTAGCCTTGTTTTCAGAAAAATCCTCTGATTCAACATAGAATCTGTAAACAGTTCCTGGGCTGAAATTGGTAATCACCACAATATGCTTTTTGGTTAAAGTATTATCCTTTGGAGTGAAACTCATTTCCTCAGCTGGCATCACTCCTTTTTGATAAAAAACCTGAGTTGTTGATGGTTCATTAGTCAGCCAGGAAATAATACATTGAACCCTGTCTCCTTTTGAAGAAAGCGCTGTTTCTGTTCTGGTTTGGCTAATTTCTGGCGGTTCAATATCATCACCAGTAGAAAAAGTTAGAATTGGAGAAACAATCTCTTTTCCTTTTTCATCTTTGGCTTTTATTTTTAACGTATAAGCGGTCCTTGCCTCTAATTCGGTTAAGGTAGAACGATGGTCCCTAACAAAATAGGGATCTTTTTTTGTTTCTGTTTGATTTGTTCTTGTATTAGTGTATTCAATTAAGGTTTGAGTAGGAATAGTGGTATTCCAAGACAATGTAGCTGTAAAATCAGTAATTTCTCCTAAAGTAATATCTGATATTTCTTGTTTTAGACCTAAAGTAGTGAATGTTTTGTCTTCTGATTTTGCCAAATCACCAAATGTAGCTTTGGAACGAACCTGGTAGTGATATAGGGTAGATGGCTTGAGATTGTTGAGCTTAATAATATGTATCGTGGTCATTTCATCAGGATCGCCTGAAACAATTACATATGGTTCATCCTTTAACGAATCATATTCTTCCTCTGAAGCATAAGCCACCAAACTATTTGCTTTCTTATCAGTAACCCAGCTAATTTTTGCCCAATCGCTTCCTATCTCTACTTTTGGATATTCGCCGACAATTAAAGGAGCACCGATTACTCTTGAAGCTGATTCTTCCAAAGCACTGGATACTGAAGATAAAGAATGAGGATTGCTAAGTGTTTTAAGAATATCTATTGCTTTTTCTACCAATCCTTTTTCTTCTTCCGGAACTTCTTCTATAAATTCTGTTTTCGTTCCTAGAGCAGCAAAGGTCTGGTCTTCTGAATAACCAAGATTTCCAGAACTATCTTTGCCCAATATTTTAAAATGATAAGTTGTTCCTGAAGACAAGGAAGATATGTTTACTGAATGATTCTTATTAGATTCTTCTGGATCTCCAACAATCCTGCCATAATCAGTAGTTTCTCCATACTCCACAAATGCATCAGCTTTCTCGTTTGTGTTCCAAGAAATTGTTACTGAACTAAAAGTGATATCAGAAACAATAATGTTGGAAATAATAGGTGCTTTTCTATCTGTAGAACATCCTCCTCCGCCTCCGCCGCCCACATAAACTGTTTCGCCTGGTTCGTTTGTTGTTGTAAAACTATAGCTGTTCCCGGAATTATCATCTTCTGCTTGATTATCTGAAGCATCTTTGGAAATCACTTTGTAATAATAAGTAGTTGCTTTTGTTAAACTAGAAAGAGTGACTGAATGCTGAAGGGTTAGAGTAGTATCCTCTGTTGTTTCAGAACCGTAAGAGGTTGATGTTCCGTAAATCACTTGAGATGTAGCATTCTCATTGGTAGTCCAAGTAATTGTAGCTCCAGTATCGTTTACTATTGCTGCTGTAACATTGGAAATAACTGGTCCTGTGCTATCTGAAGTAGTAGTAAAATTATAATAGTTTATCGCTCCATCAACAACATTTTTATCATAAGCAGTATTTGATTCTGAATCAGTTGATTTAACATAGTAATAGTATTTGGTTCCTTGAGTTAAGCTGGAGATAGTCACGGAATGAGCAGTAGTTAAATCAGTGGTTCCATATTCTGAAAAATCAGACATATCAGAATTAGTTGAATAAACAACATAAGAATTAGCAGAAACATTGGTTGTCCAATTAATTTTGGCAGTATTATTAGTAACTTCAATAGTAGAAACATTGGAAATTATTGGACCAGCAGTAGTGTTAAAAGTATAATATGAACCGCTGTTGTCATCTGTTCCTTCATTACCTGAAGGGTCAACAGATCTTACCCTGTAATAATATGTTGTTCCAGGGTTTAGGCCGGTTGTGGTAACAGAGTGGCTCTCTGTCATTGTTAATACTCCTTGGGCTACTAAACCATCAACAGATGGAGTAGTATTATGGTCAACATAGGAATTTGATAGCTCATCAGTGGTCCATGTAATGGTAACCGAATTGGTGGTTAAAGCACTATCGGCAATATTAGAAATGGTTGGAGAGGTTGTATCTGTTCCTCCTTGGCCATTGGGAACATCGCTGACTACTGAAGAATAATAAGAAATATTATTATTAGAGTCCTGGGAACTAATTTTATAGTAATAAGTGTTACTGCTGCTTAAACTCGTATCCATATAATAATTCAATAGCCGATTATCAATGGTGGTTAATTGAGCATAATTAGTCCCATCAGTAGAACGAAAAATGATATATTGTTGAAAACCAGGACTTGGAACCTCGATGACTTTCCAAGCAATAAATAATTGAAAATCGCTTGTATCTAAATTTGTTACATCTCTAATTATCATACTGCTTGGCGTTTCTGGGGTGGTCGCAGAGACGATAGAAGAGGTATTTCCTTTTTCGTCTTTGAATTGGATATAAACAGTATCTGGGTCGGTTACTAAAGATATGGTCGAAGAAGTGGAATAATCTTCATAAGTGGCATCACTTAAATCTGAAGCCAAACCTATTTTCATCTGTAAAGTAGATTGCAAATCATCTGAGCAAGAAATGGTTAAGGCAGCAGGACTTTGAGAGGGATCTACTGAAATTGAAGGCGTGCCTGGCACAGGGTCTTTTGTATCTAAAGTAAAGGTGGCTGATTCTTGATTGGCAGTGTTATTAGCTGCTTCATTGTCATTAATGGTTATCTTAATCTTAGCTGTATTATTCATATATTGGCTATTAAAATCTGTCTTAGCATACCAGGTAGCTGAATAAGCAATATAATTTACTTCTTCAACTGCTTTGTTATCAGTATCTCCTGAAGCCATTGTGGTGCAACTTACCCATGAAGAATCATTCCAGTATTCAAACGAAGGAGTAATATAGCCAGGAGTTGATGAACCTGAAGTAGTATCCGGGTCTCTAATAGAATAATTAATGGTTACTGTTCCGTCTGAATTTTGAACAGCTGAAACACCTCCTGCGCTGGGGCTCGGATAATCAGGATTAAATTCCGGCGGCGCGTTAACCACATAGGTTAGAGTAACATCTGATAGAGTTGGAAAAGACACGTTATCAGTGGTTACCAGCCAGACCTTGTATTGAAACCATTGATCGTTCTCGCCAGTGGAATGAACAGAATTAGCGGTCTCTCCAGCAGAAGTTGTCTCGTAATAATCAGAGGCATAATCATCATCAGCTTTAGTGGCAGCGCAGGTTGATGGTCCGCACCAGCCAGAACCATTTGCCCAATCAGGAGAACCAGAACTATCTGGAGCAGTTCTCATTTGAAACTTGATGTTTGTATTACTGGCTAAACTCTCTGTCCATTGAATATCACTCAAAGCATTAGCTGCATCAGAGGTATCGTAAGGAGAAGAAGTTAAACTAGCTGAACTAGGATAATATTCGTAGTTAATAGTAATATCCGATAAAGTCGGCGTGACTGAAGTATCAGAAGTAGATAAATATGCTTTGTATTTCACATATTGGTCTTCATTATGAGAAGAATGGATGTTCTCTCCTGAAGCAGTAGTGTAATAAGTAGCGTCAGTTCCACCAGGGCCAATAAAATTCCATGTTGCATTATCATTATTAGTAGCTATTTGGAATTTCAAATCAGTGTTTGAAGGTAGATTTTCAGTCCATTGAATTGTAGTGAAATTAGATTGCTGGCCAAGGTCCTGGGAGGAGGAAATAAGATCGCCGGGAGAATAATAAGTAATCGCATTTTCATACCCAAAACTTACTCCACCAGCCTCCCCAATCAACAAATCATAGTCGCCATCATTATCTAAATCAGCAAAGGCTGGGGCGGCACTGCTCCCAATATCAGGAGTATCCCAGGCAGATTTAGCAGACCAGGTTGGGCTGGTAATTGAACCAGTGTTTTCATAACCAAAACTTACTCCATAATACTCCCCGATCAACAAATCATAATCACCATCATTATCTAAATCAGCAAAGGATGGGACAGAATATTCTCCGATATCAGGGGTATCCCAGGCAGATTTGGCAGACCAGGTTGGGCTGGTAATTGAACCAGTGTTTTCATACCCAAAACTTACTCCATAATACTCCCCAATTAACAAATCATAGTCGCTATCATTATCTAAATCAGCAAAGACTGGCCTACTCCAAGTTCCGACATCAGGAGTATCCCAGGCAGATTTGGCAGACCAGGTTGGGCTGGTGATTGAACCAGTGTTTTCATAACCATAACTTACTCCATAATACTCCCCAATTAACAAATCATAGTCGCTATCATTATCTAAATCAGCAAAGGCTGGGGCGACATTTACTTCATCATCAGAAACATCCCAGGCAGATTTGGCAGACCAGGTTGGGCTGGTAATTGAACCAGTGTTTTCATAACCATAATTTATTCCATTCTTCTCCCCGATCAACAAATCATAATCACCATCATTATCTAAATCAGCAAAGGCTGGGACAGAATATTCTCCGATATCAGGGGTATCCCAGGCAGATTTGGCAGACCAAGAAAAAGACTCTGCTGCCAAGATTACATCCCCTTCATTTATGGAAACACTATTCGGTGTCCCGGCGTTAAAATCAGCGCTGCTGGTCTGGGTCCAGGAGTCAGAAGTGGTGGTTAAAGCAAGTTCGGTACTGGCAATAGTTTCAGAATCTTTGGCGTTGTATTTTGTCCAATTAGTTTTGTTAGTCGGATGTACTGGATAAGTTTCTCCATCTAAACCGCCAGACCAGTCTGTCTGGACAAAATAATAAGTTGCACCGAGAACCGTTCTTGTAGGATAGAACCAAAATCCAGAACTCACCATTACCACCAGTAAAACCAACGCCACTGCCTCCTGCCAATGCTTTTTGAAAACCTTGGATGTTAGATTTAAAGTATCATTTGAAAGCTTTACCAAAGCAATTTTCAACCCATAACCAAAATACAACGGCAAAATCACCTCTGAATGTTTAAACTGCCACTTTAAACGCTTTGACTTCTTTCGATTTCCCAAAAATTGGTTAAGCCAATTTTTAGTTGTCATCCACTCTACTCCAATCTTCACTGCTTTTAACTTTCCCTGTCGGGCAAGCAAACTCAAATAAGCCCTTGAATAAGGTTTTTTCTTTTTCGTCAAAATCTCCTCTGTTTTTTTAAGAGAAATATATTCTTGTTCCATAATTCTTTGTTTAACTTATTATAGCAAAAAAAATAAAAAAGGGTTAAACTGCCCTTTAGGTTTTTGTAAGTAAAAATATTACACAGGTCAGACCTGTGTTTTTTGTTCAAATCCTGCATATTAATAATGCGCAGAGAACAAGTTTTGAGAACCGTGGGGTTCGAGCGTGGTTTGCGAGAAACGGTTCAAAAAACTTTGTTCTCAAAGCTAAAGAATTACTGTATAATACCCTGTTGTTCAATGACAGTTTCATCATCAGGCAGGGTTGTATCTATGTTTTCATCACTGCTCTCTAATAATTCTTCTGTCCAGGTATCTTCAGCAAAGATAGATACCTCCCCAATAATTTCTGGAGTTTGTCCTGTTTGATGAATACTTGGCATAAAAGCAATCTGAAAAGCAATTGTTGACCCCCCACCACTTTTGGTAGCAAAAGTGGTGGGGGGTAAAGCTTCTATGCTCCAAACAATTTCTCTGGAGCTGGAATCAAAAGCAAATTTTTCATTTTGCTCTTCTGGAAAAATTTTACCAGTTAAATTTACTCTAGAAGGCAAAATTGCCTTCACTCTTACATTCTTGATATCATTGTAATAATTCTGAATCTGCCAGATTATAGTATAAGTGGTAGTTTTACCAACTTCTGGCGGAATTGGTCCGGAATTGCCGAAGACCTCGTCTTGAAAATATCCTTTTTGTTCAACAACTAACTTTGAATTCACTTTAGTTATAAATTCTTCCCGGGCTTGTTGAGACAAATAAATTTTATTTTTTATTGTCAGATTTTTATCTTCTAAATTATCCATTTGCCAGTCGTCTTTTAAATTTATCCAGAACTCAACTCTGCCCTCTTCTTGAGAATCTAAAAACTGGAGCTTGGGAACTTTTTTCCAGTCAAAAATAATTGAATTGTCTCCGGGCCCGAAATTACCATCAAATGTTTTTATGGTCTCAAGGTCAAAAATTTTCCCTTCTAACTTTGTTACTAAAGAAAGATTGGTTAAGGCCTTTTCTCCGATATTTTTAAAGAAAACATCATAATGAAGTAGGTCGCCGGCATTAGCGACATATTGAGGATTTCCATTAATCTGCTGAGAAATATAGAGAGATGGTTCAATAATTTCTATGCCCTTAGACGCTTCTTTTAATAAAACAAATTCTCCTTTTTGCCAAACACCTATCCTGGCTTCAAAAATTTTCTTTTCTCCAACATCACCGGAAACCTTGCCAGTAATTTCAATCCTTCCTCCATCTGATTTATCTAAGAGATTAATTGACCATTCGGTATTTTCTAAAGCAGAAGGGGAAGATTTTTTAAATTCAAAGTTAAAAGGATATTCAATTTTTATTCCTAAATCAGCAAGTGGATAATCAATATAGGAAAAGTAATTAAGCCGAAATTTTATTTCTTTGTCTGATTCAATTTTTGAAGGAAAATCAAACTCAAAAGTCAAAGGGACCTTTTCAATAATAGAAGTAAAGGTGGTTTTTGATTCATACCGCGATTCTAAATTTTTAGGCCGATAGGTTAACACTGCTTTAGCTTGTTTATTTTCTTTTTCTTTTCCTAACAGCCGGGCTTTAAATTGAAATGTTTTCTCCTCGCCAGGATAAATTGCTTCACCAAGCTTTTCAGGTCCGACCTCATCTCTTAAATAACCATCTTCAGTTATTGAATGTTCTGGATATTCAAAAATCAGTTTTGGCTCTTCCACTCTGGTATCACCATTATTTTTATACTTAACAATATATTCAACTTCCTCACCTGCTTCCACTCGTTCCGGGCCTAATATTTCTAACTTTATAATTTCTTTTGAATAAATATTTTTTTGGTAATACCAAAAACCAGTTATTCCTATAAGAACACTCAAAAATATTAAAAATAATATCAATTTGTTTCTCATCTTTTTATCTTAACAGTTTTCTAGGAATTTTCCAAAACAAAAGAAAGATAATCTTCAGAAATTGTTTCTAATAACTCTTTATCTTTTTCTTCAACTTTTAATTTTGATAAAACAGACCAATCTTTCTGAAGAAAAAGCCGTAAAATTTTTACAACATCTGGCTTTATCTCTATTAATTTCTCCAAAGAATCCTCTTTTTTAATTCTCTGAGCGCAAACATTACAAACGACTCCCCCTTGCTCTGGACTGAAATATAATTGAAATGGTTTTAATTCTTTTTCACAAGATGAACATTTATAAAGCTCTGGCTGGTAGCCCAAAAAAGAAAAAAGATTCCAAAGAAAATAGTGGTATAACAATTGACTGTTGACTATTAACAATTGACAATTATTTAATTTTTCAAATGTTTCATTTAATAATTCCCAGATTTGATCGTCTTTCTCTTCGTCCTTGACCAATCTATCCAAGGCATCATTAATTTGAAAAGCAGTTTCTGTAATTGCTAAATCTTTTCTTATATCTGGAAAGCTATCAATCAAAATAGTATCAGTCAAGGTCTTATAAGTTTTTCCTTGAATAAATTCAATTTCTGATAGACAAAGCTCCCTTGCTCCACTTCTTAGCTTTGATCTAATCTTTCTAATTGCTTTTCCTAAAATCTTCAACTTCCCAAAATCCTTTGTATAAACTACAAATAATTTATCTGATTCTCTCCTATCAACCTCTTTCAGAAAAAAACCTTTTGTCCTATAATGAATAGCCATTTTAATTAAATTTTTCTAATTCCCAACCAGAGTTCTTGGTTTTCTATTTTAAAGGTTTTTTCAATATCAAAAACTCTTTTCGGCCTATCACCCTCTAAAAGGTCTTTAACTACAATCTCTTTTAAAATTGTCTTTTTATTTCTTTCTAAAATTTTCTTCAGCCCTTTATCTCCAGTATACCTGATTAAAACTTTGTCTTTTGGCTTATAACCAGCTTTTTTACGCATTTCTTGAGTATTGCGAATAATTTCTCTGACTATTCCTTCTTCCCTTAACTTTGGCGTAATTTTAGTATCTAACTTTGTTTCCTTGCCAAAACTAATTTCTTTTACGTTCACCTCTTCTTTAACCAAATCTAATAATTCTTTTTCTAATTGAAAATTGAAAATTGAAAATTGAAAATTATTTAATGGTTGGCGGACTTTTATTCCTGCTTTTGCTCTTTGGGATAATCCTTGTGCCACAATCTCCCGAACTATTTCCATTTTCTTTTCTAACTTTTTATTTATTAATTTTTCATTTGCTTCTGGCCATTTCTCTAAATGTGTTGACTTTTGACTGTTAACTTTTAACTTTTGACTTTTGACTTTTTGATATATTTCCTCACTCAAAAAAGGAATAAACGGTGCTGTTACTTTACTCAAAGTTAATAAAATAAAATTTAGGGTCTCAGATGCTTCTTGAAAATCTTTTTTTGTTTTAGGGTTCTGAAACCTTTTTCTGGACCTCCTCACATACCATAGAGATAAATCATTAATAACAAAATCTTCTATATCTCTGGCAGCTGAAGTAATATCATAATTATCCAATTTCTTAGAAACTCCTAAAATCAAGTTGTTTAATTTAGAAATTATCCATCTATCTAATAAATTCTTAGAACTTAAAACTTGAAATTTGAAAGATTCTTTTTTGGGAACATAAGTTTCAAAAAAAGTATGTATATTCCAAAAAGTTAAAATAAACTTCTTTAATGCATTATCTACATCTTTCTCTGTAAAAAGTTTTGAATCACCTGGCTGATTTATAGTGTAAAAATACCAACGAGCAGCATCTGAACTATATTTTTCAATAACATACCAGGGATCAACTACATTTCCTTTTGATTTAG
Source organism: Candidatus Parcubacteria bacterium (assembly GCA_023130975.1). Classification (GTDB taxonomy): domain Bacteria; phylum Patescibacteriota; class Minisyncoccia; order Minisyncoccales; family JAGMDC01; genus JAGLYZ01. The sequence continues at coordinate 76,754 of JAGMAD010000003.1, read as the reverse complement.
ACATTTTCTCCCCTTTTTCGTCCAAAACATGACCCAAAGAAATGACATTTTTATAAGACGGACTCAAATCCAGCAAAGTAGAAATAGCCAGTAAAGTGTAAAACCAACCTCTAGTTTGGTCTACTCCTTCGCAAATAAAATCTGCTGGAAATTGATTTACTTGCCCTGAGCTTGTCGAAGGGTTAATTAGATTCTTGTTTTCAAAAGGGTAATGATATTGGGCAAACGGCATTGCGCCAGAATCAAACCAGCAATCAATCACTTCTGAAACTCGCTTCATTGAATTATCACACTTGGAACATTTAAATTTTACTTCATCAATATATGGCTTATGGAAATCCAATTCTCCCTGCTTATTGTAAGGCAGAATCCTGAAATCTATTTTATGCCATTTCCCTACTGGAAATAATTTTCGTTCTCTTTTTAAGAGTTTTGTAATCTCTTCATCGGACAATCCTTTCACTACGCTCGACAGCATTAAAATCGGGCCGCCATGGCTGACTATTAAAATTTTTTTTCTTTTGTATTTTTCATCAATATCTTTTAAACATTTATACATCCTTTTCTTTGCGTTTGTATAATTTTCTCCCCCTAAAGGAGGTCTTTTTCTCAATCTATTGCTTCTTTCCAACCAAAATCCCCTCCATTGTTTCAACGATTTATTGTCATAAATCCCAAAATTTATTTCCCTTAACCGCTTGTCGTATTTTATTTTTACACCTAATGCTCTGCCAACAATTTCCGCTGTTTGTTTTGTCCGCAATAAATCAGAAGAAAAAATAATATCTATTTTTTCTTTTTTTAACTCCTGCGCGGCTTTCTGGACTTGCGCCATTCCTTTTTTGGTCAACGGACATAAATCTTTTCCTGGGCTGGAAACACCTATTTCTTTTTTAGAACACTCTGATTCACCATGTCGTAAAATAAAATACTTATTAGTAGTAAATTTTTGATTCAATATATCTTCTTTTGAACCAATGAATTCCTGATGGCTGCATTTTTCACATTTCCAGATAGGCAAGGGTGTGCCCCAATATCTTTCCCTGGAAACAGCCCAATCTTTTAATTCCCTTAACCATTCGCCGAACCTGCCTTGTTTTAAATGTTTAGGAACCCAGTTTATCTTTTCGTTATTTTTGAGTAAATCTTTTTTAATTTTGGTCATCTCAATAAACCAGGCCTTCTTAGCATAATAAATCAAAGGAGTTTTACATCTCCAGCAAAAAGGATAATCATGCTCATACGATTCTTCCTTGAAAAGCAGCTTTCTCTTTTTTAAATTTTCAATAATCAACGGATCAGCATTTTTCACAAACAGCTTATTCCATTTATAACTTGGTGCTTTCATTTTACCTTGTTCATCTACTGTTATTAAAACAGGAAGATTATTTTCTTTACTAACATTCATATCATCTTCACCAAAAGCAGGTGCAATATGAACTAAACCTGTTCCTTCTTCTAAGGAAACAAAATCCGCAGGGATTATTTTATAAGCATCGGAAAGTCGGACTTCCTTAGGAAATCCGACTTTCTTAATTTTAATTTTATATAAGGGCTGATATTCCAATCCAACCAAATCTTTTCTCTTAAACTCTTTCGTGATTTTTCCCTCTATTCCACAATCCTTAATTCTCTGTTTAGCTAAAATCAGATATTCATTATTAAGCTTTAATTTGACATAGGTAGGTTTCAAATTTACTGCGATTGCCACATTCCCTGGCAATGTCCAAGGAGTTGTTGTCCATACCAAGAAATAAGTATTCTTCTGTCCTTTGACAGGAAACTTTACATAAATTGAATTTTCTTTGACTTTCTTGTATCCCTGGGCTACTTCGTGGGACGATAACGATGTTCCGCATCTCGGACAATAAGGAACCACTTTATAATCCTGATACAAAAGCCCTTTCTGCCAAACCTGTTTTAATATCCACCACAACGACTCAATATAATTATTACTACAGGTAATATAAGCATTTTCCATGTCAAGCCAGAAACCAATGCGTTCAGTGAAATTTTCCCATTCTTTTTTGTAAGTAAAGATATTTTTTCTACACTCCTTAATAAATTTCTCTATGCCAATTTTTTCTATGTCTTTTTTCGTTTTGATTTTTAATGCCTTTTCTGCGGCTATTTCAGTCGGTAAACCATGAGTATCCCATCCAGCTTTCCTTTTTACTTTATAACCCCTCATTGTTTTATAACGTAGAGTCATATCCTTAAATGCCCGCGCCAAAAGATGATGAATACCGGGTTTGCCATTAGCAAAGGGTGGTCCTTCGTAAAAAACAAAATTAGGCGCTTTTTCGCGTCGCTCAATTGATCTTTCAAAAATTCTGTTCTCTTTCCAAAATTTTATAATCTTTTTTTCTAAGTTAGGGAAATTTGTGTCCATATATATTTAAATTCCAACAAATTTTTCAAGCTCTTACTGCCGAAGACAGCAAGGTTCTGCCAAAGGCAGGTTCTTACATTTTTTTGGGAGCAGAAATTCCCATTAAATCAAAAACGCTTTTTAATACAGTTTTTGTGGCTAAAGCCAGGGCTAAACGAGCTTGGCTAAAATTCTCATCCTCTGAAACAACACGGCAATCGCGATAGAACTGGTGAAAAGCAGCAGCTAAATCAAAAGCGTATTGAGGCAATCGCTGAACCTGATAATCTTTAGCAGTATCTTCAACAACTTCCGGAAATTTAATAAGCTGTTTAATTAAATTCAATTCACTTGGATGTTTTAATAATTCAAGTTTGGGATTTGGGATTTGGGATTTATTTGGGATTTGGAACTTGGGATTTGGGATTTTCGCCAGAATACTCTGTATTCTGGCGAAAGCGTATTGAATATAATAAACCGGATTCTTCTCTGACTGTTCTTTTGCTAATGCTATATCAAAATTCAAATGTGTATTTATAGATTTTTGGAGAAAAAAGAATCTCATTACATCAGAACTAATTTCATCAAGCAACTCATTAATAGTAAAATAAACTCCTTTTCTTTTTGACATCCTTTGTTTTTCTCCTTTTCTTAAAATAGTTACAAACTGATGAAGAATAATATCAAGTTTATCTTTATGGCCCAGAGCTTCTGTTCCAGCTTTCAATCCTGAAATATCTCCATAATGATCCGCTCCCCAAATATTTATCACTTTATTAAATTTTTTCTTTTCAAATTTATATCTATGATAAGCAATATCACCAGTTAAATAAGTTTTTGAGCCATCTTGTTTAACTAATACTCTGTCTCTATTGTCACCATACTTTGATGATTTAAACCATAAAGCTCCATCTTTTTTATAAACTAGCTTTTTCTTTTTTAAAAACTCTATTATTTCATCAACTTTTCCAGTTTTATGAAGCTGGCTTTCCCAAAACCATTCATCGTATTTAATTCCCATTTTCTTTACTGTCTTTTTAATTATTTCATCTATAATAATCTTTGCTGCTTTTTGCCCAGCTTTATATGGGTCTTTTTCTTTCCCGCCCAAAACACTTCGTGTATTACTGCGGGCAAGTATTCTTTTATGAAGTTCATCAATGTATTTCCCTTTATAAACTGCTTCTTTATCTTTTAAAACAGAATGGCCAAGAGCTAAAATCTGATTGCCAAAGTCATTAACATAATACGCTTTCTCTATTTTGAATCCTGCTTTTTTAAAAATATTTCCTAAAACATCGCCAAATGGTCCCCCTCTGGCATTACCAATAGTTAAAGGACCAGTAGGATTTGCTGAAATAAATTCTATCTGAATTTTTTTCTTTTTGCCAATGTCTAAATCACTAAATTTTTCTCCTTTTTTTAAAATATCTAAAACTTGCTTTTGTAAATATTCCTTGGAAATAAAAAAATTAATAAATCCTGGCTCTACTATTTCAATCTTTTCTAAAAACTTTTCACTTTTCATTTTTAACTTTTCACTTAATATTATTGCTATCTCCATTGGATCTTTCTTGAGAATTTTACTAATCTGCATAGCAATATTGGTAGAATAATCACCATATTTTTCCTGTTCCGGATGTTCAATGGAAACTTCATCAATCTTAAACTTCGGCAATTCCTTTTCCTTTTGGGCGTTTTTAATAGCTTTTTTTATTAAATTATTTATTTTTCCACGAACCATTAATTAAATCTTACCTTATTTTTACTCAAAAAAAAAGAGGGTAGAAATGAATTACCCATAATTTTTTAATTTTTAGTTTTGAAAGAACCTTACTACCAGATTATTCGATGTGTGGGACGACCTTTATGGTCTATTCCACAGGTCATCCGACCAGTCAATTGACTCGCCTCATAATCTCGACTATATGCTTTGTACGACTTAAAATGACCATATATCTCTCCTACGCCGAGACATATTGTTGCTCCTATTAATACTACTACACATGTTAACTCTACGCTATAAATCATCAGCAATACAAGTCCTAAAAAGATACTAACCCATATTAGAAATTTTCCTGCCATTTTTCACTTTTGCCTCCTGTTTTTAGGATATTCTATAAGTTAATATTTGTCAACCGAAGTTGGAATTGCTAAACCCCCACACCAAACAAAGAATAATCTTATCAATCAATTGTAGAACCTCTTGTCTTTGTTATGGTGTGGGGGTAAACTGAAATTGATGAAAGTTTTGGCGCAAAATAAAAAAGCATATTTTGATTATGAAATTTTAGAAACCTATGAAGCAGGGATTGTTTTGATTGGACAAGAAGTAAAAGCGATTAAAACTGGCCATATTGGTTTGAAAGGTTCCTATGTTGTAATAAAAAATCAGGAATTATTTTTAATCGGCGCAAATATTCCGCCATATCAGCCAAAAAACGCGCCATCTGATTATAGTCCAGAACGCTCCAGAAAATTACTTTTGAGAAAAACAGAAATTAAATCTTTAATCGGCAAATCAAAGCAAAAGGGCTTGACTTTAATACCCTTAAAGATGTATACTAAGAGAGGAAATATAAAATTATTATTTGGATTAGCAAAAGGCAAAAAGAAAATTGATAAAAGAGAAAAAATAAAAAAAAGAGAATTTGAAATAGAAAAAGAAAGAATTATTAAAGAAAAAACCTAAGACGGGAGTGTCAGGTCTCGACAGAAATTTGAGTTAAAGTATGCAAGTCGAGTTTTCTCAAATCTCGCAAAACTTTGAGAAAAAAAATAAGTGTCAATGGCTTATTTTCTAAAGCTAAAACGGCTCTTACCAATGCCTTTGGCGGAGGTATAGCCAGTTTAGCTCCTGCTTACGTTTAATCGTAATGCCATCTTCTTTATTAATTCTCGATAGACAAAGAAGGTGCCATATTATCGAGACAGACAATCATATTGTTCCAGATGATTGTTTAAAAATAGGAACTAAGAATATTGAAATTTTGTTCATTTTTTATTCAGTATTCCGAAAAAATAAAATGGACTAAATTTGTAGAAATATTTTGGCAAAATTTCTGGACAGGGCTTCGATGCCCTCACTTCCACTGTTATACATAAAATAATTTGTTTAAAAGAGCATTAGTCAATAATAGAATACGAGCAAGGGAAGTAAGAGTAGTTGATGAAACTGGAAAAAATTTAGGGGTTTTCAAATTGGAAAAAGCGCTCCAAATAGCTCGGGAGCGCAATTTAGATTTAATACAGATTACAGAGAAATTAGAAGTACCGGTCTGTAAAATAATGGATTATGGAAAATACCAGTATTCTGAAAAAAAGCAGGAAAGAAAATCAGCTCAAAAGCAAAAAATTGGAGAGATGAAAGGGATAAAATTAGGATTTAACATTTCCCCTCATGATTTAGAAATAAGAGCTAAGCAGGCAGAAAAATTTTTGAAACAAGGAAATAAAGTAAGAATAGAAATGCGATTAAGGGGAAGAGAAAAAGCTCTTCAAGGTTTTGCCAGAGAAAAAATGAATAAATTTTTGGAAATTTTAAAAAAACTTATTCCTTATAAAATAGAAAGGGAATTAAAAAAAGAACCAAGGGGACTGACAATGATAATTACTAAACAATAATTCTATGAAAACAAGAAAATCTATTACAAAAAGGTTTAAAATCACTAAAACTGGGAAGGTTTTGCGAAGACCATGCGGGCAGGACCACCAGTTGGCAAAAAAAAGCGGGAACAAAAGAAGGCAATCCAAAAAATGGGTTCTGGTTTCTAAGTGGGAAGCAAAAAAATTTAAAAAGTTATTAAGAGTGTAGAAAGCGATTATGACTAGAGTAAAAAGAGGAACAACTGCCCACAAGCGCAGAAAAAATATATTAAAGCATGCTAAGGGTTTTAAATGGGGAAGAAAATCAAAGTATAAGGCAGCTAAAGAAGCACTGGCTCATGCCTGGTCTTATGCTTATAGAGACAGAAGAACTAAAAAGAGAAATTTCAGACGGCTTTGGCAGATTCAAATTAATGCTGCTTGCCGCGAGCAAGGAATTTCTTACAGCAAATTCATTGCTGGTTTGAAAAAGAATAAAATTGAATTAGATAGAAAAATTTTATCAGAATTAGCTAAAAAAAATCCTGAAGTTTTCAAAAAAATTGTTGAGAAAGTGAAATCGTAAAATCCACGTTTTTGAATAAAAAAAGAGGCTCGACTGAATAACTCATCGAGCTTTTTTATTTTTTTAAACAACAAGTAAAACTCCTTACATACTCATTACCTGTATCTAGTAATATCTTTCCATTATTTGTTAACTGTCTGTTACCGTTGTTTGCTTCTACTGTAGCACTCGGGAAATGAAATGAACCAGCATGTTCTGGTCTTAGTTCTCTTATCGTTCCTTTATCTGTTATTATTTTTTTTGTAGGTATGAATACAATATCTATGTTTTTTATCGCTGCACCAACAGGTAACTTATATATATCTACTAAAAATCCTTTTTCGTCCAATTTTATCACCCCTTTTTTATTCTTTTTTTAAATTACAATTTTCTTTTCTTTATTATAACAAACTTTGGTTTGGTATATCAAGTCTCTGACTTGCTATAACAGACTTTAGTCTGATATATCAAATCTATGATTTATTATATCAAACTTTGCTTTGACATATCAAGTCTCTAATTTGTTATGCTACTTTTTCTAATAAAACTATTGGCTTTTTTGAGAACTTCTTTGGCATTTTTAAATTTAAGCTGCTCTGTTGCTTGCTCGTATAGTAGCCACTGAAAACCAATATGTTCAGGAGAAATCTTTATTTCTTCTGTTTTTGTTTCAGCTAAGTAGAAAGTGACTATCTTAAAGATATTCTCGCCTTTAAATTTAAAAAAATACTTTATCCATTCTTTAAATCCTTCAACAAATTTTAAATCTTTAATCCCTGTTTCTTCTTTTGCTTCTCTTTTCGCTGTCTCTTCGAGTTTTTCTCCTTTTATAATATGGCCCTTGGAAAAGTCCCAATAATCTTTTTGGGATCTTGAACCAGAAGGATAATGTAAAAGAAGGTAATAAATTTTACCTTTCTCTTTTCTAAAAATTACTACTCCGGCAGATTTTTCAAATGCCACGTTCCCTCGCTTCGCTCGGTCAAATGCAAAATGCAAAAATCAAAATGCAGAATGACAAAGCGAAAATTGAAATTTATTTTTTAAAATTTTTTAATAATCTATCTAATGGCTGTGTATTTATTATATCTTTCTTTTCAGCCCAGCCCCGACGGGCTTGGGCAATACCCAAATCCATAAACCTTAAATGACTTGTATGATGAGCATCGGTATTAATAACCATTTTTATGCCCATTTCTTTTGCTCTTCTGATATTTTGGTCATTTAAATCCAGTCGTCTGGGCTGGGAATTAATTTCTAAAACTATTCCGAATGTTTTTGCTGCTCTTAAAATCTTTTCAAAATCACATTGATATTCATCTCTTTTTTTTAAAATTCTGCCTGTTGGATGAGAAATGATTTTAATATAAGGATTTTTCATTGCCTTAATTATCCGCTCAGTCATTTTTGCTTTAGGCATCTTAAAACTGGAATGAATGCCAGCAATAGCATAATCCAGTTTTTTTAATGCCTCGTCTTTTATATCAATAGAACCGTCATTTAGAATATTAGCCTCGCATCCTTGAAGGATTTGAAATTTGGATTTTGGATTTGATTTGGAATAATTTGGATTTTGGATTTTGGCATTTATCTTTTCTATCTCTTTCCTCTGTTGAGCCAACTGTCTTTCATCTAATCCCTGCTCAATCCTTAAAAACTTAGTATGATCAGTAATTCCCAAATACTCATAGTCCATTTGTTGAGCTGCTTCTGCCATTTTTTCAATAGAATTATTTCCGCCGTCCCAATCAGAATGACAATGAAGGTCGCCTTTAATATCTTGATAACCAATGATTTTGGGCAAACCATTTAATTTACCCTGAACTTGGCGAAGAGCTGCCTCAATCTCTCCCTGATTTTCTCTTAGTTCTGGCGGCATCCAAACAAGACCAATAGCTCGATAAACTCCGGGCTCTCGCCAACCAGCAATCATTTTTTTGTTTTTAAAAACCCCGTATTCATTGAGTTTTAAGCCCTTTTCTATAGCAAGACGCCGAGTGGCAATATTGTGTTCTTTGGAACCAGTAAAATATTGTAAGGCAGAACCATAACTTTTTTTAGCCACTACTCGCAGGTCAATATCAAAACCTTGTTCTACTCTTATTGAGGAACGAGTTGGACCTTTTGCCCAAACTTTTATAATTCCTGGCATAGAAACAAAAAAATCCATTACTTTGTCTGGTTTTTTGGAAACAATTAAGATATCAACATCACCAATTGTTTCTTTCATCCGCCTGACTGAACCAGCCACACTGATTTGCTCTACTTCTTTTAGGGTTTTTAATTGTCCTAAAATTTCTTTAACTTGGGGTAAAATCTCTCCCAATAAAAATCTACCTTTGCTTCTTTTTAAAAAAGCAATTCCTTGTAAGATATTTTTTTCTGTTTTTTCTTGAAAACCGGGCAGGCCCCTAATCTTGTGAACACGAGCTGCTTTTTCTAAATCTTCTATATTTTTTATTTTCAGAGATTTGTAAAGTGCTTTTACTGTTTTTGGTCCAACTCCCTCAATAGCAGTTAGCTCTTCTATCTGGACTGGCATTTTCTTTTTCAAATCTTGATAATGTTTAATTTTTCCGGTCTTTAGATATTCCTCAATTTTTTCAGCAATACTCTTGCCTACTCCAGGAATCTTTTCCAATGCCTTTAATCCCCCTTTTTTATAAATCTCAGCCGCATCTTCTTCCAGAGTGTCTAAACTAATAGCTGCTTTCTGATAAGCATACGGTTTAAATGCTATTTCTTCCATTTCTAAGAAATCAGCAATCTCATAAAATATTTTGGCTAATTCCTGATTTTTCATAATTACTAATCTTTTGATGAATGAATAACAATCTTTGTTTTCGGAATTTTAAAAGCTATTTTCTTTTTTGGAAAAACATCCTTCCAAATTAAGAGAGGCAAAAGCGCACCCATAAGAGCGAAAATCCCTACCCCAATAAATAATATTGTAAATCCAAATTGATGAGCAATGACTCCACCCAAAGCACCGGCTATGCCAGCTCCTATGCCTACCAAAGTACTTCGAGTACTCCATTCAAATGCTTCCCTGCCTTTGTCAATATGTCTGGTAAAAGTAGCTCCCCAGCCAGCCACATTCATAGCTATGCCTATGCCGTAGAGCGCTTCAAGAAAATAAATATGCCAGGGGAGAGAAACGAAAATAAAAGAAAAAGCCACCATACTCACCAACCCAAAACCAAGTATTATAAAAAGTAAGTCGTCTTTCTCTCCGTGATTTTTATCTAAATATCTGCCGAAAGGAATTTGAACAATAGATTTTGTGAGCCAATAAACAGCCATAGCAAAGCCAGCCACTTCAATGTTTCCTCCTTGGATCCTGTCAACAATAAAAATAGCAAAAATTGGTTCAAAAAAACCAAAACCAGTTAAAAGTAAGACGTCAGAGAAAATTAAAATTTTGATAACGGAGTTAATCTCCGATATATCAAGCCTTAAGCTTGTTATAATTTTGTTGATTGATTTAAACATAATTTAAAAGCTGTTTGGCATTTTCAACAGCATAGCCAAGGGCATCATTGTTGAAATAAATATAAACATCTTTGTTTTCTTTTTGCCATTTTTTGATTTTCTGGGCTAAATTTTTTAATTCTTTATTTGTATATTTTGAAGAAAACAAAATCTTGGAACCGTGCATTCTAATATAAATAAAGTCAGCGGTTATTTCTTCGGCTTTAGGAAAAGAAGGTGAATCACTAATAACCCAGGCGCAATTATATTTTTTTAATAACTTGTATATCCTTTGACCACACCAAGTTTGATGACGGAATTCAAAAGCATATTTGACCGAGCCCCGACCTCGGGATTGTAATCCCGAGGTCGGGTCTCGGGCTTCTGTTAATATCAAAAAATCTTTCAGTCTTTTCATATTCTCGTCGGTAGCAGAAAAGTTCGGCGGAAATTGGAATAAAATAGGACCAAGTTTTTCTTTAAGATTTAAAGCATTCTCTAAAAATTGCCTCCAAGCGTCTTTTACCTCTTTTAATCGTTTGACCTGCCTGCCGGCAAGGCAGGTGTGGGTAATAAAACGACTGGCTTTGACACTGAATATAAAATCTTTGGGGGTTTGTTTATACCAGTTTTGATAAGTGGTTGGTTTTGGCAAATGATAAAAAGAATAATTTATTTCCGTGGTTTTGAAATGTTGAGAAAAATATTTCAATTTATCTTTCCCTGATAAATCTTCAGGATAAAAAATCCCTTGCCAATGAGAATACACCCAACCCGATGTTCCAATATAAAGTTTTCCTTCTTTCATGTTATTTTAATTTTATCACAAATAATGTAAAGATAGAAACTTCCAATGAGAATAAAAAAATCCGCCTTGAGAATTAGATTTTTATCTAATCCAAGACGGCTGTTTTGTTTTTTGATTTGATTTCCCGAGGGTCCCGGCTCTACTGAAGATTCAGGGTAGGAAATCGGTTTGTCAGATTTGAGACAATCTCATAGAGGTTGCTTACTTCCTTCAGCTCTCCTCCTTCTCGATAGACCTGTTTATCAAGTTGTTTGCCATCTTTTGTCCGAACTCTCCAACTATCGTTGTCAATTACATCAGCGATTATAATTTTACCATTGTCTTTTCGTCTGCCGAATTCTATCTTGAAGTCCAAAAGAGTGATTCCTAACGCTTTCCAGGCTTTTTCCAGAATTAGGAATATCTGTTTAGCTTGTTCTTCAATATAATCTGCTTCTTTCCAGGTGAAATGAGAACCGATCGTTTTGATATAACTCAAGCTTTGATATGGTACGTAGACAGAAAAATCAATTGGCCGATCGGCTCTATGTAATTGCCACTCCTCAGGAGCTATCTCAGAGATACATATCATCGGGTCATGTAGCTCGTCATCTTTGTAAAAAAATTCCATTACCAGTTCGTCAAAAATGGTACCATCCGCAACCTTTGGATTTCGTTTGAGATAACTTCCGGTTGCAATCCTTCGCACCACTACTTCAACGGGAATCATACCGCATTCATAAGCAAAGAAAGCTGTCTGTCCCGCCCTTTTAATAAAGTGAGTGTCAATTCCGTGTCTGGCAAGAAGTTCAAATACATTTGAGGTTGTGTTATTGGCTAATCTTGCTTTACCAGACATTATATCTTTTTTTTCTCCGTCTTTGGCCGTGATTGTATTTTTGCTTACGATTTTGACAATGCCTTCTGAATTTTCAATTTTCAAAATCTTTTTTGTTTTTCCTTCAGCTATTTTTTTCATTTCTTTTCTTTTCACTTCCTAATCTTTTTCATTCAGTCAGACAATCCTTATAGATTGTCAATGTGCTTTTTGATGGTTTTTACCATCATTAACCTTGAATTAGCACACCTTGAAATTTTAGTCAAATAAAAAAAGCTAATTCTTTTTTAATAAACGTAGAATTAGCTATTATTATTTAATGGCTTTTCCTTTTTGTCTTTTTCCACTTTTCTAAACAGGCAGCCGCCGACCATCCTATATTTTCTTCTTTTGGTTTCAATCTTCACTATCGCTTTCCTTTCTTTCTTCATTTCTCTTATTTTTTTCTCTTTTGACTTGCCATTCCAATAACAAGCCAAAATGCGCACCTTCTTTATGGCAGACCTGTTCCAAGATTGCAATAATTTGTTCTTCGGATGTATCTTTATAGGGATAATGGTTGTAATAAGGAGCAGCTCTTTTCTCTGCTCTTGCCACATCCATTATTTTTTCTATCAATTCATCAGGTATTTTTATTATCATTTTTTTCTATTTCACCTCCTAAATCCTTACCTTTCACAAAAAATCGTATATTCTCCTCCACACTTTTTTATTAGCCCTATTGCTATTTCGAGTTCTAACTTACCGTATGTTTTCCATTCTTCTTCATCGAGCTAATCATTCTCGTCTGCTTTTTTATCTAATCTCAAAAATTCCTCCATTTTTTCTCTAATATCTTTTCCTATCATTTTCTATCCCTCCTTTTTGGTAAAGAACTCAGTCGCCTCATTTGAGGCAGGACTTCATTGTCCTTTATTTATACCTTAACTATTTTTATAAATCTGTCAATACCTATGCTAAGCTAAAACTATCTTTTTGTTTCTATATCTAATTATAATTTTTTTCTCTTTAATCACTCTTCCAATGATTTCAGTATGGATTCGCTCCTTTTTAAGTAGATTCAACACTCCATTGACACTTGCCTTATCAATAATTACTGCAAATCCCCACCCTAAATTAAATACACTTGCCATTTCTTTTAAACTGATTTTTCCTGTTTTCTGGATTAAATTAAAAATTGGCTGAGGTTTAAAATTATTAAACTCAAAGCCAATTTTTCTATTTAATTTTTTAAATTTTAAATAAGCATCACCAGTTATATGAACAACTCCAAGGATTTCAAACCTTTTGACAATTTTTAAAAATGGATTGACATAAATTTTTGTTGGTTCAAGGCACTCAAAAATTAATTCTCTTTTAAAACCTTTTGGCTTGTCAAAAGCATTAAATTTACCGCCCCATTTTTTAAAAAGCACTTTCCTTACTAAAGTTAAGCCATTGGAGTGAACTCCAGAACTTTGAAAGCCAATTATAATATTGCCGGGTTTTATCTTCTCTCCAGTAATTATGTCTTTCTTTTTTAGTTCCCCGACACAGTCACAATTTATATGGTAAGTAGTGTTTAAAAGTTCTGGCACATCTGCTGTCTCTCCTCCTATTAAAGGACAATCTGCTTCTTTTGCCCCAAAAATCAATCCTTTCTGAATTTCTCTTAATAGCTTCGGCTCTGATTTTTTTATATCAATCATATCTGTAATAGCTATTGGTTTTGCTCCGCATCTTATACAATCATTGACCACCATAGCCACAGCATCTTGACCAATAGTATTATGTTTGTTAATCCATTCAGCTAAAAGAACTTTTGTTCCTATCCCATCACAGGTTTTCACCTGATATTTTTTGTTTCCAATTGGATAAAGAACATTAAAAGGAGTTTTGATTATTTTTCCATATTTACTTAATTTGTAAGTAAGTTCGAAACTCTTTAAAGATTTTTTCGCCTGAGCCCTTATTTTTCTATCAACTCCGGCTTTTGAATATGTTATCATATATTTTTTAGTTACATAATTATTTTATTCTATATCTTTAATCTTTTTTTGTAAACAAAAAACCTTCTCATTTCAGAGAAGGTATCTCCAATAAATCTTTTTAGAATAAAGTTTTTTGGTTTGGTAATTCTTTTTGTTCTGCTTTAGAAAAAATTCTTACTTTGCCAAAAACGCCGTCATAACCGGGCTCAACATTAACTTTTCCCTGTCTTACTCTTATGATTCCTTCAGCAATTTCTGGCAAAGTTGCTGATTCTAAATCTGTCTTGGAAATATCTAATAAAATCTTAAACTCCTGACCAAATTTCTCAATTAAATTTTTATACTCTGCTTCTACTTGCTTCGTTCCTGTATTTTGACCCAAACTTTCAGCAATTACTTCTTCTAAGGGGACTAAACTTTTAAAAGGAATAGCTTCTTCTGGTTTAAATCCCTCTGGTTTATCTGCTAATTCCTCTACTCGGTTTAAAACTCCAATAGTTAATGGCTTACCGCAATTAGGACAGATATTATTATATTTTTTTGCCTCTGAAGGCGATAAGCTAATTCCGCAATTGCGATGGCCGTCATAATGGTACTTCCCTTCTTGAGGATAAAATTCAATTGTGTAAATCAGTTTCAAGAAATTGGGGGAGGCCGGGCCTCCCCCGGCTTTTATTGCCTGAACTATCAAATTATAACTTAATTCCTCGCCTTCAAAAACATTTGCTTCCCTTCCAAGCTTAGCTGGACTATGCGCGTCACTGTTTGAGATTATAGTAAGCTTTCGGCCATCAGGTATTCGCCAAAGCATTGCTGGGTCCGCGCTTAAACCACTTTCTATTGCATAAATATGTTTTGAATAATCTTCAAAGCATTCTTCAATAGAATCAAACCCTGACTTAGAACCAAAGATGCCGAACCATGGGGTCATACAATGAGCAGGTACAATCAAGCAATCTTTTGAAATACTTAAAACAATCTTTGCTAATTCCTTAGCATCCAATCCCAAAATTGGTCTACCATCGGCTTTCAAATTGCCAATCCATCCCAATTGAGTATTGATTTTTTCTACGATTTCCAAAGAAGGAGCAAAAACCACAATGTGAATTTTTCTAACCTTTCCGCCTTTTGAGTAAATACAACTAATTTCAGCGGTTAAAATAAAACGAGTTTCAGAATCACTGTTTTTTAATTTAAAAAGTCCTGGTTCTGCTGGTTCTAATTTTTCTTTCAGTTCTTTGAACCATTCCGGGTGGGTGAAATCACCGGTCCCTAAAATATCTATACCTTTTATTTTCGCCCATTGAGCCATATTCTCTAAATCCATTTGCGGGCTGGTCGCTCTTGAATATTTAGAATGAAGATGAAAATCAGCTATAAATTTCATAAGATTTATTTAGTAAATATGAAATAGAAAATTTCTAAGCCAAATCCTAAGATAAAAAATAAGGGCAGAAAGTATAATAATGGATTCATTTTCTTAGAAAATTTCTTTTTCAAAAAGGCCTTATAAAGAAAAACAACAATAATTCCTTCTCCCCCAAGAGCAAAGGCGCCAGTGATACCAATAACATCAATAAATTCCCGTATACCTATTAAAAATAAAACTAAAGGTAAAAAACAGGCAATAAACCAGGAAAGATGTTTGGATAATCCAAAATCATACCAAAAAACTTTTTTTAGAGTCAAACCCAAAGTAAGAAAGGAAGTAAAGCAAGCAATAATTCCAAAAATAAAACCCAATCCAATAATGCCATCACCCAAGGTGAAAGCAAAACCAGAAATGGCTTCTTCTGAAGTATGAACTCCGCAAGTTCCAAAAATGATAAAAACAAAAAATAGATAAGCAATAGCTGCAATCAAAATCCCAGAAATTATAACTTTATTTAATTTCTGTCTATCTTCTCCTAATATTTCTTTAAGCTCCGGTATCATGGCCAAACCGCATAGAGAGAAAAGAATGACGCCGTAAGGAAAAGTTAAGAACTTCCAATCAATTGTTTTTAAGTAATCAATGTTAATAAAAGGCAGGGCTTTTAGAAAAAAAATAATTAAAATAGCAAAAAAAATAAATAAAAGAGAAAGTTCAATTTGGGATATACTCTTAATTCCTCGAAAAATCAGATAACTGCCAGCACTAAAAAATATTAGAGTATAAATTAAATTGCTGCCGCCGAAATAAGGAGCAAAAAGAAATTTCAAAAACTCTCCGCCAACAATTAAATAAGCCAAGGAGGCGCCGGTAAGACCCGTCCAAATAAGCAAAAAAGATAAATTTTTCCAGCCAGCTCCAAGATATTTATTCACATAACCAGGCAGACGGTGCAGTCCCTTTGTCCCTAAACAAATTTTTCCATAAATTAAATGAATAGTGATTACTATTCCTAAAATCAGTAAAAAATAAAAAAAGACAATAAAAAAACCTGCCTTTGAAGCAACATAAGGCAAGCCGAAAATTCCTACTCCAATTATAGTTCCTACAAAGACAGCCAAAGCTTTTAGAAAATTTCGCATTTTATTTAAACTCTAACAAATCTGTGAAACTATCTACTAAAGAGGCAATATTAAATGATAAATCCAGCGATCGAGTAATTTGCTGGCCTTGAGAGATTAAAAATGGCAAGGAAAGAAATACTCCTACTGCTACTGCTAATCCTAAATACACAAAAATAACAAAAGTTTTCATTAAGGTCTCGGGGAAATCACCGTCATGTTTAGATATGCGGGCTTTATACCTCAATGTAAAAACAAAACACAATAAGAATAAAAATAGATATATTAAAATAATAGTTGAAAAAGACATATTAATATTCTATCTTAAAATCTTTAAATTCGTTTTCATATTCTTTTTCTTCAATCTCAACTTCATCAACTTTAGCAATAATGGGACCTTTTTTTGTCCATTTAATCATCTTTTTAACTTTTTCTTCATCTCCCTCTAAAATGATTTCCACTCTACCATCAGGTAAATTTCTAACCCAGCCATTTAGTTCTAACTTTTCAGCTTTTCTCCGGGTGTTTTCTCGAAAAAATACTCCTTGCACTCTACCACTGATAAAAAGATGAACTCTAATTTTCTTGTTCATTTTTTTCTTCCCTTTTCTGTTTTTGCGCTTAGCTTTTGTGCTTAGTTTAGCTAAGCACAACTATTCAGATTTAAACTTTATATACTTTATAGCCCTCCCTGATTTTCTCATTTACTTTCAGTCCAATACTATCTCCTTTTTTCGCTTTATCAATTTTTTTATGTTCAAATTCCATCGAATCAACGGTCTGATTAAAATCAGTTTCTTCGCCGCCGACAATTCTAATTTCATCTCCTACTTTAAGAGGACCAGATAATTCAATTACCGCTACAGCAATATTTCCAAAATAATGACTAATTTTCCCTATTAATTTTCCTTCTTCTGGAGGATTATTTTCTGGCATAAATTTAGAATTAGATATTAGATAATAGATTATAGATATTAGATTTAATTTCTATTATCCAACATCAAAAATCTAATATCTACTTTTTCGACCTTTCCCCCCACCACTTTTTATACTTCTTTTAAGCTACGGGGTATTCTCTTTTTTAACTCTGTATATGAATTCTTGAATTTCTTTAATCTTGATTCTCTTGTTTTCGCATCTTCAAAATTTAGATATGCCTCATAGTATATTATATCAAATGGCCTTCTGCCCTTTGTAGATCTTGTATACCCATTATTATGTTCTTTAAATCTTCTTTTTAGATTCGAGGTTAATCCAATATAAAACTTTTTATCTTTTTTGCTTTTCAAAAGATATACATAAAACATAAAAAGTGGTGGGGGGTTATTTTGAATTTTTTATTAATCTAATTAATTTTTCCACTAATTTCTTAGGATCTTTTTCAAAAACAATTCTTATTTTTCCTCTATGAGGGAACTTAATTAAATCTTTTATAATATCTGCTGTTCCACCAGTGCCTTCTAAAACACCAATCGGTTTTTGATCTTCAAAAGCAATAGTGAATTCATTTAAGGTTCCCATTCTGCCGCAAATTATAATTACAGCGTCTGCAGCTCTGGTCATTAAAAGATTCCTGCCAGCATAGCCAAAGCCGGTATGGACAATAATATCAGAAATCCTCGGAAGACGGTATTTCTTTCTATGCGCTGTTTCAGAAGCAGCAGGTGAAAAACCAACACTAATCCCACCTTCTTCTTCTAATCCTTGTACAGAAAAATAAGGTATGCCGGTAGTGGCTCCGGTCACTAAAATACATCCTTGCTTAGCAATTTCCTTACCTATCTCTTTCGCCAATTTTTCAGCGTTCTTTGAGCAAATGCTCGTTTGAGCTGCGCCTGACACGGCAATTTTATGCTTCATATATTTTTATTCTAACAGATTTTTTCTTTTATATCTACTACTATTGATTGGGTATGGTTTTGAGGAAAAATTTCTTTGATTTTCCCAGCACCATATTTTTTTTTAATGTATTCCCTTAATTCAAATTCGTATTCTGCACCTACAAAATCAGTGCTTTTGTATTCCTTAATTTTAAAAAATTTATCTACTAAAATGTTAATTGTTTTTCGGCTATAGCCCATTAACGGCTGAATATAATGAATATTGAATTTATCCTCAAGATGTTTAACTTCTGCTAAAGAAAGAACCGGTACTCTATCGTCTCTTCGAATACCATCGGCAATAAGCTCTGTCTGTTCAGCCAATGTTTCTAATGCTTTTTGATGAATGTATTTTATCCCATTCGCCGGGAAGCTATCTTGAATTATTTTTTCTGCCGCTTCTTCTAAAATTTTTTTATCTAACTTTAAGACCTTAAAAGAGCTTGTCTTGAGCTCGTTGAAGGAAAAACCTAATTTCTTAGCCACCTCTTCTGCTTTTTTCCAGTTTGATAAAATCCCAAAACTACAAGTAACCAATTCTACTTCAAAAAACTTTGATAGTAAAACCGCTGCTAAACAAGAATCCTTCCCACCACTAAACAAGATAGATACTTTCATATTTTTAATTCTACCATAAAACCCATTTTTTTCAAGTATAAAAAATAGGGAGAAATCTCCCTTTAATTATCTTTTGTGTTTTTCTCTATCGCTTCTCTATTCTCTTTGGCTTTTCTTGTTTTTTCTCGAACCATCTTGTTTCCTTTCTCTGTTAATCTCCACAGAAACTCTCCTTTTTCCTCATCGATATCACAAGTAACTAACTTCTTTATTCCGAGTTCGCCCAGGGCATTACTGAAAATTTCTTCGTTAAACTCTAACTCATAATAATCCTTTTTCATCCTGCTCCCTACCAAAGAAAAGAGAGTAGTATAGTCTATCTTTCTTTTTAAAAGTTCTAATGAAATCAGCCTACCAATTATAGGATACTGCATTCCCATTTTTATCACCTCTTTTTCTTAATTTTAAGTACTATTTTATACATGCCCCTGGTAGGAATCGAACCTACATTTGAGACTCCGGAGGTCTCTATTCTATCCATTAAATCACAGGGACAAAATCTTAGCCAGGTAAGTTGAAGCATAAAGACAATTAAGTTATAGTAATTTTAGGGACTAACCTCGAGTTTTAGGCCCTTTGTATGGAGATCGAGAAATTAATAATCAAAAAACTGCTAAGAAATAAAGTTAAAACTTTGGAGGGCTTGGCTGTGATTAAAAGAAAAATAGCCAAGAGATACAAAATTTCCTGTCCTTCTAATGTTGAACTACTTAAAGCATACCATAATTTAGTAAAAAATAAAGGGCTCAAAAAGAACGAAATTTTAGAAGAACTCTTGAGAAAAAGAAAAATTAGGAGTTTGTCTGGAGTAGTAGTGGTCTCGGTTTTAACTAAGTCCTATCCCTGTCCGGGAAAATGTATTTATTGCCCTCAAGAAAAAGGCCTGCCCAAAAGCTATCTTTCTGGAGAACCAGCAGTAGAAAGAGCAAAAAGAAACAAATTTAATCCATATCTTCAAGTTATAGACAGAATTAGAAGTTTGGAAATTCAAGGCCATCCAACAGATAAAATTGAATTGAGAATAATCGGTGGAAGCTGGACTGCCTATCCAAAGAAATACCAATCTTGGTTTATTACACGCTGCTTCGCAGCGTGTAACGCAGAACAACGCGAAAATGAACGCAAAACTACGCGAAAAATTAAATCTTTAGAAAAAGAGCAAAAGAAGAACGAAAAAGCAAAACATAGGATTGTTGGAATAAGCATAGAAACAAGACCTGATTTAATTAATGAGAAGGAAATTCTTAATTTAAGAAAGTTGGGAATAACAATGGTAGAATTGGGAGTACAGACCACATACGATAACATTTTAGAAAAATGCCAGAGAGGCCATTCTGTAAAAGAAACTATAAAGGCAACGAAGCTCTTAAAAGAGACCGGGTTTAAAATAATGTATCAAATAATGCCAAATTTGCCTGGCTCTAATCCAAAAAAGGACTTTTCATCTCTTAAAGAAATTTTTCAGAATCCGGATTTCAAGCCGGACTGGTTAAAAATTTATCCTTGTGTTGTTTGTAAAAATACAAAACTTTACCAACTTTGGAAGCAAGGTAAGTATAAGTCGTATTCTGATAAACAGTTAATCAATCTTTTAATTCAAATAAAAGAAATATTGCCATATTGGGTTCGGACAGCTCGATTATTTAGAGACATACCTGCTTATCATATTGAATCTGGCAGTAAAATTTCTAATCTAAGACAAGTGGTTCAAAAAGAGATGAAGAAAAGAGGCTCAACCTGTCATTGTATAAGATGTAGAGAAGTAAAAGAAAAATACAATCCAAAAGAAAAAATCTATTTATTCAGCCAGGACTATGAAGCGTCAAATAGCAAAGAAATATTTTTGAGTTTTGAAAATAAAAACAGAACAAAACTTTATAGTTTATTACGTCTCCGTATCCCCCTTCAAAGTAGCACCGAGACCCGACCTCGGGCTCCCAGACCCGGGGTCGGGTCTCGGTATTCTATTTTGGCTTTAAAAAATTCTGCTATTATCAGGGAGCTTCACACTTATGGACAAATGATACCAATCTATCGAGGTTCAACCTCAATAGATTTAATGGCGGCTCAACATAAAGGACTTGGTAAAAAACTCATCAGAGAAGCAGAAAAAATCACAAAAGAGAAATTTAAACTATCTAAAATTACTGTGATCTCAGGAATTGGAGTAAGAGATTTCTTTCGCAAAGCAGGATATAAATTAAAAGACACTTATATGGTTAAATTTCTTTAAATATCTCTTTTATTTCTTCTTATTTTTCTCTTTAGAAATTTGCTTAAACTTTTTATAGATAAATTTTGAAGGTGTTCGATATGCCAATTTTCCTTTTTTAGCTTGCTTAGAAGAATATTTTTTCACAAATTTATCTTATCAAAAAACTGGCTTTTTAGCCAGTTGGATTTCAAAATGAAATAAAAATAGGAGGACGAAAAAAAAGAATGCCCCCCTCTTAATTGGGAAAATGAAATTTGGTCTTGTTGGTCAATCCACTGCCGGGAATCGTGTCAGCGGATTCTTTGTTATACTCTTGCTTCGTATTATCCCGCAATAGCAAATATTGTCTCAAACCCGCCAGCGAGTTCCTTTTTTGCTCCTATTGGGCAACCCGTATTCCACCTCCTAAAACACTAACGTGCTGATTTCTTTATACTAAACTAAAAACTATTTGTCAAAAAAGTTATCCACATAATTTTAATTTTTTGATTTGCTTGAAAACTTTTTGTATAGTTCATCCATCTGTTTTTCTTGTTGCTTTATATCAAAAACTTCTCGCCGAATGCGAGATTTTTCTTTGCGAATATGTTTTCGAATTGATTTTGGCATTTTCTTCTTTTTCATTCTCCTTTGATAACAGCTAATGGCACCAGTTTAGCAACTTTCTTTGAAAGACCAGCTCTGTGAACAATTTCTACTATTTCATCAATATTTTTATAAGCCATTGGCGCTTCTTCAGCAATTCCTCTATCTGACCGGCATTTTACAATAATACCTTTTGATTTTAGCTCGTTTATGACTTTTTGTCCAGAAATTTGCCTTACTGCTTGATGGCGAGACATTGTTCGTCCAGCACCATGACTGGTAGAATAAAATGCTTCCTCCCCTGTTTTCTGGCCATTTAAAACATAAGAAGCTGTTCCCATTGAGCCAGGAATTAAAACCGGCTGGCCAACTAAGCGATATTTCTCTGGGATTTCCGGATGGCCCGGCGGAAAAGCCCGAGTAGCTCCCTTGCGATGAACAGCAAGCTTTACTTCCGCGCCATCAATTTTATATGTTTCTTTTTTAATAATATTATGAGCCACATCATATAATAATTCTAATCTCTTTTTTTTGCCCAAAACTTTTTTCCATGCAAGACGAGTATAATAAACAATCATTTGCCTGTTTGCCCAAGCATAATTAGCAGCAGAAGCCATGGCTTTAAAATATCTTTGACCTTCTGATGAACTAAAAGGTACACAAGCAAATTCTTTATCCGGGACTTTAATATTGTATTTCTGCATAGCTGGAATCATTGTTTTTAAATAATCAGTGCAAACTTGATGGCCAAGGCCTCGGCTTCCAGTATGAATCATTATCACAACTTGATTTTTAAATAACCCAAAAACTTTAGCTACTTCCTCATCAAAAATTTCATCTACTTTTTGGACTTCTAAAAAATGATTTCCGCTTCCAAGAGTCCCAACTTGGTCCCTGCCCCGATTCTTAGCATAATCTGAAACAACAAAAGCATCTGCCCAATCTAATTTACCATTTGCTTCGCAATTTATTACATCTTCTTTTTCGCCGTATCCTTTTTCTACTAATCCCGGCACTCCTTTTTCTAAAATTTTATCAATTTCTTTAATTGAAAGTTTTATTTGCCTTCCTCTGCCTAAACCAGAGGGAACTTGTTTTTGAATTCCTGTTGCCAATTCATCTAAATAAGGTTTGATTTCTTTTTCTTTATGTTCTGATTTTAACAATCGCATCCCGCAATTAATGTCAAAACCGCAAGCACCAGGTGAAATAACTCCTTCTGGTATTTTAATCGCTCCGACAAAACCAATGGGAACCGCATAACCTTCATGGCAATCAGGCATAGCAATTCCATGCCTTACAATTCCTGGCAGGGTTGTTCCATTTATCAATTGAGAAATAGATCTGTCTCTGAAAATATCTTCCAGAATTTTTTCCGAAGCATAAATTCGAGCAGGCACTCGCATCCGCCGGCTGGTGGACTGACTGAAACTTTTAGGAATTTCCCAAAGATAATCACTTATCTTTATAAAATCTTTTTTGTTTATCATAATTTTAATTTTTGAAATCAGAGCACATAAATTTTTATTTATGTGCTCTAAGTTCTTCTTTTACTATCTGTCTATCGTCCCAGGGTATTTTTTTGCCATCAGCCACACACATCCAGGGTTCGCAACCCTTGCCAGTGATAATTACTATATCCCCGAATTTTGCCAAGGTCAGGGCTTTTTTGATTGCTTCTCTTCTATCTAAAATCTTATGAATAGAAGTAAATCTACGCGAATCTAAACGCGAATTAGTGCGAATGCCATTTTCAATTTCTTTTAAAATTTTAAGCGGATTTTCATCATAAGGGTCTTCGTTGGTTAAAATAATTTCATCGCAATACTTGCCAGCAATTTTCCCCATTTCTGGTCTTTTCCATTTATCCCTTCCGCCGCCAGCAGAGCCGAGAACACATATAACTTTTGACTCTTGACTATTGACCATTGATCCTTGAATAGTTTTATAAACATTTTCTAAAGCATCCGGTGTATGAGCGTAATCCACTATGACTGTAAACCCCGCACCTTTTGCGGACATATTTTGCTTTTTTGCACGAGGTGCAGTCCGCAAAAGGTGCGGGGTAAATGGCTCCCCTATTACTTTTTCCATTCTGCCGGGAATTGCTTTTATTTTTTCTAAAGCATTCTGGCTGGTTTCTAAATCAACTCCCTGCGATAATCCTATACAAATTGCTGCCAGCGAATTATAGATATTGAATTCCCCAAACAAATTAAGCTTAAATTGGGTATTTTTAGTATTGATATCTCCTTTTTCTAATCCATAAGTATATTTTTTTCTGGCTGGAAATTTCAAAAAGTATTCAGCATTTTTGTCATCTAAATTAATGATATGGATATTTTTTGTGGCTTGAAAAAGCTTTCCCTTGGCTTCTTTATACTTTTCAAAGGACCCATGGCTTTCTATATGCTCTGGTGTTAAATTAGTAAAAACAGCTGTATCAAAATCAATAAAACGATGGCGGTGTTGTTTTATTCCTTCAGAAGTCACCTCTAAAACAACATACCGGCATCCTGCCTTTACGGCCTGCCTCAAAAACTTTTGTAATTTCAAACGGCCGGGCATTGTCATTTTTAAGTCATTTTTCCATTCTTTTTCGCCAAGCTTAAATTTAATTGAGGAGATAGAAGCAACTTTGTAGCCGGTTTCTTCCAAAATCTTGGCTGCTAAACTAACCACTGTTGTTTTTCCATTAGTGCCAGTAACTCCAATAACTTTAATTTTTTTAGCAGGAAAGCCATACAGAAAAGCACCTAAACCAGCTAAAGAAAAGTGATAAAAATCAAGTAAAAAAACAGGAATAAATTTTTTGATTGAATCCTTTATCATAATTTTATACTAACTTAAAATTTATAATAAAAAAAGGCATTTTTTGCCTTAATCAAAATGTCCAAAGCCGCGTTTTAGTCCTTTTTTAACTGGGTAAATATTCTTTTATTTTTTTAGTCAATCCAGTTGGCGTAAAATCGGTTTTTATTAAATAATCCATAGCTCCTAATCTTCGTGCCTCTTTCTTTGCCTTAGGATTATCATAATTAGATAAAACAACAACTAACATTGAAGATGTTTCTTTGTTTTTTCTTAAATTCTCTAAAAAAGAAATGCCATCGTTTTTAGGTAAAATAATATCTAAAACAATTAAATCTGGCTTTTCTTTCTGGGCTATTTTTAAACCGCTTTCAGCGTCAAAAGCTGAAATTACTTCAAACTTTGCTTCAGAAAATTTATCTATATACATCTCAGATAAAATTTGCTCGTCTTCAATTAAAAGTATCTTAGGCATAAGTTTATTGTTTTAGTATAACATAAAAAATGAACTACCCCACCCTAAAGGACGTGGTATCCCTTCGGGCAAGTTCTTTCGGCGGCTTTCATCCCTACTGCTTGCAGCGGGGTATTCTCGCCGCCGAAATAAAACCTAAAAACACAAAACTTTTTTTTAATGATCATATTATTTTGATTTTTATAGAAGAATTAACTTCAAAATAACCAGATACATTTTTATCTTTCATCTTAATTGATTTTATATTCATAACTGATTTTATAAGATTAAAGTATTTTTTAATTTCTTTATTTTTACTTTTAATAAATAATTTATTCACCTCTTTTCTGATTGAAACCTTTTTTTCACTCTTGTATTTTCTGATTGCACCAATAATTCCAATAACATTATCGAATTTCTCTTTAATTTTTGGATTGACTAAATTCCGATTGATTGTTGGAAGTAAAGTTAGATGAATGCTTTTTTCTTTTTCTAGTCTTCTAAAAAAAGTTTGATAAACTTCTTCAGTGATATAAGGCATAAACGGGGCATAAAGTTTAATAATAGAAAACAGGCAAAGATAAAGAGTGTATTTTGCCGCTTCTTTTGATTCTTTTAAAACATCATTATTGTAAAGTCTCGGTTTTACAATCTCTAAGTAATTATCGCAGAAGTTTTTCCAAAAGAAATTATCAATGGTTTCCCTACTTTTTTTAAATTGATACTTTTCAAAATAAACTTTATAATCCTTAATAGTCATCTCAAGAAGATGTAATATCCATCTATCTTCATCCTCTAAATTACTAATAATTAAATTGTTTTTTTTGAAGCTTTCTAAATGCATAAAGGAGAATCGAAAAGCGTTCCAAATTTTGATAACAGTTCTCTTGCTTGCTTTTATTTCTTCCTCATTCCAACGTAAATCCTCACCTAAACTTGCTTTGGCTGTCCAATGCCTTAAAACATCAACTCCATACTTTTCAATTACTTCTTGAGGCGCCACTACATTCCCTTTACTCTTTGACATTTTTTCTCCTTTAGGATCTAAAACAAAACCAGAAATTGTTACTTCTTTCCAGGGAATTTTATTAAAATGAAGTTTTGAACGAGCAATTGTATAAAAAAGCCAAAAATTAATAATATCATGGGCTTGAGGACGAAGAGACATTGGAAATAGTTTCTTTTTTGTTTTTTCATCCTTAACTAAATCAATGGTTATTTTGGGAGTTAAAGAACTTGTTGCCCAAGTATCTAAAATATCTGTTTCAGGAATAAACCTATTACTACCGCAAGAACATCTTGTTTTCGGTTTGGAATAAAGAGGATCAACTGGCAAATCTGAAATTCTGGCTAGCCTTATTTCACCGCATTTCTGGCAATACCAAACAGGAAAAGGAATACCAAAATATCTCTGACGTGATATGCACCAATCCCAACGAAGCCCTGAAACCCAATTCTCATAACGTTTTCGCATAAAATCAGGATACCATTCTATTTGTCTGCCCATTTTCAGAAAATCTTTCTTGAAATCTAAATACTTAATAAACCACTGAGATGTATTAAGAATTTCAATTTCTGCATTACATCTTTCGTGAACATTTACAAAATGCTTTATCTTTTTCTGGCTACGAATAAATCCTTGTTTTTTTAACTCCTCAATAATTCTCTGACGGGCTTCTTTGATTTTTAACCCTTGAAAAGGACCAGCGATTTTCGTCATTGTTCCGTCTTGATTTATTGAAATCTTAAGCGGCAAATGATGGACAAAATACCATTCAATATCAGTTGTATCTCCAAAAGTGCAGCACATTACAACACCTGTTCCTTTTTTAGGATCTACACCTTTATCATTGTAAATTTTTACTTTTTGTTTAAAAATTGGAACAACTGCTGTTTTACCAATAAGATTTTTATATCTTTTATCACTCGGATGAATAAAGATTGCTACACAGCTTGATAAAAGTTCAGGGCGTGTTGTGGCAATGAGAATCTCTTTTCCATTTTCTAATTTAAAAATAATATCATTAAACACTGTTTCAGTTTCCTTATTCTCCAAATCTGCTTGAGCAATTGCTGTTCGGCATTGAGGACACCAAAGAGTTGGTGTCTCTTTTTGGTAAATTCTTTTCTTTTCATAAAGTTCAATAAAAAATCTCTGGCTTAGCTTCTGAACTTCTTTATCAATAGTGGAATAACCAAGATCAAAATCACAAGACATTCCAATGTCTTTCCAGTCCTGAACAAAAGAAGGTTTTATTCTCTTTAAGGTTTTTTGGCACAATTTTACAAAATCCTGCCTTTTCATATTGAAAATGCTAACTTTATTCTCTTTTTCTACTAATTTTTCTGTTGGCAAACCATTATCGTCAGTGCCAAAAGGATAAAAAACATTTTTTCCTTTCATTCTCTGATATCTGGCTATTATATCTAAATGAGTGTAAGAAAAAGCATGACCTAAATGCATTTTACCACTAACTGTAGGAGGCGGAGTATCAATGGAAAAAATCTTTCCTTTTTTTTGAGGATTAAATTTGTAAATTTTTTCTTTCTCCCAAAACCTCTGCCACTTTTTCAAATTTTTTGGATAATGTTTCCTCATATATTAAGACCGTCTCATTAAATTTTAGCCGATTTATCGTAAAATAGCAACAACAATTTTTCATCATTCTCAGATGATTGGGGATTTGGTAATGAAAAATAAAAATTTGACCAGACCATTTTTCTTTGATAGAGTTAATTAATATGGAAAAAATCAAGAAAGAAAAATATCTAAGATTAGTTTTTGGAGTTATTTTAATTTCTCTTATCCTTGGATCAAGCTCCTATTTTTTTAGAGAGATTAAAAAGCCAGAAGAAAAGAAAGAAGTTAACCTTAAAGAACAACAATTAACCAATCTTCGAGCAGGAGTTTATGGTTTTTCTTGGAGCCCTGATGGCGGTAAAATAGTATTCGTAACTCACTCTGACTATGACCATCACAAAAAAAGAAGTTTTGATATTTGGATAATGGATAACGACGGAAGCAATCAAAAAAGATTAACAGGGCCTGAGGGAGATGATTCTGATCCTTCTTGGAGTCCTGATGGTAAAACAATAGTTTATGTATCTAATAGAGAAGGAGAACGAATTAAAAGGTTCGGCGAAGGCGAAGAATGGGACAGGAAATCCAACCTTTGGATAATGGACAGCGATGGCAGTAATCAGAAGAGGTTAACTAAGCCAGAAGAGAGTGCGATCAATTCATCTTTTTCCTCTGATGGTAAAAAAATAGTTTATGTTTCGTTAGAAGATAATGCCATTGATTTATGTATTATGGACAGTGATGGAGAGAATCAAAGACGCTTAATTAAAGATTTAAGGGGTAAGAGAAATCCTTCGTGGAGCCCTGATGGAAATAAAATAATTTTTGAAGCTACTCCATTAAAACTTGAACATATTGGAAGCGTAGGTCATACTCTTTCTTATGATCTCTGGATAATAAATAGTGACAGAACTAATAAAAAACCATTAAAAAAAATAGAAGAAAATGAAAGACTTTTTTGGTGGTCAACAATAAAGAAAAGCTCTTGGAGTCCTGATGGTAACAAAATACTCTTTAATTTATGTAATGGGCCTTGTCAGGTCTGGACAATGGATAGTAATGGAAGTAATCAAAAAAAATTGACTGAATCTGAAGCAAACGCTAGAGATTCTTCTTGGAGCCCTGACGGGAAAAAGATAGTTTTTAGCCTATTCAAAAACAACACTAACGGTATGAATATTTGGAGCGAAGGTGAAACAAATAGTGATATTTGGATAATGAATAGTGATGGAAGCAACGAAACACAATTAACTACGGATAAAATGGATGATTTTAATCCTTCTTGGAGTCCTGACGGTAAAAACATAGCTTTCGCTCGAGGAGGTGAGATTTGGATAATCACAATTAAATAAACCAAATAAGCCCAAAATAAAAAGAGGAGCAGTAATTAAAGAATCTGCCCCTTTTATCTTTTTTAATCTTTTGACCCCCAGAGGAATCTTTCTATGTTCACCAGATATCTTTTCCGTCACCAAATCTGATATATTCTCGAGGATTCACAGCTGTTCCATATCTTCCATTTTCTCGGATTTCAAAATGAAGATGCGTGCCAGTGCACCAAGTACCTGTGTCTCCGATATGTCCAATCACTTGTCCCCGCGTAACTCGTTCTCCCTGTTCAACGAAAATTCCATCTAGATGGTAGTATTTTGTCCATACTTCCGAAGGATAATATCCACGATACTGATTTGAATCACCGGGTATATGGGAAATCACAATGTAGTCGCCAGCCCTCCAGTCATAGCCGGTTGCTTCAATTTTGCCATCTAAGGGAGCAAAAACCCAATAATAGTATTTAGGAACAATATCTATTCCTGTATGCCATCCATATGTTGGGTTATATACTCCAAATTCCTGACTAACCGTGAATGTTCCATAGACTGGCTTGTTCATTATTTGACCGTTTGCTGCCTGAATCGGCATCACTGATACACTTGCCATCGCTGCCATTAATAAAGCAACGATTACTCCTACTTTAACTATTTTCTCTTTCTTGTCATTCATTTTTTCTTTTTCCTCCTTTTCGTTCAACGGATCTACCCGAGGTTCTCGCTATTTTGTTCTCTCGGATAGCCTAATTTATCTACCAAACTTTTGATATTTTGACAAACAAATTAAGTTATCCGAGATTCATTCAATCCATATTTTATTGAAAAAATGCTATATTGTTAAAAAGACACTATTCCTAATCTATCAAGCCCAATAGATTTTGTCAATGACGATTTCGGTTTTTGTCCTTATGGTATAAAAGAATATTGAGGTTTGACCTCAATATTCTCGAAACTATGTCTAAATGCATTTTACCACTAACTGTAGGAGGCGGAGTATCAATGGAAAAAATCTTTCCTTTTTTTTGAGGATTAAATTTGTAAATTTTTTCTTTCTCCCAAAACCTCTGCCACTTTTTCTCTAAATTTTTAGAATATTGCTTTTTCACGCTATAAAATTGATTGATTATAAATCTGGCTTGCCCAGAATATTTTTTTATCTTTTAGCCATTTTAAAATTGCTTTCTTTAAGGCAATTGGTAAAATATTTTCTTGCGAAAATTGATTTCTATCCATTAAAACAAAACTTATATGATTTTCTTTACTCTCGGCATTTATTTTTTCAACCTCTGTGCCAAAAACTAAATTAATTTCATGATGATTTTCATTATCTTCAACAAAAAAATTCTCTACTGCACCGATAAATTTACATTTATCGGGCAGTAAATCTAATTCTTCCTTCATCTCACGCAAAAGTGTTTCTTTCGCGCTTTCACCAAAATTAATATGTCCGCCGGGAAAGAAATAATAATCTTTTTCTTTATGCTTGCAAACTAAAATCTTGTTCTGGTATTGAATTATAGCCCTGACACAAACTTCAAATTCTTTATTATTCATAATTCACTAATTTAAAAGTATCATTTTTTTACCTAAAAAACAAGCTTATACAAAACATCTCTAATTTTAATAAAAAAAGAGCAGATATAAAACCACTACTCCTTATTTTGAATTAAAAACTTCTCTCAACTCAAGCCTAAACTTTGATTCTAAGTAATTCTTTATCAATTTGCTTTATATCATCAAATTTAATCACTCGGTCAGAAACAGCTTCTAAGGTCGGGAAAGAGCATTTTTTAGAAATCAACAGAACTATCTTTTTATTTAAGGCCTTGGCAAAACCAATTTCTAAAAGCATGCTTTCGCTCATCTTTTGGTTATCAATAAAACCAAAAAGAATATCACATTTTTTAATTTGTGAAAATGCCTCAAGAATTACTTGTCCAGATGGAAATTCTCTTTCTTCCCAGTTTTTTTTATCTCGAAAAAAAATAAATGTCTTATGCTCTGATTTTTCAAGTACAAAAGAAATTTTCTCTAATTTTTTTCTTAGACTTTTTTTATTTACTCCGCGAAACTTATGTGAAATAAATATTTTCATAAATCTATTTTACTTAATTTTAGCAAAAATATATTCATCAATAAATTTATTATCTTTTTTTACATTCTTTCTTAAAACGCCTTCAAGTTTGTAATCGTTCTTCTCTGTCACGCGCATAGAAGCCTTATTAAAGGAAAAAGTGGGAATATAAATTCTTTTTAATTTTAGTTTTTTAAATCCAAACTTTGTTGCCAACTTCACTGCCTCTGTTATTATGCCTTTGTTCCAATATTTCTCGGCTAGCCAATAACCCAATTCAGCTTTATATTCTTTGATTTTAGAAAAACTAACTGAACCAACAACTTCGCCATTTATATCAATCACAAAATTAATCATTGTCGGTTTTTTCTTTTTTTGTTCCTTTAAATCTTCTGTTATCCATTCTTTAGCATCTTTTAAGATATAAGGATAAGAAATTTCAAGAGTATTTCTATAGATTTTTTTTATTATTTATATTTTGAGCTAATGATTTCTCATCGCTTTTTTTAAAAGGCCTCAAAATAAAATCTTTTGATTTAATAATATACATATTTTTGTGCTTGGCTTCGCCAAGCAACAAGATTACTCCACCGGCAGTTCAATATAGAAAGTGGCGCCTTTGCCCTTGCCCTCGGATTCGGCTTGGACTTTGCCGTCGTGGAGTTCAACAAATTTTCTGGCAACATTAAGACCAATCCCTGTTCCCTCAACAAAAGTATCTATACCTGCTCGACCTCTAACAAATAATTCAAAAACACGATTTTTTTCTTCTTTGGTAAATCCTCTGCCAGTATCAGAAATTACAATTTGGATTTTGGATGTTAGATTTTGGATTTTAATAGTTATATTCCCTTTATCAGTATACTTAATGGCATTATCCACAATATTCAAGATAACCTGTCTTATTTTCAAAATATCTATATTGATTTCAGGTAAAGATTTTATTGGCTTCTGCCAAATAAGTTTAAGATTCTTTTCCTGAGCTTTTGGTTTCATCTCCTTATAAACACTGTCAATAATTTCTTTAATCTGAGCAGGTGTTTTTTCTAATTCCAATTTTCCTAATTCAATTCGAGAAATATTCAATAAATCATTGATGATTTTAATTAACCGGTCAGTAGAAGTTAAAATATTTTTTAGCACTCTCTCTCCTTTTTTCTCAAACTTTCCATAGCTTCCTTCCAAAAGCATTGTGCTATAGCCCTTAATAGATGTTAACGGGGTTCTCAACTGATGCGAAGCCATAGAAATAAACTCGGTTTTTGATTGACTCAGTCTTTCAAGATTAACATTGGCTTCTTCTAATTGAATAGTTAATCTTTCCAACTCCTTTCTTCTTTCAATTTCCCCTAAAACACTCTTAACTAATAAATATCCAAAGTAGAGGAAGAATGCTAAAATCAAACCTTTAAAAAGTTGAATAAGAAGTTCTGGAGTGAAAACTATAATATCCAGCAAAAGCAGAATAGCAATTAGGGTAACAAAAAGAGTAGTTAAAACAACCTTAATTCCA
Source organism: Candidatus Parcubacteria bacterium (assembly GCA_023130975.1). GTDB lineage: Bacteria > Patescibacteriota > Minisyncoccia > Minisyncoccales > JAGMDC01 > JAGLYZ01. The sequence goes on along the minus strand of JAGMAD010000003.1, from coordinate 44,612 downwards.
AAAAGTTCGTGCCTGACAATAGCATAAGCAGTAAAACCTAAAAGAAAAATCGTGGAATAGTCACCTATATAGTAGTATTGGGAGACCTTGAATTTAATAGGAAGAGCAATATTGAAAATAATATTGGCTAAATAAAATATAAAAATTCCAAGCAAGAAAAATTCAATTTTCTTTCTTTCCTTTTCTAAAGATTTGAAATATTTTTTAAACAATGGATATAAAGCGGCGGACATTAAAAAAAGTCCTATCGCAAGAAACCACATCATTCCTTTTCCGTATATTACTATCAGGTTTCCATTTTCAAATTTTATTCCCTCAATAACTAAATTAGTAAATCCAGTGATAAAGGCAATGATTATTCCTAAAAATAAAACGATTTTATTTAAGAAATGATATTTCTTTTCTTCTTGAATAATATGAACTGCGACTAATGAAAGGAACAAAAAAAATAAAGGAGTGACGAACCAGGCAATTTTGATAAACGATAGAGATTGATAAATTTGATCTTGCCCTACAAATCTTGCAAAATAAGAAAAGTTAACCCAAAAAAGCATTGAAACTGTCATTAAAATAAATAATTTATTGGTTTTTCCTTTAGGATTATTTTTATAAACTAAAAGAGCCAGCCAAAGTGCTATAGCGTTAATTAGAAATATTAAGACCTTATTGATAAGAAGAAATTCTATCATATTATGATTTCACCAATTAGAATTAAAATTGGCCAGAGAATAAATTCTGAACTTTCAAGAGTGTAAGAATGATAATTTTGATTTTTGGCTTGGCTAAAACAAAAAAAATTAAAAGGAATAGTTAGTAAAAGCATTAAAGTTGATATAGGAAAGATATTAAAATAAAGAGAGAAAATGATTGGAATCGGCGCAGTAGACAACAAACTTATTATTCCTAAAATATTAAGTGTTTTTTCCTTTCCAAAAATAACTGGAAAAGTAAGCAGGCCTTGTTTCTCATCGCTTTCTACATCCTTTACATCTAAAAAAACCTGCATCGTAAACGCCTTAAAATAAACAAAAGTCACAATTAAAAAAGCAATAGATAAAATAGAAATAGTTAATGGGCAAGAATAATAAATAAGCGGAAAAAATACTAATAAAGAAAAAGTTGCGGAAACAGATAAATTTTTAAAGATAATTATCTTTTTGGTAATTTTTTTGAAAACTATTGTATAAAGCCACCCAAGTAGAAGTAAAGACAACCCAAAAATTAAAGCCCAAACATTACTAAAATATATCAAACTTCCTATTATAATAAAAATTATAACATAGAAAATTTTAGGTATTTTAGAAAAATAGATTTTGAGATGCTTAGTTCTTTGAGGATTGGTTAGATAATCTATATGAACTTCCTTGAAACGATTGTATAAATAAACTATATAAATAATTAAATAAACTACAAACAAACAATCCCAGGTTATTTTAATATTCAGCAAAATACCTGAAAAAAGCACTATAGCAACACCTCCTAATGAAAGTAAATGTCCGCCGTAAATAAACTCATTCCAGGTAAATTTTAGGATTTTCTCAATTGCCATAATTTTTGGGTTTTAATTTCATTCTTTAATTCTACTAAATTTTACATAAAATAACAATAAAAAACCCTACGATTTGCTGCAGGATTAGGTTTTCAATGTCAACATCGGATGTCGATATCGGAATTGGATACTATTATCTTGCCTGTCGGCAAAATTATTATTTAGGGCTATCTTTTACTTCTTTAAATAGTCTTTTATCATGAACAGCTATACTTTGTAATTTGTATCCAGAGAAGATGGTTTTTAGTTTTGTTTCCAAAAAAAACATATCAATTACACCTTCTGTCTTCTTATAGTTCAATCCTAATTTTTTAAATTTATCAAACAATATTAAATGCATCAATTCATGGGCAATCGTTATATCAGCTTCTTCGATATCTATTTTTTTATTACTTCGCAAGTCAATAATATTAGGATATTCAAATTGTCCTTGTGGCCCATATAAAGTAATATAGCAAATATATTTATCTTTTATTTTAACATTGAAATTTCTTAAAATATTAAAAAATTCTTTTTCATTTCTTTTCCAATTTTTTCTTATTATTTCTTTTCTCTTTTTATAAACATTTTTATCATAAATATTATCCAACCTTTTATCTAATTCTTTTTTGAATAGTTTCTTATTCCCTTTTGTTGTTTGGTATAGTTTTTTATAAAATTTAGGTAATACAATAGGAAAATTATTATCAACAAACCATTGATATTCCGAATGAATATGTAATAATTTCTCTTTTTCTCTTTTTTTTGAATATATAAATTGTATCATCATAGGACAAAATTCTTAAATTCTTTTATATTATTATTATAATACTCTATTATTAAAATTTTGGCTATTTTGTGATTAAAGATTGTATAAAAAAATGGCCAAAGTAATTTTAATTTATCTCCTTGGCCAATTCGCACTCAGAAAAATCCTGAATCTTGCAACTGCTTAGCAACAGACACAACCTCACCCGCAGGATTTTTCATTTTTGGAAAATTATCCCCAACTAATTTCCCAATTTCTTGGATATTTTTATCTCCCGTCATTTGGCTCACGATGAATGCTCCAACTTCATTGAAAGTCAAAACACCCTTTGTCTGAAAAAATCCGATATAGCCATCAATATCTTGCCTGATTTTAAACCGACAGTTTACTTTAGGCACAAATTTTTCATTCATTTTTGACCTCCTCATTTTGTGAAATGAATTCGTCCGGAGCATACATACCGCCATTATAACGAGAAGCAGAACATCCGCCACCGCAGAAATTATCGCACTCGCGACACTTGGCAGGCAACCACTTCAAAGATCTAAAATGAGCTAGGCGATCAGTCCATATTTCAATCAGCGGAGTCTCTAAAATGTTACCGTAACTCCCTTTGGCGATAGGACAGGAACGAACATTTCCCATGTGATCAATATGCCCAAAACCTGTACCTTGCCAACAACCAACCACAAAATCGTGATATTTCTGGGGCAATAAACACAAAGGAAAAGCATCGCCAAAATTGGCTAAAATATCCAATTCCTTTCTAACTTTCTCTATCTGAGAAAAAACAATCAAGTAATCTTTAAGAGAAAGTTTGGCTTTATCCCAGTCAGATTTTGCTCTACCGTAAGGAGTTAAGCGTCCCACATTTATTTCGTCTATATTGATACCGTTCATCTTTAACCATTCGCAGGTCTCAAAAATAAATCGATGGTTATCTTTCGTTAAGGTATATAAAATAGAAATTCCCAATCCACAATCAATGCAGGACTTTATGCCTTTCAGTGTTGCCTCAAACGAACCATCCACCCCTGTTATTCTCTCATGGATACTTTTTTTGCCATGTAATGAAATAGCACCGCAAACTATTCTATGTAATAGCATCTTTTTTACTACATCTTTGTTTATATGTGTGCCATTAGATACAAACGACAGAAAAAAACCAAGAGAATCTGCATATTCCAACACTTCTTTCCAATAAGGGTAGATAAAAAATTCTCCTCCAAAAAGCCTAACTTCAAAAACCTCTGCTTTGGCAAGTGCACGTAAAATAGATTTGACTTGATTCAATGAGGGATGCTCCATTCTTTTGCATTCCACTTCAGCATTGAAACAAAATTCGCAGTTCAAATCACATACGGGTGTCACTTCAAAATTTACAGATAGGGGAGACTTTAATGCTATTAATTCGTTCATTTCATATCCTCCTAAAAATTTAGGAGAGTGAAAATCTACATTCCACTCTCCGCTCTATTCACTTACAACAACGACAGGTACACTGGCCTTGACATTTCATCGAATGCAATTGCATCGGTTCTACTTTGGGATGAACTTCTTTCAAGACGCTAAACTTAGCCATAGTGGCTTCATTCTCTATTTCCATAGTTTTTTCCTCCTTTCTATTCAACGGATATCTCAAGATTGCTCTTCTTGGATAGCCTAATTTATTTGTCAAACTTTTGATAAACAAATTAGGCTATCCTAACTATATTCTGTCCATATATTATTGAAAAGGTTCTATCCTTTTTCTATCAAACGCAAGAAAACCTGTCAAGGAATTTAGCAAATTTCCTTTGAAACAACAATAATCAATCCTGTGGCGAAACCGCAGGATTGACTTTTTCTTTTTTCAGATTATCAGGGATTTGGTAATGAATTCGTCCGCGAATTGAATTTGACCAGACCATTTTTCTTTGATAGGATTAATTAATATGGAAAAAATCAAAAAAGAAAAATATCTAAAATTGATTTTTATTTTTGTCATTGTCTTCTTAGCCTTGACAGTTGGTTTATGTTATAGAGAAATCTCAAACATAAAAAAGGAGAAGGAAGATATTACAAAAAAACTCACCTCTCTTCAAAGCGAAAGAAAGGAGCTCATAAGGGATTATTGGAGATTGGCTGATTTATTCAATCAAGCAACAATAGAATCAGAACACAAACAGGAAATCGCTGAATTAAAAGAAAAATACGAAGCAGAAATGGAATATTACGCAGAAGATTTAAATCCGAGAGAAGTTGTTGAAAGATTTCTGAAAGCGGATATTGCTGGAAAAAGATTTGATGAAGAAACAACGATTGAAAAATATAGTACTGAGAATTTTATATTAGAAACAGATTTACAAATGGTTATCAAAAAATATGAAATCATTGATGAATATCCATCTATGATAAAAGAACAGTATTTTGTTAAAGTAAGATATTTTTGTAAAGAGGGAATTTCATCTGGCTTTATTGAAGGAGCAAGAAACATAGAAACAGGAGAAAAAATCTCTATTGAGGAAATGGGCAACGGTCCTGGATTAGTAAGTTTTGATTGCGATTATTTTTACAATCCATCAACCGATTCTTCTATTATAGAATATGACTTTGAAACACAAACGGAAACTATTACTTTTGAATTAATAAAAGACAAGGAACTATGGAAACTAAACTCACCTTCTGTTTGTCCCCGCATCTCAGAGGAAACCCTTAATAAACTCTTGGAAGGAAAATAATCAGAAGAAAATAAAAAAGGCAGTAATTAAGAAATCTGCCCTTTTAATTTTTTATGTTTTGAGTATCTTTTATCTTCGTTTCACTACATCCTCTACGATACCCAGTAATCTGGATTGTATCTAGCAAAGTAGATATTGTAGTTCCTGTACCACCAGCCTGTTCCGTAGTAAGAGCTATAGTAAAGGCGATCTTTCACCACTTTCCCCGGACCATATCCAGCATGGATAAAATAACTGTCCCAATAACCATTGGGACTAGCCCCTACATAGATTCCAACATGGGTTGCTGTTCCTTTCTTTTTATCAACGAAAATTACTGCATCACCAGGTCTTGGCGGATATACCGGGTAAGAAGCTCTTCTTATATTTTCTGCTCCTCTGTCATAATAACATGCTCCTGTTCCTTTAGAACAGCATGCATGCCATCCTCTTGTTCCGTCATAACAACTTGCAGGTCGCCCACTTGCTCGCATATACACTTGACGAACTAGACCAGAACAATCAACACCACTTTTCGACTCTCCGCCATAATCATAAGGTACTCCTAGCCACGAATAGGATCCTGAGATAACCGCATATTCTGAAATTCCATCTGGTGCCGCTATTACTGGTGCTACCATAACACTGGCCATTGCTACCATTAATAAAGCAACTATTGCCCCTACTTCAACTATCTTCTTTTTCTTGTCATTCATTTTTTCTTTTACTTCCTTTTTATTCAATGGCTAATCCAAGGTTCTCGCTATTCTGGTGTCTCGGATAGCCTAATTTATCTACCAAACTCTTGATAAACGAATTAGATTATCCGAGATTCATTCAATCCATATTTAATTTAAAAAATGCTATATTGCTAAAAAGGTACTGTTTTTAATTTACCAAGCTCAATAGATTTTGTCAATTAATTTTGAAAATAGATGCTCGCCGTAAATCCCTACTACCAAAATTTGGGGTGGGGATTTAGCAAATTTCCTTTGAAACAACAACAAAAAATCCTGCAGTTCAATACAGGATTGTTTTTCTCTTTTTCAAATTATTAAAGATTCGTCAATGAAACTTATAAGGTATTACGAAATCTGAAATAATTATTTTGAAGGGGGTCTTGTATATTTTTGAATTACAAATGGAAGTAATTCTTCTAAAATTTCTTTTACTGTTTTTTTATTCTTTCTTAATTCTCTAATTTTTTTTCTTACAATTACGGTTTCTGGATAAGGTTGTAGTTGTAAAGAAAAAATCTTTCTCCATTTTGGTTCTGCCATTATTACTTCATTAAAAGCCTCGGAAAGAACCCAAACAGCATAGGAATATTGGGATTTTTTATATTTAGGAAAATACTTAAAAAGATAATCGTAAAATAAAAAATGAAGCATTTCGTGGACAATAATTGCCTCAACTTTTTTGAAAATTCTACCTTTGTAAGGAAGTTGAAATGTTTTCTTAGAGATATCTCTTGGAAAAATATTCCAAATTGTCACAAATGCTCTATAATCACCCTTAGGCCAAGGATATTTTTGAAATAATTTATCAGCGAGATAAAAAAATTTCTGTTCAACTTTTTTCCATCTCGTTTCGGCTTCTTTCATTCTTTTTCCAATCAATTCTTTATGAGACTTATAATAATCTTTCACATATCTTTCTATAAATTCCTTTTTTGTTTTTCTATCTTGTGTTTGTTTTAATGATTTAATCTTTGGATGTTTTTTAAAAAAATAATCCTCCATAGTAGACCATCTATTAAATATTTTAGCCTCTTTTTCAAAAGCAAAATAAACAGAAATATCTTCTGCTGACCTAACAAGAAATTTTACATTATGATATTTAACTTTCTTCATTATAAAAAAACGGCTAGAATATTATCTTATTCTAGCTATTAGGTAGTATTTTGTAAAGGTTGCTTCACTCGCTGATAGGTGTCCCAAATAAGCCATTCTAATGCTTTTTTGGAATGAGGACAGATTCTTTGATCAACGTCCCACATACTTCCATAGTGAGCTTCTGCACTTGCCGGGCAACCTCCACCACAGATAGCGATTGCTTCACAATCTAAACATTGTGGCATATTCAAAGGAGAACGTCTTAACCATTCTTGAAAGTCCTTGTTTTGGTAGGGGTCAAAAGATTTATCGAAGACCGAATTGTTAAAAAATCGACGGGATTTGATAAAATCTGGACAGATTCCTATCTTGCCATCAGGAGAAATAACTAATTGGTGTCCAATTGCAGCACAATCAGCAAACATAATTTTCCGATAAGCAAATGATTGTGCTTTTCTCATCATCCGTTCTTCCCATATTCCTTTATCCCGAAATCGTGAGAATGACTCAAGTAAACATTCAGCGGCTTTCTTGTAGTAAGTTTTGTCTACTGGTATCTTTGGATTGTAGTGAAGAATGTTAAACGCTAATCCATTTTGCAATCCGAGTTCGTACTCAAAGAAATCAAGTATCTCTGTAAAGTGATCCACTACTAAAGGAGTTAGTGTACATGATATCCCTACTTCGGCACCAGCTTTTTGAAGCATTCTATATGCAGCAATCGCTCGTTGAGATGTTCCCTTCCCATTTTTAGAAATACGATAAACATCGTGAATCTCTCCTGGACCATCAATAGAAACTCCTATAGAAATTTGATGTTCAGCAATAAACTCGGCTATCTCAGGAGTTACTAAAGATCCGTTAGTTACCATTGCAAGTTTTGTATTTACCGGTAGACGATTTTTTTTAATAAGGTACTCTGTATGTAGTGTAGCTACAACTAAGGCGGGAAAGTTTAACAAGGGTTCTCCGCCATAAAGTTCAATAGTTATCTCTCTTTTCGGATTAATAGGATATTTCTGGTTCATTCGAGATAAAAGTTCTATAGCTGCCTGACAGACATCTTTTCTCATTCTGGTTGCCTGAAGGTCTTGTATTTCATCTTTGTTCTGAAAACAGTATGTGCATTGAAAATTACAGTCATCTGTAAGCATCAGATACATCACTCGGATAAAACGCTCTCTTTGAAGTTTCTGTACTTGTTTCTGAAAGACATGAACCTCATCGTAATCCCAAGGAACTAGGAACTGTTTTTCAATAAGAAAGGAAATTATATCTTGAGATGTTGTCCCTTTTGAGGATTGAAAAATGCGGTCCTTAATATCGTTGGGATGTTTGAAACGCTTGATGATTTTCTCTGCTGATATTTGATCGAAAAACAAAAGTTCCATGTTGGTAGAATGATATACTGCAACTACCTCGTTATACTGAAAAGTTTTCACAAAACGAGAAATTCTGTATTTTTTCATAAGAATCACCTCCTTTTTCTTTCTTAGAAAAAAATAAGTGGACTTTCATTATTTAACAAGCCCACTATTACTTTGATATCAGCATCGAGTACACGATGTATAGCAGGGACAGTGCACGCAACTAATTCCTTCGTCATTAGATATCTTTTGTAGGGTACCCAAAACTCCTTTCCGTTCTTCAACTGTAACTAATCTCGGCATACTTTCTCTTTGTCCTTTTTCATTCTCTTTCTTTTCCATTCTTTTCACCCCCTTTTTTCATTCAAACCTTCTCTCCATCTTCCTATATATCATTGAAAAGGTTCTATTTTCAATCTATCAAATAGAACAAAGTTTGTCAATAGCTTTTCAACAAAGAGGTAAATGTCTGCCGTAAACCCTCCTTACCAAAATTTTGGTGTGGGGATTTAGCAAATTTCCTCTGAAACAACAACAAAAAATCCTGCGGTTTACCGCAGGATTGTATAAACAACCGATAGTTATTGATAATAATGGATTTATAAAATTTATAATAAAGATTTGTAATCAAGATGCATTTTTTCTTTTACTAATGTTAATGTCTTGGCTGTTTCTTTTTCTGTTTTTTTATTTCCAGAATTTAAAATTTCTTTAACAATATCTTTTTTCTTTTCATAAAAATTTCTTCTTTCCCGTATTGGCTCTAAAAATTCATTTATGGCTTTAGTCATTTTCTCTTTACAGGCAACACAGCCAATTTTGCCTTTCTGACATTTCTCTTTAATCTCACTTAGCTCTTCCCTGTTGAATGCTTTGTAATACTGGAATATATTACAAATTTCCGGATGACCCTTGTCAAAGGAGTGTATTCTTTTAGGATCAGTTATTGCTCTGTTAATTTTTTCTTTTATTTGTTTTGGAGAATCAGAAAGATTAATCGCATTACCTAAGCTTTTTGACATTTTTCTTCCGTCCAAACCAGGTAAGCGTGCCACCTTGCCTGTTAATACTTCTGGTATAGGGAAAATTCTGCCAAACATACGATTAAAATCTCTGGCTATTTCCCTTGTCTGCTCAATATGGGGAACCTGATCTTCTCCTACTGGCACCAAATCTGCTCTGACGCAAAGAATATCAGCTGCTTGGATTATAGGCCAGCCCATAAAGCCATAACTCACTTTAGAGATACCTCTATCTTTTATTTCTTCTTTGATGGTTGGATTTCTTTTTAATCTAGACAGGGTTACCATCATTGAAAATAGCAATGCCAATTCAGCAACTTGAGGTATTTTTGACTGAACATAAATTGTGCTTTTTTTAGGATCTATGCCTACAGATAAATAATCAAGAACAAGACTTTTAACATTGTTATTAAGTTTTTTTGTTTCAACTAAACGATCTGTGATATATGCATAATCAGAAATAATAAAAAAGCATTCATATTTGTCCTGAAGCTTTACTCTGTTCTCCAGAGAGCCGACATAGTGTCCGAGATGCAGGGGGCCGGTAGGCCGGTCACCTGTTAAAATCCTTTTTTTTATTTTCGCTTTTGGCATTTAATAAAATGTTTAATGTCGGGCTCTGGGAATTTAAAACCCGACATTTTGATTTACTTACTCTTTGACTACCCGTAGGACTTCTTCAATGCTGGTAAGACCTTGGGCAGCTTTGACAAAGCCATCTTCAATCATTGTTCTCATTCCTTCTTTTTGAGCCTGTTCCTGAATTTGATCAGAAGTGGCTCCTTTCACAATTAATTCTTTTATACTTTCAGTAACAGAAAGAACTTCATAAATTCCCACCCTCCCTTGATAGCCATCCGGGCATTTTTTTGATGACTTGGGTTTATAAAATTCAATATTTTCAAAGCTTTGTTCCTCTTTTATTATTTTTTCTTTTTTTAAAATTTCTAAAATCTTTTTTAAATCGCAGTATTCCTCTAAATTTTTTATTTCTGAGACATTTAACTTATATGCTTCCTTATCAGCACAGAACCGCCTGACCAATCTTTGAGCTATAACAATATCCAAGGTAGAAGATATCAAAAATGGCTCTGCTTTCATATCAAGAAGACGGGGAATAGCACCAGCAGCATTAGTAGTATGTAAAGTAGATAAGACCAAATGACCGGTCAGAGCAGCATTGATAGCTAATCCAGCGGTCTCATTGTCTCTGATTTCACCAACCATAATTATATCTGGATCCTGCCTGACTAAAGAACGTAAGCCGTTAGCAAAAGTTAATCCTATTTTCGCTCTCACCTGGGTCTGGTTGATTCTGGGAATTTGGTATTCAATGGGATCTTCAATAGTAGAGATATTAACTTCTGGAGTATTCAATATTTCCAGAATAGCATAAAGAGTAGTTGTTTTTCCAGAACCAGTAGGACCAGTTACTAAAATCATACCAACCGGCTTTCTTATATTTGTCTGAATATCCTCTGAGGCGCTTCCTCTTAAACCTAATTCTTCTAAACTAAAACTTTTTGATGTTTCTGACAAGAGCCGCATAACAATCTTCTCTCCGCCAAAAATCGGCAAAATAGAAACCCTAATGGAATACTTGTAGTCCTCTGTCTCAACTTTAAAACGACCGTCTTGAGGCAGACGGTGTTCATCTAGCTTTAAATTTGACAGAACCTTAATTCGAGCAACGATGCCAGAAGCCGCTTGTCTAGGAAGAGTCATTGCATCATGAAGAATGCCGTCAATTCTATAACGGACGATAACTTCTTTTTCTGTTGGTTCAATATGAATATCAGAAGCCCTTTGCAAAATGGCATGCTTAAGTAAAGTATCTACGATTCTTATCACCGGCAGCTCTTCAGCTGTTTTTTTAAGGTCTTCCTTTCCCCCGAGCTCTTTTTTTTCTTTAATTGATTTTATAACTTCGGCTTTTCCTTTAATTTTCTCTTCTTTCTTTCCAACAGTTTTGGCTTGAGTCATTATAATATCACCGAATTCAGCTCTTAAGGTTTTTTGATACTGCTGTAAAACTTTTTTTATGCTTTTAGGAGTAGTCAGCCGCGGTAAAATTTTTAAACCAGCTTTCTTTCTGATAAAATCAATGGTCTGTAAGTCCTCTGGATCAAGCATGGCCACTTCCAGCTCTTTGTCCTTTTTTCTAAAAGCAATGATATTATGAGTTCTGGCAATAGGTTCAGGGATAATCTTTAAAATATCCGGAGAAATACTTTCTTTTTCTAAATCAACAAAGGGAATTCCTAAAATATAGGCCTCTAGTTTAATAAAATCGCTCTCGCTGATAAATTTTTCAGCGACTAAAATATCACCAATTTTTTGACCTGTCTTTTCCGCTCTTTTTTTAATTTCTTTAAACTGAGACTCATTAACAATATTGGCGTCAAGCAGAAAAGATTTTAGTTGTCTGGATTCCACTCTCATATTATTCTCCGAGGGTTTGTTTCACTTTTGTAATGACTTCTTTTAAACTATAATTTGCTTTCACTAAATAAGTAGTAGCTCCAAGTTCAAGAGCTTTGTTCACATTATCCATTGTTTCTAAATTAGTTAAAACAATAATAGGAATATCTTTTGTCTCTTCATCTTCTTTAATTTCTTTCAAGACCTCAAAGCCATTGCGTCTAGGCAGAATAAGATCCAGTAAAATTAAATCAGGTTTTTTTCCGCCGGCCGGCGGATTAGCTAATTTCAAACCAACATCTCCGTCTAAAGCTGAAATTACCTCAAATCCTTCTTCTTCTAAGATTCTTCCAAAAGTTTTTTGAAGAGCCGACTCGTCTTCAATAAATAGAATAGTTTTCATAAGCTCCTACGAATTACGAATAACTTACGAATATACGAATTAAAAAAAGATAAAATCTATTCGTATATTCGTATAAATTCGTAATTAGTAGATTTATTTAATTGGTATTTTAAACCAAAAAGCTGAACCTTTTCCCTCTTGGGATTTAAATCCTATTTTGCCACCCATCTTATCTATAACTGACTTAGCAATAAACAGCCCCAAACCGCTTCCCTGGGTTTGGTGTTTTAAGATATTGCTTGCCCGGAAAAATTTCTGGAAAATATATTTTTGATCTTCTTTGGGAATTCCGACACCTTCATCTTTAACTTCAAAACAAATATCATTTCTATATTCTCTCAATCTTATCTCAATTGTTCCTCTTTCTTTAGTATAACGGAGAGCATTATCTATAAAATTTTCTATAACTAATTTAATCTTGCTCGGGTCAATAAAAACTATTGGTAGATTTTTCTGGCAGTCAATCTTTAATTCAACATTTAAGGAATCAGCAAAGGACTTAAATTCAGAAACAAATTTCTTTACCAATTCTTCTAAATTAACTTTCTCTTTCTTATCAGGAATTCCGTCTTTTTCCATTCTGGAAACAATTAATAAATCACTTATTAATTCTTCCATTCTATTGCTGTTCTCTTTTAACGCTTTAATAAAATCTAATAATTGCTTCTTCTGTACATTTTCTAATCCTTCGGATATCATCATTTCAATACTCCACTTTAAATTAGTTAAAGGCGCTCTTAACTGATGAGAAACTATTCTCACAAACTCTGTCTTCATCCGATTGGCTTCAGCTAATCTCTCCAAACTTTTATTGATAACAAAAGAAATGATAAATAAAACTATTGCTAATCCAAGAGTAATTAAAGCCACTGTTTCCGGATTATCTAAATAACGGGTACCAATCAAATAAGTGCTAATGGCAGTAATAATAATAACAATGCCCATTATGACGAAAAGAAACTGTGGACATTCACAAAGAGGCAGTCCGTATTTTCTACATTGTCTGAAGATATTTAATTGCTGAAGAAGATTTTTGGCTTTCATGCTTTTATTTCGGCGGCTCTCATCCCCGCCGCCGAAAGAACTTGCCCGCCCGCTTCGCCGTAGCTTCAGCGAGGCGAGAAGGTCTGCCCCGCCCCGCCAGCTGGCGGGGCGGGGTAGTTCATTATTTTATTATATCACTTCTTCCATAATTATACACTATATTAGATATTGACACAAAGTCCAAAGTCGACTTTAGGCCTTTTGGTCAATATTTGGTTTTAAGCAAGTAAACCCCGTATATCCCTGCCCTAAAGAACAGGGCTTTTTCTTTATTGTATTTTCTAATTCTTTCATCTCTGGCCTAAAGTCCAGAGCTTTCAGGATTTTACGGGGTAAAAAATTGACTAAAAGGAAAAATTTTATTAAAATAAGTATTACGGGGCGTAGTGTAACGGTAGCACGAGTCCTTTGGGAGGATTTAGTTCGAGTTCAAATCTCGGCGCCCCGAATGCGGGTGTAGCTTAGTGGTAAAGCTTTTGGTTTCCAACCAAATGATGAGGGTTCGATTCCCTTCACCCGCTCATAAATTTTTCGCTTCGCTCAAAATTTGAGTAATTAGTAATTTGTAATTTGTAATTCGGAATAGATAAAAAAATAGAATGAAAAAGCGAAAAATTTATCCCTAACTACAAATTACTCACACTAATACAAAATTAAAAAACCGCTCTTCAACTCTGAGCGGTTTTTTAATTTCTACTTCACTGCTTCTTTTAAAATCTTGCCTGGTTTAAATTTCGGAATTTTCATTGCTGGAATCTTAATCTTCTTTTTTGTTTTTGGATTAATACCCATCCTTTCTTTTCTTTTGCTAATTCCAAATTTTCCAAAACCAATTAAAATAACTTCTTCTCCTTTGGATAAGGCCTTGGTAATTTCTTCCAAAATTACTGTCAAACATTCTCCAGCATCTCTTTTTGACAAGCCAACTTTTTTGCTTATTGTTTGAATTAACTCATCTTTAGTCATAAATCTATTTTCGTAAGTTTCTTTGTTTTTTCATCAATTCTTTTAATTTTTCTGCTAATTGAGAAACTATATCAGCAATAGAGGATAACTGATTTTCCATGGATTTTAGTCCCGAACTTTCTTCTTTATTACTTATTCCTGCCTAATTACTTATTCCCGACTGATAATGGGCTAATATCTCCTCAGAACTTAAAGCTCTGTTGTAAATTCTGACTTCATCGATTGTGCCATTGAAATATTCTGCATCCCAAAGTGGAGCTCTTCCTATTTGTAAATGAGATGATAACGTTGAAACTATTGCGCCAGGATTTGTCTTTATTCCGTCTTCAACGCCATTCAAATATATTTTTTTGTAACTCGTTCCACTTTGAACAGCCACCACATGATACCAAACACCTGTTGTGAACGCGGTTGCGCTATTTACGTCATAAAAGGAAGAGAGAGTTGCAAATTGCAATTTGTTATTGATTGTCACACGAAAATCATATCCACTAATTCTCCACATCCCTTGTTTGCCTATGATATGTTGCCATGCCCCTAATGCATTTAACTTCACCCACGCCTCAATCGTAATGGCGTCAGTGATATCCAAACTCGAATCGTTCTCGCAATCAATGTAATTATCTACACCATCGAAATTTAAAGCCTTGCCAACTTGTCCATCTACCCAAGTAGGATTATTAACTAAAATTCCGTCATTACCACTTCCGGAAGAATCCTTAGCAGTTATCCCACTTCCTTCATCAAACTTCCAATAACCAACTAAGCCATCTATATCCTCACAACATTTCAAAACACATTTATCATTCTCCGGGTAAGTAATATGATTTCGCAATAGTACCACATCGCCCATATCTATGTTCCCATCACAAGTAACATCTGCCGCCCACTCGCTGCAGATTGTGGATTGTCCGGGATGAGCCACATAATTACGTAATACACCAACATCACCCATATTCACCTTGCCGTCGCAGTTAACATCGCCACAAAGTTTTTCTACAATACTGAAATAATTGTCGGATTCGTCGCTGGTTGAAATGGGTAATCCAAAATTTCTCACTCTTATTTTGTACTTAGTCGGAGGAGTTTGAAATTTTTCTTCAATATCATAAGGAATGCTCCATTCATAAAATCCTAATTTCAAAGAAGCAAAATAAGCTGCAATTTCTTCATTAATTGTGTACCATTGCCGAATTGGATTTCCATTTTCATCATAGCCACCTAACTCAATAACTACTTTGTCTAAACCCTTTGCATCCCAACTAATTTGATAAGTATTCCCTTTCACCCATTCCTCACCGCCATTGGGCAAGAGAACTCTAATATACGGTTTCACTACTCTGTAGCCGTACAATTCATTTAATTTCTGTTTGGTAGTTGAGCCGACAAAGCCAGTGCCGTGGGCTAATCCCCAGGGAGCTAAAACATCTTCCTTGTATTTTTCCTGAAAACCGACTATCGCTGAAGCAGTATAATCTCCAAAATATCCATTTGCTTTTTCTGAAGAAAGATTTTTGAATCCTTCTTTTATTAATGCGGTTTGAAGAGCCTGAATTTCTCTGCCGGTAGCTCCAGCTACATCATATCCGTCTCCATATCTTAAATTAAAAGTGAAATCGTGACACCAAACCATTTCTTCACCTGTAATCTCGGCTAACTGTTTCTGAAGGTCAGTGATCTGGACCTGAAGCTGAGCAATTAATGCCTCAATCTCTGCGGCTGTCATTGCTCTTACAGTTGGAGTATTGAGATTAAAAAATCCAATTGAAGCAAATAAAAAAACTACTACTAAGACAATTTTTAGAGATTTGTTTTTGAAAGACATATTGCTTTTTCTGTAAAAAATTTTAATAAATATTTCTATTAGATATAAACTAAAATTATTTTGTAGAATTATTAATAATTATAAGGTCATCCCCAACCTTTATTTATTATTTTATTTTCTACCCTTTAAAAGGAATTGTCAACCTATCTCTTGTAAAAAATGGAAAAATAATGTATATTAAAGTTATGAAGAACACTGATTTTCTCCAAATAAAAAATGAATTAGTCAAACCTCCAAAAACAGGAGAAATTGTTGAAGGCAAAGTAGTGGGCATTGAGCGCTCCAGTGTTTTTATTGACTTAGGTTCAGTAGGCACGGGAATAATTTTCGGAAAAGAATTTCAAGAAGCCAAAAACATTCTTAAGGATGTAAAAAAAGGAGATGAGATTTCGGCTAAAATAATTGGCTTAGATAACGAAAGGGGCTATATTGAACTTTCTGTCTCTGAAGCAAGCAGAGAAATCAATTGGAAAAAACTCAAAGACATCAAAGAAAAAGAAGAAGCTATCAAAGTAAAAATTACCGGCGCCAACAAAGGAGGACTATTAACAGATCTCTATGGAATTTCTGCTTTTTTGCCTGTTTCCCAGCTTTCTTTCCAGCACTATCCCCGTATAGAAGGTTCAGATAAGTCCCAAATAGTAAGAGAACTTCAAAAATTTATTGGCCAGGAAATGGAAGTAAAAATAATTAATCTTGATTTAGAAGAAGGAAAATTGGTCCTTTCTGAAAAAGCTGGTGAATTGGAAAGCATTAAAGAAGCCCTAAAAAATTATAAAAAGGGAGATATTATTGAAGGAGAAATCACCAAGATTACTGATTTTGGAGCTTTTATAAAATTTCCAGCTGCTGAATTAGAAGAGAAAGATAGTTCTACGGATAAACCAAAAAAATATTTAGAAGGACTGATTCACATTTCTGAGCTTGACTGGCAAATAGTAAAAAATCCTTCAGAAATAGTAAAAATAGAAGAAAAAGTAAAAGCCAAGGTTATTGACATTACTGATAGTAGAATTTTCCTGTCTTTGAAAGCCCTGAAAAAAGACCCATGGCAGGATATTGAAAAAGAACATAAAAAGGGTGATTTAATTAAAGGTAAGGTAGTAAAGTTAAATAATTTCGGTGCTTTTGTTCAGCTGGAAAAAGCGAAAATTCAGGGATTATGCCATATTTCTGAATTCGGCACCAAGGAAAAAATGGATAGAAAAATAGAAACAGAAAAAGAGTATAACTTTAAAATTTTATCTCTTGACCCAAAAGAGCATAGAATGACTTTAAGTTTTATTGACTAATATGCCAAAAAGAAAAGATATTAAAAGTATTTCTAAAAATTTGTTGTTTATCTTCCTTATTTTTCTAACTATTTCTGCTATTTTTGCTTTGTTTTCCCAGCCCTTTGAGCAGGAAAAAGAAATTTCTCTCAGCCAATTGGTAAAAGATATTGAAGAAGAAAAAATTGGGAAAATAATTGTCTCTGGAAATGAGATATCTATAACCTATCTTGACGAAACAAAAGCAAAAACAAGAAAAGAAACTGAAATAGCTCTTTCTGATGCTTTGCTGAACTACGGATTAAGCCAAGAAAAAATCAACAAAGCCAATATTGGAATAGAAGAAGAAGGGGGACTATTGTTTTGGCTTGGACCCTTATCTATCATTATTCTGCCTTTACTCTTTTTCCTTTTGTTCTTCTGGTTGATTTTCCGCCAAGCAAAAACAGGAGCTATGCAGGCATTTAATTTCGGCAAAGCTAAAGCCCGGCTTTTTGGCGCTGAAGGACAGCCCAAAGAAAAGATAACTTTTAAAGATGTAGCTGGACTAAAAGAAGCCAAGCAGGAATTAGAAGAGATTGTTGACTTCTTAAAAAATCCAAAAAAATATTTAAAAATGGGAGCAAAAATTCCCCGAGGGGTTTTATTAATGGGACCACCGGGAACAGGAAAAACTCTACTTGCAAGAGCAGTGGCTTCTGAAGCAGGTGTACCTTTTTTCTCAATTTCCGGTTCAGAATTTATTGAGATGTTTGTCGGAGTGGGCTCAAGTAGAGTAAGAGATCTTTTTTCTACTGCTAAAAAGCAACAGCCGAGTATAATTTTCATTGATGAGTTAGACGCCATAGGTAGAGTAAGAGGAGCTGGAATTGGCGGCGGACATGATGAAAGAGAGCAAACCTTAAATCAGATATTAGTTGAAATGGATGGCTTTGAAAAAGAAGCTACCACTTTAGTATTTGCGGCCACCAACAGACCTGATGTCCTCGACCCTGCCCTGCTTCGGCCGGGACGATTTGACCGAAGAGTGATTTTAGATTTACCCGACATCAGTGGCCGAGAAGAAATTCTAAAAATTCATTGTCGCGGTAAGCCCTTATCCTTAAATATAAACATGCGAGAGGTGGCAGAAAGAACACCTGGCTTTTCTGGCGCTGATTTGGCTAATGTTGTTAATGAAGCGGCTATTTTAGCGGCTCGGAAAAACAAGCACCAGGTCTTCCAAGAAGAATTTTTGGACTCAATTGAAAAAGTTCTATTAGGACCAGAAAGAAAATCACACATTTTATCAGAAAAAGAAAAGAAAATGGCTGCTTTTCACGAAGCAGGGCATGCTTTAGTTTCTGCGATTATTCCAGGAACTGAACCAGTAAGAAAGGTTTCCATTGTTGCCAGAGGAATGGCAGCCGGTTATACTTTGAAAGTTCCTACTGAAGAAAGACGATTAAAAACGAAATCAGAATTCTTGGCTGAAATGGCGGTTTTATTAGGCGGTTATACTGCCGAAAGATTAAAATTCAAAGAAATTTCTACTGGCGCGGCAAACGATTTAGAAAGAGCATCAGAATTAGCTCGGAAACTGGTTAAAGAGTACGGGATGTCATCTTTGGGACCCATCTCTTTTGGCGAAAAAGAGGAATTGGTCTTTTTGGGAAAAGAAATCTCTGAACAAAGAAATTATTCTGAAAAGGTAGCTGCTCAGATTGATAAAGAAATAGCCAAATTCATTAAAAATGCCGAATCTACAGCCCAAAAGCTTTTGTCTAAAAACAAAAAGCTTTTGGAAAAAATTGCTAAGACCTTAATCGAAAAAGAAACAATTGAAAAAGAAGAATTTGAAAGCTTATTTAAGCCCTCAAAACCAATTAAGCCAGCTAAAATTAAATCAGCAAAGAAAATCAAGAAAGCTAAAATAAAAAAGAAAACATAACCGGGCGTATAGGTCCTTATATTGCCAAAATAGGTGGGCGTGTAGCTCAGTGGTAGAGCGCTGATCTTATATTGCCAGAATAGGTGGGCGTATAGCTCAATGGCGGAGCAAGGTCCTTATAAGGCCGAGGTTCCTGGTTCGAATCCAGGTACGCCCACAAAAAACTCAAAATTTGGGCACTTGGCGCAGTGGTTAGCGCGTCACGTCGACATCGTGAAGGTCATAGGTTCAAATCCTATAGTGCCCACAGAAAATTCTCGCTTTGCTCGAATTTTCAAGTAGTTTGTACTTTGTAATTAGTATTTCGGAATAGAAAATCTTTTATTATGAGAATTTTCTCCCAAATTACAAATTACTCACACAAATTACAAAAATGAAAGGTGAAAAGTTAAAAATTATTTATCAAGATAATGATTTATTAGTGATTGATAAGCCGGTTGGAATAAACTCTGACGATTTTGAAAAGAGAGTTCATCGCTTGGACAAAGATACATCTGGGATTTTATTAGTAGCTAAGAGCGATAAAGCTCTTGATTTTTTTCAAAAACAGTTTAAAAATAGAACAGTAATCAAAAAATATCTTGTTTTAGTTTACGGAGACACAATCTCCGAAGCTGGTAAAATCGAAACATTAATGGGACGGTCTTTAAAAGATAGAAAAAAGCAAAAAACATATCTACTTAATGAACCAGACAGCCAAAGAAAAGGATTAAGAGAAGCAATAACAGAGTACAGGGTTTTAGAAAAATTCAAAGATTACACCTTAATTGAGACAGAGCCGAAAACTGGCAGAAAGCATCAGATCAGATGCCATCTTGCTTATTTAGGATACCCTATTGTCGGAGATAAGGTCTACGGATTCAAGAACCAATCATCGCCAAAAGGATTAAAACGACAATTTTTACACGCCCACGAACTAACTATAAAATTACCGAATGGAGAGAAAAAAAAGTTTAGTTCAGAGTTGTCAGAGAACTTAAGAAAAGTAATAAAAACGTTAAAATAATTTTCAATTTTCAATTAAAAAGCAACCCTACGGGGAGAAGCTTTCAGCTTCAGAAAGAATTAGAAATTCATTAGAAATTAAAAATTAAAAATTAAAAATTTTATTAGTATGCCAACTATAATAGAGAAATTTAATCAATTACAATTAAAAAAAGACCTGCCTGACATCAGGCCTGGTGATACTGTCCGGGTTCATCAAATAATTCCAGTAATATCCGGTTCTAAAAGTAAAAAGATAAAAGAAAAAGAGAAAGAAAAAGAGAAAATTCAGGTTTCTGAAGGTTTAGTTTTAGCTCGAAAGCATGGAAAAGGAATAAACGCTACTATTACTATAAGAAAAGTAATTTCTGGAATTGGGGTAGAAAAAATTCTTCCCATTCACTCCCCTCTTATCACAAAAATAGAAATAATAAAAAGAGGGAAAGTAAGAAGAGCAAAACTCTTTTATTTAAGAGAGGCAAAAGGAAGAAAAGCTCGTCTAAAGAGAAGAGGCCTGCCTGATGTGACAACAACACCTGAACCTAAAATTGCCGCTCCCGAAGGGAGCGAGCCTCGCCCAGAAGACTCTGGGCGGGAACCAGAACCAAAATCAGAACAAAAAACAGAAGAACCCGTCGCTAAAGAAAAACCAGATATTGAAGAAAAACCGACACCTAAAACCGAAGAAGAACCAAAAGAGGAAAATAAACAAGCCCAGGTGATGTAATTGGTAAACATGGCGGCTTGAGGAGCCGTGCCCTTTTGGGCGTGCGGGTTCAAGTCCCGCCCTGGGCACTCTAGAATAAAAAAAATCGCCCCGCCAATCGGTGGGGCGATTTTTAGTTTCTGTTAAAGTCGTCTTCAAGACGTTCTATATCGTCTTCTTCTAAATAATCTCCGATTTGAATTTCAATAACTTCAAGCACTGATTTCTCAGGATTTTCCAAACGATGTTTTTGTTCTATATCTATAAATGCATGCTCGCCTTCTTTCAATATAAATTCTTTATCTTCTAAAACAACTTTAGCTGTTCCTTTGACAACTACCCAATGTTCTTTTCTTTGCTTATGCTTTTGCAAACTCAATCTTTTGTCAGGCAAAACAATCAGTTTCTTAATTTTATAATATTTCTCTTCTTTTATAACTTCAAAAGAACCCCAGGGTCTTTGATCTTTTTTGTTTTCCATAATTTTCTAAGGGTGTGGGGTTCGAACCCCACACCCTCAAAACAATGTTATTTTTAAAGTAATAATTTCAAACGCTTCAACATCAACTTTAATGTTATTTTCATTCAAGATAGTCCTCTTGTCAAATTCTTTTTTCTCTTCTTCTAATAAATCAACTGCTTTTGCCTCTTTGATTTTCTTGAATAAAGTTATTATCGCTTCTGTCTTTTTCCCAGAGGTCTCGTAAAGCCGAACTATAATATTTTTTTCGTCTTCTGCTTTTTTCAAGGCACTAATGATAATATTGTCAGGGTTGACTCTTAAAAATGATCTTTTAATTCTATATCTTTTCTTCTTTGCTAGTGGTAATGCCATTAAAGCATTATTGAATTCGTATGCCTGCTTCCAGGACTTCGCCTTTTTCCAATCTCCTTTATGAGGATATAAAGAATATTCAAAAACATATTTTTTAAATTCTTTAGCATCAGAAACTGGAATCATAGGACCTGCTTTACCATCAGAAGAAAGCATATCTACTGACCTTAATAAAGTTAAATATATAGTTTTATCCCTGACTTCATTTTCAGGATTCCCTTTATTGATAAGAGCTATTCCTTTTTCTTTACCGCTATAGTCAATCCATCTTAAGCAAGGAAACAAGCCAGACGGTTTTTCTATCCATCCCTTGCCTTCTAAGTAATATTGATTGGTTTTCCTTTTTATAACACCGAATTGAGTATCGCAAACGTATTCTGGTTTGTTTATATTGGTATCAAATTTCACTCTTAATCTTATTCTGGGATGATTGTTTTCAACAACAGTGAAAAAATCAATCCTCGGAATATCTCTGTAAATAATTATCTTCTTTTTAAATTTTATAAAAGGATACCTCCAAATGAGCGGCTTTAAATTGTCTATTAATCTATATGGCCATCTTAAAGAATAATAATCGGTTTCTATGTTGATTATTTTTCTTAGAGAAGAACCCTCCAGCCAAAGTTTTTTGATCTTAAAAGTGCCATATTTTAATCCTTCTCCTTTTTCTGTTTTTAATGGAAAATCAAAACTTTCTTTATGATAGTAAAGATCGCCTCCCTCATCATCAATAACGATTTCATTTCCTTGGCATATTTTTTTGCCTTCTTTTAAAACTTCTATCAATCCGTTATCTCTGGAAAAATTAACTTTAAAAAATTTATTTTCAATTGAATTATTTGTTGTTTTTAAAAAACAACTTCTTTTGCCTTTTGGTTTTTCTTTGATAACCTGATAAACCCTGTATCCAGTTGCCGGAACATCAGCCAGAAAACCTATTTTTATTTTTTTTAGAGATTTATCTTTGTGCTTTGATGATTCTATAATCTCAACTTCTTTCTTTTCATTATCACTTTTTAGCCCTTTTATCTCAAAAATCTCTCCTTCTTTAAAATTTAAAACAATCTCTGTCCAATTAGAAACCGGCCAGGATAATGAATTAAAAACTACAATATCACCGTAATCTTCATTATTGGCATCATTGTCAATAATTGAATCTAAAACATAGGATGTTAAAGATGGAAGCTCCTTGTTTAAAAAATTTATATCATCCCTGGCTTCTTTGTATCCAGCATCAATGCCTGTGCCTGGAATAACATCATGAAAAGCTAAAAATGAAACTTTTTTCCAGCAATCTTTTACTCCTTTAAAATAATCATTTTTGAAAAGAGAATTGATCAAATTAAATTTTTCAAAACTAAGCAGTTTGTTCTCGCAATCTCTTAGAGATTTTTTAAGCCATATTCTGGTTGATGAGATATTAGGGAAAACTCGAGAATATTTTCCTGAATACATTTCACCTTTTCTTACTAATAATTTCTTTTTTTCTTTTTCTAATTTTTTGAAAAATTCTAACGGAGTAGCAATTATCATTTTGGACTTATGGTTTTTATTCCAATTCTTAACTTTTCTTGTGGTTTCTTCTTGAGGCATGGTTATCCCGCTGCCAGAAGGCATCAGCACATTGCTGGTCGCAGCCAATTTCTTAAGTTTTTTATAATTCTCATCAAGTTTTTCTAAATTCAAACCAGCCCTATAACCCAAAGGCATAAAATGTGATAAAATCTCTGTCCCGTCTAAACCCTGCCAAATAAACTCTGATGGTTTATTTTCAAAAGAGCCGCGTCTGAAAGCTAAATATTTATAGCCGCATTTCTTATATATTTGAGGAAGCTGGATGTTTAAGCCAAAGCTGTCTGCCTGCCACATTACTTTTACTTCTTTATCAAACTTTTCCTTCACAAATTCCTTGCCAAACATTATTTCTCTAATCAATGTTTCTCCCTGGGGAAGCATTGTATCTGCCATTAAATATTCTCCGTCAGCGATTTCAATTCTTCCTTCTTTAATATACTTTCTTATTTTTCTAAAAAGCTCTGGATATTTCTTTTCCACTTCTTCTAAGAGATATGTTTGCTCTATTAAAAACTTGTAGTCCTTTTCTCTCTCAATCAAATCAACAACTTTTTTTAAAATAATATCTATATTGATATGAAAGTAGTCCTCTCTGGTAAAAACCCAGACAGCATCATAATGTGTATGAGGAACTAAATAAATTTTATCTGTCATATTTTAAGACAAATTTTTTAATAAATTCTGCCCAGTCCTTGGGACCATGCTCAACGAGAACAGGCGCATCTACGTTTTTAAGCATTGGCTTGTCGTTTTCTGAATTTCCAATGCCTATAGTCGTTACTCCTCCAAACTCGTTTTTATACATTTGAGTTAGTATCCTTACAGCTTTTCCTTTATCTGCTTTTTTGCCAAAGACCTGAATAAATCTGCCTCCGCTTACTACATTAAACTTCTTTTTTAATTCTTTTAATGCTTGTTTATTTGCCTCTACTATTGTTTCTCCAAATTCTCTAATCTTTGCCAGTTTTGCCAATCTTGCTTTTTTTAGACCAAATCCAGCTATTCTAGAAATCTCCTTTTCAGTTATGTCGTAAAATGCCTTTATCTTATATTTTTTTTGAAGCTTTTTAATTTCTTTTCTTATTTTATCAGATTTATCATCTAAAACAATTACTCTATAATTCCCTATTTTCTTACCTCTTTCTCTTTTAAAATATTTATTGGGAATATAGATGGCTGAACCGTTTTCAACAATAAAAGGATGGTTGATTCCCATCTTTTTTTGAAAAAATTCCTGCTCTGCTCTTGTTTTGGCAGAACAAAAAATTACAGGCACTTTTCTTTTCTTCAAAATCTTCAAAACCGGCAAGACATCTTTATAGGAATAATCATTATCAAGTAAAGTCCCGTCCAAATCAGTAAAAATCACATAAAATTTATTTTTTATTTTTTTGAGTTTTGTCATGGTTTTTTAATCCTTAATTCGCTTGCGTTTCTTATAGTATACTATTATAGTATACTTTCGGAAACATATTATCAATCTCTAAATTGTGCATTTTGCCAAAAAACGCAATTGTAATGACGTTTCTAAATAAAATCCGTCACAAAATAGGACGATCGTCCTATTTTGTGACGGACTTATTTTTACTTTTAATTTTAAAATTCTTTGGAAAAAATTACGGCTTGATAAATAATCCCAGTTGCTTAAATAATATGCTGAAAATAAAAAATATTCATTCTTTATTTTATGAATATTAAATAAATTTCTAAAAGCAAAATCGGAAGTAATATGTCGCCTAACGGAACCAGTATATACGACGTTTGCGACAGCAAATGTCCCAAAGGGCAAGGGCGAAGCCCGCAGCATATATGCTGCGTTAGGCGATGTAGCCAACCAATTCAATCTTCACTAATTTTAATCCATTCTGCATCTATCAATGGGTAGCAAAGCATAGCATCGACACCACATATATTTTTGAGCCATCCTCCTGCTCGTATATTTTTGCCCAAATACTCAGAAACGGAGTTGTGCTTGACATATACGCGTCCAAAAACCGAAGAGCTTACATAATACCCTTCCGGTGGTGGTCCTGTAACATAAAAGGGTAACTCGGACTGACACTCAATAACGCCCGATATACGATGCATATTTCTGAAATATTCGGAAACATAATAATTAGCAAGAATTCCTAATACAAACGATAGTATAATGATGCAAAGTGTGATTAATATTTTTTTCATTTCAATTCCTTATGGTTGGCTATATTGTATAACAAGTTACATGCGAACTTGCTAGAAAATTTGATAAAAATTCGACATTTTGATTTTAACCTTTCCTTAGTCTTTATTTTAGTATAAAATTAAAGCAAGAGCAATATGAACTTATCAACTTCGATTGAACAAATACCCAGGATTGGGCCGGTTTTTCAAAAGAAACTAAAGAAATTAGGGATTAAAACCATACGAGACATTTTATATCATTTTCCTCATCGCTATGAGGATTTTTCTGATATTATACCGATTTCCAAGATTAAGTTAAATGAAAACTGCTGTATTTTGGGAAAAATCTTAGAAATTAAAAACAGCAGAACATGGAAAAGGAGAATGATTTTAACCCAAGCAGTTGTTCAGGATAAAACTGACGCCATAAAAGTTGTTTGGTTTAACCAACCCTATTTAACAAAAACTTTAAAAATAGAAGATAATGTCTGTTTAGCTGGAAAAGTAGTTAGGGGAGACAATGGATTATATCTATCCAATCCTACTTATGAAAAAGTTCCAGAATCCAGCATCCAGCATCCAGCATCTAATTTAACTCACACTGGTAGAATTGTACCGGTTTACCCAGAGACCGAAAGATTATCTTCGCGATGGCTGCGATATATTATTAAGCCGCTTTTAATAAATCTAGGAAATAAAATCCCGGAAATTCTCCCTCAAAAAATTATTCAAGAAAACAAACTTTTGAGTATAGGAAAAGCCATTTGGCAGATTCATTTTCCTGATTCAATAAATTTAGCTGAAAAAGCGCAAAAACGATTTTCTTTTGAAGAACTATTTTTGATTGAATTAGCCGTCTTACAAGCAAGAATGGCACTGAATAAAGAAAAAGCAATCTCTATTCTTATGGATATTGAATTAGTGAAAAAATTTGTAAAAACTCTTTCTTTTAAATTGACCGATGCTCAAAGAAAATCAAGCTGGCAGATTTTAAAAGATTTGGAAAAATCTCGGCCAATGAACCGGCTTTTAGAAGGAGATGTTGGCTCTGGAAAAACCATAGTTGCTTTAATAGCTGCTTTGGAAACCATAAAAAATGGCTATCAAGTTGCCTTTATGGCTCCAACTGAAATTTTAGCCAAGCAGCATTTTAAAGAAGTAAGTTCTCGATTCAAGGATTTTAATATCAATATAGGACTTTTAACTGGGAAAGAAGATAAATTTATTTCAAAGAAATTAAAAGAAGAAACAATAGAAATTTCAAGACAAAAATTATTGGAAAAAACAATTAAGGGCGATATAGATATTTTAATCGGCACCCATACTTTAATTCAAGATAAAGTTAAATTCGGTCCGCCACCTGGCGGATTGGCTTTGGTAATTTTAGATGAACAGCACCGATTTGGAGTTCAGCAACGAGCAAAGCTCGTTGCTCGCGAAATTGACGCGAAAACAACTATTCCTCATCTGCTTTCTATGACTGCTACGCCTATCCCCCGAAGTTTGGCTTTAACCATTTATGGGGACTTGGATTTATCTTTAATTGATGAACTGCCAAAAGGAAGAAAAAAAATAATCACAAAAGTTATTGCGCCAGCAAATAGAAAAAAAACACATCAATTTATCAAAAAAGAAGTTAAAAAGGGAAGACAGGTTTTCGTGATATGCCCACGGATAGAAAGTCCCGCCTCTGCTAAAGCTACGGCGGGCAAGCAAAACTCAAAAGAAGATATATCATCTTGGGCTGAGGTAAAAGCAGTGAAGGAAGAATACGAAAGATTATCAAAAGAAGTTTTTCCAAAATTAAAAGTCGTGATGCTTCATGGAAAAATGAGACCAAAAGAAAAAGAAAAAATAATGATGGACTTTAAAAACAGAAAAACAGACATTTTGGTTTCAACATCAGTAATTGAAGTTGGTATTGATGTTCCTAATACAACAGTAATGGTTATAGAAGGAGCAGAAAGATTTGGATTGGCCCAGCTTCATCAATTCAGAGGTCGGGTTGGCAGATCTAAATATCAATCCTATTGTTTGTTATTTAGTGAATCAGGGGCAGTAAAAACACGACAACGACTCAAGGCCCTGATTTCTTCTGAAAATGGTTTTGAACTAGCTGAAAAGGACTTAAAAATCAGGGGGCCTGGCGATTTTTCCGGCGCCAGACAATGGGGCATCCCGGATATGATAATGGATTCTCTAAAAGATGTATTTTTAATAGAAAAAACGAGACAAGCAGCCAAAGAACTATTAGAACAAGACCCGGAATTAAAAAATCACTCCTTTTTAGAAGAGCGATTAAAGGAATTTCAAGCAAGGATACATTTAGAGTAAACAGCGGGACGTAAAATTTTACTTCGTAAAATTAATGTTCCAGCCACGTTGAACGTAAAATTTTGCGAAGCAAAATTAACGTTTTTACGTGGCGACCCCACGGAGAGTCGAACTCCGGTTTTCAGGATGAAAACCTGATATCCTAACCACTAGATGATGGGGTCATTATTTGAATATTACCTTAAAATTTGAAAAAAAGCAAGCTGAATGATAAGATAAGAACCATGAGATGCTTCGCATCTCAGAACCTCCTTAATTTGCGAAGCAAATTACAGTGAGCAAAGCGAACGGTTCCGATTCGTTAAGGTATAAGAACCTGGCTTCGCCAGAACCTTGAAATGCTCCGCATTATAAATATATATTCTTGAATTAAAAAATGATTATCTTAGCTATTGAAACATCTTGTGATGACACCTGCATAAGTATATTAAAGTTCAAAGTTCAAAGCTCAAAGCTCAAAGCTACAACTCAAAACTTAAAACTTAAAGAAATTAAAATTCTTTCTAATATAGTTTCGTCGCAGGTAGAAATTCATAAAAAATATGGAGGAGTGTATCCGACAATGGCGAAAAGAGAGCATCAGAAAAATCTTTTGCCTGTGTTGAAAAAAGCTTTTAAAAAAGCAGGGATAAAAAACTTCATCAAACCGAAAATTGACTTTATTGCTGCAACAAAAGGACCTGGACTGGAGCCCTGTTTATGGACAGGTGTGAACTTTACCAAGGCATTAGCTCATTTGTGGAATTTAAAAATTATACCAGTTAATCATATTGAAGCACATATACTCGCTAACTGGCTTTCGCCAGTTAGCTCAAATTTTCAATTTTCAATTTTCAATTTTCAAAAATATCTGCCAGCAATTTGTTTAGTTGTGTCTGGAGGACATACTCAATTAATATTGATGCGAGATTTTGGCAAATACAAAATTTTAGGAGAAACAAGAGATGATGCTGCCGGAGAGTGTTTTGACAAAACAGCCAGAATTTTAGGCCTTGGCTATCCTGGTGGGCCGGCAATCGCCGCTGAAGCGGCTAAAATTAAAAATTTAAAATTAAAAATTAAAAATTTTAGTTTGCCCAGGCCAATGATTTACTCAAAGGATTATGATTTTAGTTTTTCAGGATTAAAAACAGCTGTCCTGTATGACTTTAAAAAGCAAAATTCTAAAACAAGAAAATCTAAAAAATATGTCCAAGCAATGTCTGTTGAAATTCAACAAGCAGTAATTGATGTTTTAATTAAAAAAACAATCAAAGCAGCCAAGGACTATAAAGTGAAAACAATTATTCTCGGCGGCGGCGTGGTAGCTAATGAAGAACTGCGAAAACAATTTGGAGAAAAAATCAAAAAAGAATTGTCTAATATCCAGTATCTAACACCTAATATCCAATTTTGCACTGACAACGCTGCCATGATAGCTTTAACAGCTTATTTTCATAATAAAGAAGCTAAAGATTGGAAAAATATTAAAGTTAATGCTAATTTAAGAACAAATTAATATGAACTACATTCTTCTCATAGCCTTCGGTCTGGCTCCCAGTATAATCTGGCTTTCATATTACTTACAAAAAGATGTTCATCCGGAACCAAAAAGAATGGTTTTAAAGATATTTTTCTGCGGGGCAATTATTACTATACCTGCTCTTTTTTTAGAAATGTGTTTTTCAAAAGGTTTTGATGTTTTATCCCTTTTGTTCTCTGTTTCCCCTTCTCCCAGCGAAATCTCCCAGTTTTTAAGGCAAGGGCTTCTCCAAATATCTAATTTAAGCTCCTCTGCTCTTTTGATGTTTTTCTTGTACAGTATTATCGGAATAGCTTTTGTAGAGGAAACCTTCAAATACTTAGTGGTAAAATATAAAGTTCTAAATGACCCGGAATTTGACGAACCAGTAGATGCTATGATTTATATGATTATTGCCGGATTGGGTTTTGCTGCTCTGGAAAATATCTTATATCTCTCTCCTCATTTATTCCCTGTTATTAAGTTCTCCGAGACATTTCAAATAACTGCCATCAGATTTTTAGGAGCAGTTTTTTTACATGCTCTCTGTTCAGCAACAATAGGTTATTTTTTGGCTTTATCTATTTTTGAAGCAAAAAACCGATTTAACTTGCTTTTTGCTGGTTTAATAATAGCTACTTTGTTGCATGGATTATTTAATTATTCTATAATAGTACTTGAAGGAAGCTTACAGGTTTTAATACCAGCTGTTATCTTAATATCGCTTGCTCTTTTTGTTTCTTTGGCTTTTAAAAAACTCAAAAAAATGAAAAGCGTATGCAAGATTAACTAATTTTTAATTTTTAATTTTATAAATAAATCCTAATTTTTAATTTTTAAAAATTATAAAATTTGAGCATTATTTAAAAATTACAAAATTAAGAATTAGAAATTTTTAGATTGTGTCTTTTTTAGAAAAATTAAAAAAAAATATCGGGATTGAAGAAAAACCTTCTCTCATCAAGGATTCGGCTTTGCCGTCCGAAGCTCCGTTGAAAGTAGAGCGAAAGATGGAGAGCGAGGAAAAACCAAAATCTAAAAAGAAAAAGGTAAAAATTAAAGAGGAAATTAAAACCGAAATAAAGAAAGAAGAAAAACCCGCCTTTGCTTCAGCAAGCAAGGAAAAATGGTTTGAGCAGAAAGGGGAATTAGCGGTTGATGTTTATCAAACCAAAACTGACTTAGTAATTCAGTCCGCTGTGGCTGGAGTGAAACCAGAAAACTTGGATATTGTTATTGAAAATGACATTCTAACCATAGAAGGAAACAGGGAAAAACCAGACGAAGACGAGGAAAAAAATTACTTTTATCAAGAATGCTATTGGGGACCTTTTTCTAAAAGAATCATTTTGCAAGAAGAAGTGGATAATTCCCGAGTTGAAGCAATGATGAAAGATGGGATTTTAACTATCAGAATTCCGAAAATTCAGAGGAAAAGAAAAAGAAAAGTAGCAATAAAAACATAACTAATCAAAAAAAGGAGCTAAGCTCCTTTTTTTGTTTGTGCCGAGGAAGGGATTTGCCCCGCACCAGAATAAATTCGGTGCGGGGTCTTCGTCCGCCTTCGGCGTCCTTGAAACCCAATGTGTCCCTGGCAGGACTCGAACCTGCAACCTTTTCAGGATAGCGTCCTAAGCGCTACGCGTATTCCAATTCCGCCACAGGGACACCTCTTTATTATCCTATCTTACTAAAACAAAAAATCAACCCAGCTACTTTAAATAGCAGTATGAGTTGATTTTTAATGATTTCGAAATAAAAACTTATTATTATACGTTTCCTACCATTCCTCGCACAAATATTACTAATCCTCTGGCCAATACTCCAACTATTATTCCTATTAAAGCGTACAAAACTTTTTGATGAGCTGATTTTATCTTCTCTGGATCTCCAGAAGCAGTAACATACTGAACAGCGGCAAGAATCAAAAATATAACTGCTATTATAATTAAAAGACCGAAAAGATAAGTAGTAATAGTGTCCAATGCTGCCCATATTTCAACATCGGGCGGATCTTCTGGAGCTGCCTGTGCTAACACTATTACTGGCAAAGCTAATAAGCTCATTAAAACTAATGCGGAAATTATTTTTTTCATAATTTTAGGTTTTCAAAATTTTTATTTTTTTCGACCTTTTCCTACCCTTCTTATAACCTAAAAGGCAGGTGTTATTTTAAATTATTATACCTTATTTTAAATTATTATACAATTATTCTTCAAAAATTTCTTGAATTGCCTGGATTATTCCGTTAGCTAATAAAATAACCATAAACCCTATTATTGTCCACCAAACCATATCTTTAGCTCTTTTAATTTTCTCTGGATCGCCAGCAGCAGTAATGAAAGCTAAGCCGGCAATGATAAACATTATCGGTACAATAGCCAAAGCAACATTAAAAATGAATTTTATAATATTATAAGCTAAATCTGCAAAACTGTCAGAACTTATTGGGTTTTCAATTTCTACCATTTGGGCGTTTGGTGGCAGAAGAAAAATCAATCCTATTACTAATATTAAAAATACATATAATGTCTTTTTATTCATATTGTTTTTCCATCTTACTACATTATACTATTTTTCAAACACCAGAGCAAAGTGATAAGTGCCGGCTTCAAATTCTTCTGTTAACTTTAATCCTAAATCTTTGGCAATTTTTTTAATTTCACTTGGTAAAACCCGGCCTTGTTCTGGGCCTAAAGCAACGTCTTTTCTCCAATCCACCACTAAAATTCTTCCTCCTTTTTTAAGAACTCTTTTTCCTTCTTCTAAAACCTTCTTAACATCATCAACCTCAAATAAAAGGTCTGTCATTAGGACCAAATCAGCAATCCCGTCTTCAAGTTTAGAACTTTTTTCTATATCAGCTAAAACTCTTTCAATATTATCCAAATGCTGGATTTTTGCCTTGCCTTGTAAGGCAGATAGGGGTTCTTCTAATATATCTATGGCTATTACTTTGCCGTCTTCTAATTTTTCAGCTAAAGGCAAAACCCAGCTGCCAGAACCGCAGCCAAAATCAACTGCTGTCATATCTTTGCGCAGTTTCAATTGTTTCAAAATCTGTTGCGGATTTATAAAACCATTCATAATTTTTAGATGCAGGCGCCAGATGCCACCTTATCTCCTTTTTCCAGACGCATTATCCTCACACCCTGGGTAGACCTGCTAATTATGGAAATAGAATTAATAGGAGTTCTAATTATTTGGCCCTTTTGGGAAATAACAATTAAATCTTCTTCTCCTCCAAAAAGAACTTTGGAAGCAACTAAATCCCCTGTTTTTGAGGTAACATTGGCTGTTTTTATGCCTGAGCCGCCTCTGGTCTGCAATCTATATTCTCTTAAATCAGTCCTCTTCCCATACCCATTTTCACTCACTACCATTAAATAGTTTTGTGTTTTTTCTTTTATCTTTTGAGTTTTTATAACATCCATCCCAATCAACTCATCATCCCCTCCGAGCCGTTGGCCCGACGGGCCAGAGGCTTTCTTTAATCTTATTCCAGTCACTCCAGCAGCTGTCCTGCCCATAGCTCGAACATTATCCTCCTTAAATCTAATTGACTGTCCTTTTTTGGTCACCAAAATCATCTCATCTTCACCAGAAGTTCTGTTGACGCTTTTAAGCAAATCTCCTTTTTTAAGATTAATGGCAATCAGACCTGATTTTCTGACATTCTCAAATTCATCTAAAACTGTTTTTTTAATCATACCATTTTTTGTTGCCATTGCCAAATACCTCATCTCATTCTCTTGGTTTTCTTTATTGCCCTGGGTTTGTTTCTTAAAAGGAAGGATAGATAATATCTTATCTTGTGGAGTAAGCTCCAAGAAATTCAAAAGTCCTCTGCCTTTAGCCACTCTTGTTCCTTCAGGAATTTCATAAGCCGGAATTTTAAAAACTTTGCCGGAATCAGTAAAGAAAAGCAGAAAATCATGGGTTTGGCAAAAAAGAAAATGCTCAATAATGTCCTCTCCCAGGGTCTTCATTCCCATAATGCCTTTACCTCCTCTTTTCTGAATTTTATAGACATTAGGATTCACTCTTTTTATGTACCCTCCTTGAGTTAAAGTAATAATGGTTTCTTCCTGGGGAATTAAATCCTCTTCAGCAATCTCACCAATTTTCTGAACAACTACTCTGGTCTTCCTTTCATCTCCAAAATTCTCTATTACTTCCCTAAGCTCTTTTTTTATTACTTCCTTTACTTTTTGAGGACTTTTCAAAATTGTTTTTAACTCTTTTATTAATTTCTTCTTTTCTTCTAACTCTTCTTCAATTTTCTTTCTTTCCAATTTAGCTAAAGCAGAGAGTTTTGTTTCCAAAATCGCATTGGCTTGAATCTCGGTTAATTTAAACTTCTTCATTAAATTCTTTTGCGCATCTTCCCTGTTAGCCGATGATTTAATTGTTTTTATAACTGCATCAATTTTTGACAGGCATTTATGCAGCCCTTCCAAAATATGGGCTCTTTCCTCTGCTTTTTTCAAATCATATTTTGCTCTTCTTGTTACTATTTCTTTACGGTGTAAAACAAAGTAATTTAAAACTTCCAAAAGCGATAAAACCTTAGGCTGGATACCGTCCACCAAGGCAAGCATATTTAAGTGAAAGGTCTTTTGAAGGTCAGAAAATTTATAAAGCCGATTGAGAATTTTCTGAGGGAAAGCATCTCGCTGAAGCTCAATAACAATTCTCATACCTTCTCTATCTGATTCATCTCTAATATCTTTTACCCCTATAATTTTTTTCTCTTGAACTAACTTAGCGAACTGTTCTACTAAAGATGATTTCTGGACCTGATAGGGGATTTCTGTAATTAAAATCCTGTTTCTCTCTTTTTTATCTTCAGAAACCTCTGTTTTCCCCCTTATCACTATTGGTCCATTACCTTGACAATAAGCGCTGATAATTTCTTTTCTGTTATAGATGATGCCGCCAGTAGGGAAATCCGGACCCTTGATGAAGTTAAAGAGGTCTTCAGTGGTTGTTTTAGGATTATCAATTAAATAGATAGCGGCCTTAGTTACTTCTGTTAAATTATGAGGAGGGATATTAGTCATCATTCCTACAGCAATACCCAAAGAGCCGTTTAATAGGAGCTGGGGCATTGGCGACGGCAAAACAGTCGGCTCTTTCCGAGTGCCGTCATAATTATCCCTAAAATTCACTGTCTCTCTAGTAATATCTTTTAATGTTTCTTCGCCGATTTTTGAGAGTTTCGCTTCTGAATATCTCATCGCCGATGGAGGGTCTCCATCAATCGAGTTATGAACAAACACTCCAGCATTAAG
The DNA here is from genome assembly GCA_023130975.1 of Candidatus Parcubacteria bacterium. Classification (GTDB taxonomy): domain Bacteria; phylum Patescibacteriota; class Minisyncoccia; order Minisyncoccales; family JAGMDC01; genus JAGLYZ01. Next base: position 10,143 of record JAGMAD010000003.1, on the reverse strand, counting down.
AAGAAAGTTATGCCAAGGTTCAGTAGTTAAATCATAAACATCTTCTTTTTTCTTTAAAACTTTTACTTTTATTACTTTGTGATTGACTAGTCCGCTTTGTTGTATTTCTTGATAAACATTACCTAATTTATTGTTAAAATATTTAGAAATAGCTTTCTCAAAACTTATAATACAACTGCCTCCGTAGTTTTTACTTCGCTTTTTATATTCTTCTTGGGTGATTTTTTTATTCTTTTTAAGAATTTGTTTACAGAGTTTTAGGAATCTATATTTCTGATTCAATTTTCCATTTTTACTTATAATGTTCAAAGACTTAGCTCGAAATTTCGGGTCATTTTCCCATTTCTCTTTATATTTAGAGATCATATAGTTCTTATAATCTTCATTTTCCCATTGTTTCTTGGCTAACTTAGAAATATATTCTCTATGTTTTGGATTAGACCAAATCTTTAAAGAAATTTCTCGCATCTTTTTTTTCCAAGAATTTCGGTAATCCTCGTTTTGCCATCTCTTTTTCATTTCTTCTGATTTCAATTTACTCATTAACTCTTGAAAATCTTTTCTTTTCCATAAATTTTTAAGATTTTTTCTTGAAGCTTCTCGCATAAATTCTTTATATTCAAAATCTTGCCACATCTTTTTTTTAGCATCTATCCACATTTTTCTATATTTTGGATTTTGCCACATTTTTTTATTTCTTTCAGATAAAAGTTTTGAACGTAACTCTCTATTCTCCTTCTGCGCCCAATACCTTTTTTTCCCTTGCGCGATATTTTTTACATATTCTGGATCATTTTTATGTCGGTTAGAGGCGATTTCTTTGTGATATTTCCAATGATTCTCCCATTGAATCCTTAAAATATTATCTGGGTTATTGTTTAGTTTATTAAAATTTACGTGATGCCTTATTCTGCCAGCGCTCTTTTTATAAACTTTATTCTTTAAATTCCATGCATCAGCTAAATGATGAATAAATTCCCAATTGTTTTGCTCTGGCTGTAAAATTCTCTCATACCCTTTTAAGTTTTTATCTTCTTCTCCATTATAAATTTCGGAATATAAGGGCATTAAAGAATCTCTTGGTTTCAAATCTTTCGCCTCTTTATAATCTCCTTTTCTTGTCATAAGCCGATGGTCTAATGTACATTTTATTTTTTCTTCATTGTCTAATGTAATCTCTATTAGTTTTTCTTTTATCCTAGTTTTTCGAGGATTTTTTATTTCAGTAATTTCAATTTTTTTTGATTCAGGATTAAAAGTAAAACCCCAATGTCTTTTGTTTTCTTTTTGCTCTTTTATAAGTTCTCCAAAATCTAAACTTCTTCCATCTGTCAACTTCACTTTTGTATCTTTAGTAAAACAACCAAAGTTGCCTTGGCCTTTAATTAAAGGATATCTCAATGAAAAATCCTGTGCCATTCGCACCAAAGAATCATAAACTGCCTGATCGCCGTGCGGATGGTAGCGGCCCAGGACCGAGCCCACTACAGTTGCTGACTTTCTAAATTTAGCATCATAACGCAAGCCATCTTCCAACATAGCATACAAAATTCGGCGGTGAACTGGTTTTAAGCCGTCCCTCACATCAGGCAAAGCCCGAGCAACAATTACTGACATAGCATAATCAATATATGATTCTTTCATTTCTTCAGTAATTTCTCTGGGCTTCACATAACCGATTTCAGCTGTTTTTTCTTTTGTTTTTTCTTTTTCCGAATCGTTCTTCATATTATTATTTTATCATTTTATCTTAAAAATTTAAAGCTCTAATCTGTTGACTAATCTATTAATCTATTGAGGTAATCTATTGAGGTTGAACCTCAATAGATTATTTTAGCTACCGTTTTTTCTTTGAGAATATATATTCTGAAGAATTCCTAAAGCTAAAAGAGTTAAAACCAAGTTATTGCCGCCGTAACTAACCAAGGGCAGAGAAATACCGATAATGGGCAAAAGTCCTAGACACATACCAATATTAATAAAAATCTGGGACACCAAAACAATGGTTACTCCTGAAGCAAAAAGCCGGGAAAAGTTACTTGGTCCCATTAAAGCAATTTTAAAAATCCGGGAAAGAAGTATTAAAAACAATATCAATAAAACTCCCACCCCTATTAATCCCATTTCTTCAGCTATAGAAGCAAAAATAAAATCTGTTTGGGGCTCTGGCAAAAAGCCGTATTGGGTTTGAGAACCTTTGCCAATGCCCTGACCAAAAATGCCGCCGGAGCCAATAGCAATCCTTGATTGATTTTGGCTCCAGCCCACGCCTAATGGTTCTAATTGCGGTTCAAGAAAACTCAAGATTCTTGCCTGCTGGTAAGTTTCCAGCAAAAAAGACCAGCTCAAAATAGAAATTAAAATGCCGCAGAAAACCAAAATTAAAAAATGTTTTAATTTAATGCCGGAAATAATTAAAACTCCGAGCCATAAAGAAATTAGAATGAAGATAGAACCCATGTCTGGCTGAAAGAAAATTAAAGAAGCCGGTATTAAAACATAAACACTGGAGACCAAAATATGCTTCAAGCGATACATTTCAATATGTCTCATAGAAAAATATTTTGCCAATAAGACAATTAAAGCAATCTTTGTAAATTCTATTGGATCAAGAGAAATTCCTCCCAGTCGATACCAGCCCCTGCTCCCTCTGATTTCTGGAGCGAAAAAAAATAAGCCCAATAAAGCTAAACAACAAAAAGAATAAAAAATTAAAATCAGATAAGGGCTGTTCTTAATAATCCTATAATCAAAAAAAGCAAAAAAGAACATTAGAAATAACCCTACAGCAAAAAAAATAATTTGTTTTTGAAAATTTAAAAAACTGTCTCTTCCTAATGAAGAGCTGTAAAGGGACAAAAGTCCGATGAAGACCAGAAGAATAACCGAAATAATCAAAATCCAATCTAGCTTTCTAAGATGACAAATAAAAGTTTTTATCATTTAATAATGTCTAAGAATTCTTTTTCAGAAATTATTTTTATTCCTAAATTCTTTGCTTTTTCATACTTAGAACCAGGATTTTGACCTAAAACCAAAAAATCAGTATTTTTATTTATTGAATTAGGAGTTTTTCCCCCTAATGCTTTTACTTTTTCTTTGGCTTTTTCCCTGGATATTGTTTTTAGTTCCCCGGTAAAAACAAATGTCTTTCCTTTTAATTTTTCGCTTTTCTCCGCTCCGCCAGCTGGCGGATAAACCTTTTCAATCCTGACTCCTGCTTTTTCCAATTCTTTTAATAAATCAATATTTTCTTTTTGAGAAAACCAATGCTTAATACTCTCTGTTGCTTTGGGACCTATTCCTTTAATTTGCTCTAAATTTTCTTGGGGCATTTTTTTAATATCTGTTATTTTTTCAGCCAACAGTCCAGCAGTTTCTTCTCCAATATATTTAATTCCTAAAGAGACAATAAATTTCGGCAATGTTATTGTTTTGCTCTTTTCAATCGCGCTTATTAAATTAAAAGATGATTTTTCAGCAAATCTTTCCAGCTCCTTTAAGTCGCCTTGTTTTAATAAAAAAATATCAGAGGCCCTGGAAACCAGACCCTCATCCATTAACTGGTCAATGATTTTTGGTCCTAAACCTTCAATGTCAAATGCCTTTTTGGAAACAAACCAAGAGAGCTTGTTTCTTTGTCTGGCTCCGCATTTTCTGTTTGAGCAGTAATGAGCAACTTCACCTTCTAATTTAATCACTTTTGAACCACAAATAGGACAGGTCTTTGGTATTTCAATTTTTTCAGCATTTTTGGGTCTCAGTTCTGAAAGAAATTTAATGATATGAGGAATAACATCACCAGCTTTCTCAACAATGACAGTATCTTTTATCTTTACTCCCAGCCGCTTAATTTCATCAGCATTATGCAGAGTTGCCCTGGAAACAATTGTTCCTTTAATATTAACTGGTTTGAGCCAAGCCACTGGCGTTATTTTTCCAGTTCTGCCAACCTGAAAAACTACTTTTTCTAAAATTGTTGTTGCTTGCTCTCCCGGCCATTTAAAAGCAATAGCCCATCGCGGCGCTTTCCCAGTATAGCCAAGTTTATTCTGATGTTCCCGCTTATTTACTTTAACCACGATTCCATCAATCCAATAATCTTCTGAATCCTTTTTTTTCTGCCATTCTTTCCAGAACTTAATTACCTTTTCTATATTTTGGCAATGTTGAAATTTTTTATTTACTTTAAAGCCCATTTCTGTTAATCTTTTTAATTCTTCAAACTGGCTTTCAGGAATATCTTTTTCTGGCCAAGAATAATCATAAATATAACAATCAAGACAACGTTCTGCTGCAATTTTTGAATCAAGCTGGCGAATAGCGCCAGCCGCTGCATTTCTGGGATTAGCAAACAGGGATTGATTTAATTTTTTTCTTTTTTCGTTTAATTTGTCAAAAACTGATTTTCTCATAAAAACCTCTCCCTCAGCCACCATATCAACATTTTCTCTTAAGTGGAGTGGAATTGATTCAATGGTTTTTAGATTCTGAGTGACATCCTCACCTATTTTGCCATCACCTCGGGTTGCTCCGGTTTTAAATATTCCTTTTTTATAAGTTAAAATAATATGTATGCCATCAATTTTCAGTTCAACAGTATAATCAATCTCTTTGATACCAAGTTCTCTTTTCATTCTTTCATCAAAATTTCTTATTTCTTCCTCATTAAAAATATCATTAAATGACCACTGAAGAACAAGATGATGAACTTTTTTAAACTCATCCAAAGGCCTTCCACCAATCCTTTGAGTAGGAGAATCGGGCGTGATAAGGTCAGGACGTTTCTGCTCCAATTCATAAAGTTCGTGCTTTAAAGAATCCAAAGCTGCATCAGACATTATTGATTTGTCCAAAACATGATAGCTGTATCTTGCTTCTTGTATCACTTTTTTCAATTTTCCAATTCTCTCTCTTACCTGTTCTTTATTCATACTTAAATTATATCTTAAATAGCTCCTTTTTAAAAGAAAAACAGAGAATAAATCTCTGCCTGCTAAAAAGTCAGAAACATTCCTACTTTTCTTACTTATGGTCTAGTTTCCTCAAAATCTCGGAATAAAACTCCGGCACTGCTTGTATCAGGATCAATAAAAACTTCAAACATTAAATCACTTCCGGAATCTGGACAATCATCATGCACTATCACAGTACAATCATCCCGCCAGGTGTCGCCACCATCAGTATACCAAGCCCGACCTGGATAATAAGGACCATCAGCCGCTGTTTTTAATCTAGTCCTATGTTCCCATGTCGGACCCTGAGAATTCCCCCACATATCTGTTAACTTAACTACAAAACTATACCTCTGTCCTTTGTTAACTAAATGTGGAGTAGAAAAAACAAAATCTACCTGCTGGCAAAAACCCCCTAGTTGTATACAACTAGGAGTGTCTATTATATTACTCTCAGCTAATACGTTGTCCCCGGGATGATCATTTCTAATACTTTCATCAACCCCAACTTGTTCCACATCTCTTAGCTCCATTTGCCAATAACAGCACGGATTGCCAGCGAAACAATCACCAAGACAAGTGCAACTACTTGACCAAACTGATATCTGATAAAGATAACCATCAGTGTCAACTCTAAAGGTCTGGCCCACCATATTTGATGGAAAGAAACCCAAACTCAATAGGTCACCAACTCCTCCGACCCCAGTACATGTTCCAAGCAACACACCACATTCTCCGCCTGCACAAACATTGTCGCCTGAATGGGAATAATTACAATATTGATCAGGATTAACAATTACTGCTTCATCATTAGACAAAATTGCTCTTCTAACGGTCCCAAATTTGCCAATGGATTTAATAGCTGTCCCTCCAACTATCTCTAAACAATACTCACTGCTATTGTCTAATAACGTCCAACCATTGCTACAAAGCCGGTCAATGATAAGATCTTGATCTACTCTATACAAAGCATACTCCATTCCGGCATCAGCAGCAGATAAAGCTTTGGCTGATTCTTCTATTTTTTTTGCCATTTCCATTTCTCTAATAGTAACAAGAGTTAATCCAGCGCCAATAGATAAAATAACAGTTAAAATGACAAGAGTAACCAATAAAGCAATTTGGCCGTTTTGATTAAAATTAAACATATTAAATTTCATTATAATTATTGTTCAAAACAATAAAGATGTTTTTCGTACCACCAATGACAACTATCACTTCCCCGATCTGTCCAATACCTGTTTTTTTGAATAGTATGACCGTAACGTCCATCCACAAAAAAATTATCCGATGTCCAATCGTTGCAATTTTTTGAATGTGCTGTGCCATCATCATCTGTTCCTGTCCAAACATACCCAATAACAAAATTTCCGTTTTCATCATATTTTATTAAATTTTCTATAGTTCCATCAATAAGATCTGCTTTTGTCATCGCTATAATATTTGATTCAGTAGGTCCTTTAACATAATAAACACCATCTGATATCCGATCTTTAGCATCAGTGGCAGAACCAGACAACCATGCCTTCCATATTCCGCCCAGGCCAGCCATATTTGCTCGCGTTTGACATTCATTATCTCCTCCATTTAAACCTCCCAGCGCTCCGCTATAGTCCGAAGAAGTAACAAATACACGTTTCAAATCTGATCCCGGAGGTATTGGTATTGAAAACTCATTACATTCTTTACTCATTAATGAAACTGTATTTTGAAAATCCATACTCACAGAAGAATTTGCAACCGACTCAATAGTTATTGAAATAGTTACTTCAGGTTGAATAGAATTATTTAGAAAATCATTGACATAAAATTTAAGATTACTAATATTAATTCTATCAGAACTAATAACATCAGCGTTTTTTAATAACTGATCATTTGCATTTAAACTAAAAACTATAGTGTTTTCATCACTGTCAATAAAACTTAAATCTGAATCATTATTGCCGGATTGACTGTCAGGAATAGTTCCCATTCTGATTTCTCTACTCATTGATTCCATGAGATAACGGCCGTTATCTTCTATTTCTTTTAGTTCATTAACCCTCTGTTTTCCTTTTAATGAAGAAACAAAAATACCCATAGCAGCAAGAAAGACCAAAACAAAAATAGTTATGGAAACAAGAAGCTCAATTAAAGTAAAACTTTTTTCTTTTGTAATATGTTTGTTTTTTATCATTTAAAAATCTGTTTAAAAATAATTTCTTATTTTAAATTTCATCTCTTACTTTAAAAAAAATCGAATAATCATTTATAATGCTCCAATCATAAACGCAACCTGGATCACCACCAAAAGCTCGTTTTCCATCAAGTTCTTCTCCTGGCGGTGCAACAACACTGCATTCAAAAAGAATACCAGTATCACAAAATGCTTTTTCACAACCTCCTTTTGACTCTATGAACAAAGAAGCTAATTCCCAGTGATATAAATTTTGAGGATTAGATACTTCATATTCATACAAATGGTCTTCAAGGGTAATTGTATGAGAATTGCCGTTCTGGTCTATCCATTGAACATTGGATTTTACTTCTAAATAATAATTCATAGCGTCTATATCTACTTTAGTTATTTTAATCAAACGGTGAATATCAGATTGAGTTTCCTCCCAATCTCCTGGACGAGCACCGTGTTCTTGAGCATAAAATTTTTCATTTTTATCATAATAAACTTGATATTTTTGATGGTCTATCGTATCTACTCCTCCATCACTAAATTCCCATTCCGCAGTAGAAGGATTTTGATTTGGGTCAGAAAGTTCCAAAATATAGTTTTTTCCAGCAACTGTTCCTTTTATACCTTCATACCAATCTTTCTTTGCCAGCCAATTACTATCTCTAATATTTTTCACTGCCTCAATTCCCTCCTGTGCTAAATTAACAGCAATGACTTTATTGGAACTCACCCTGCTAATAGAAATATTATAAACAATCAAACCCACAATTCCAACCAATCCAACAGTAATAACTGTAATGGCAACCAAAACCTCAAGCAATGAAAAACCCTTTTTCAAACGCCAATCTATAATGCGAAGTTTATCTAATATTGTTTTCTTTAAAGATGTTGTGAACATAAAATATAATTTTCAATTTCTAATTTCTAATTTTCATTAAATTTTCAAGTCTTTAATTTTCAATTTTCAAGTTATTTCTTCTTCTCCATCGTAGCAACAATCTTACTAAATATTAATGTTAACTCCTGTGCCTCTTTCCATAATTTTCTAGTTTCTTCTTTAATTTCTGAATGGGCCTTAGTTAACATTCTCAACCAATATTTGGTTTCTTGGATTTCTTTTTTACATATATAAATTTTATTCTTAAAATCCTTTTTTGAGCTCGCTCCAGTTGCTTCACAATAATTAGCGCCTGGACTTGTACCTGCTCTTACTAACTGAGAAATAATTGGTAGAGTTATAGTATTTTTAGGAACTTTTTTAGCAAGAGCGATAATGTTTTCTCCAAATTTGGCTGTTCTTTCCTCTAAGTCGTAATTCATTGTAAGTAATTGGAAATTAGAAATTATAGAATTAGAAATTGATTAGAAATTAATAATTAGAAATTAGAAATTTTTAGTTATTCTATTTCAATCTTCCCAGCTGAAGAAACACTAATTCTTTTTGTAGCACCAGTAGAATCCTGAATATCAATATCTGCAGAAGACGAAACCTCTCCGCTCGGCGTATAAAAAATAGCATTACCGCTACCACCTGTTATAGTGATAGTGCCTAAATGAAATTCAATCGTTTTAATGCTTTCGCCTCCGTCCATTTGTTCATTTCCCGGACAAGTCACCTCTGGTGGGATAACAGCACAGTCAATAGCTCCGAAATCACCGAAAAGCGTATAAAAACCATCGGAATCATTAAAATTAATCCCGTATCCGCATGGCATGTAATCACAAGGAATAGTTCTTATTTCACTTGCCATTGCCATGTTTTGGGCGCGGCGGAGATCATTGGCTAATTGCCGAGCTGCCCGGTCAAGCTCTGCTTGAGGTCTGGGATTAATAAATACTACTGAAAGAAGAATAAGAATAATAGCGATAACAACCAAAACCTCAATCAAGGTCATTGCTTTATTCATTTTAGCATTTAAACATTTTAACATTATTTTAGATAAATAGATTTAAATAAAAATTTATCAATTCTTGTCCCCAGAAAAGAGCAATAAATGTCCCCACCACCAAAAAGGGTCCGAAAGGAACTTCTGATTTTAAGGTTTTTTTGCGGGCTAAAATTAATCCTATTCCTATTATAGCACCAATTAAAAAAGCGAGAAAGAAAGCCACAAAGATATTGGGCCAGCCAAGCAACAAACCCATTAGGAAAGCCAGTTTGACATCGCCTAAACCCATACCACGACCCTTAGTGGCTAATACTATTGCCAGAAAAAAAGCAGATGCTAAAAAAGCGATTGCTAAAAAATATAATAATGATTGGAAATTTTCAATTTTCAAAACTTCAAACAATTGATATAAAAATACAACACCTATTGTTGGAAAAATTACTTTATCAGGAATAATATAGTGTTTCAAATCATAGACGAAAATGACAATTAAAAAACTTGAAACACATAGCACGAAACAAAAACTTACAAAGTTTTGAAAATTGAACCCCCCATCAAAAATTTGGTGGGGGGGAAAATTGAAAATTAGTAGAAATAGCGAGGCGGTCGCTATTTCTACTAAAGGATATTGTATAGAAATTGGTTTCTGGCAATAGCGGCATTTGCCTTTGAGAATTATAAAGCTCAAAACCGGAATTAAATCATACCAGCTAAGCTGATGCTTACAATAAGGACAATATGAGCGCCCTTTTAAAGCGCTTTGTTTTCTTTCCAATCTATAGGTCACGCAATTCAAAAACGAACCAGCAACAAGTCCAAAAACAAATACAAAAAAATATAAAAGAAAGTTTATCATTAATATATTATAACAGACTTTAGTCTGATATATCAAATCTCTGATTTGCTATAAACTTGTTGATGTTTGACATCAACAGCTCAACAAACACCTGGTGTTTGTAACATAACAAACAAAAACAGCAGAGGAATATCCTCAGCTGTTTTGAAAATAGAGTTGACCCCATTTTTCTAACTTTTAAAAACCAGATAAAAAATTATTGACAAGCACAAGTATCAGCAGCTACGCAAGCAGCAGCGCATGTACCAGGGACAGCGGGATAATCATCAGAGA
>JAGMAD010000029.1 GCA_023130975.1 Candidatus Parcubacteria bacterium | reverse complement strand
TGGCTAATTCTCCGATAGCGGCGAGCCTCTCGGACTTGAGAAGTTTTTCTTCCATCTTTTTTCTTTCTGTTTGGTCTCGAATTATTCCTCTTGTTCCCACGACCTTGCCGTCTTTAACAATTGTGGTTGAATTGTATTCTACCCAATGTTCTCGTCCTTGGTTGTCCAGTAATACGGTTTCAGTAGTGATCGTGCCTTTTTCCAGAAGAGTTTTGAAATCTCTTAGAGTCTGCTTCAAGTATTTCTTCTGAATAATCTCAGCGAGATTTCTACCTTTCAACTCGTCAGCAGAATAGCCTAAAACTTTCTTTACGGCTGGATTGCCAGAAGTCATGACACCGTTGACATCCAATGTATATACAATGTCATCGACGTTCTCAAACAAATCTCTGTACTTCGCTTCGGATTCTTTGAGCTCTCTTGTTCTTTCCTCCACTTTTTTCTCAAGCTGCTCTGCATGGGCTTCAAGTTGTTTTCTCGCTTCCCTCAAATTTCCAATGAGTTGAGCGTTTTCAATGACCATGGCAGCTTGATGCAAGAAAAGTTCTAAAGGAGCAAGGGACTTCTTAGTTGGTCTTCGACCACCCACCGGGTCATCCATGCTTAAAATGCCCACTATTCTTCCTTTGGGTGTACGTAGGGGCGCGTAAAGCATATCTTGAGGGTGCCAATCAACCATCTCTTCTGGAGAGAGCTTGCTTGGGACCCCTGCATACGTTGTTGCTTCCTCAAGTGGAGCTTCGGGGGGAACACGGTGTACGTATTCTCGAATCCACGGATCATTCCAGGGCAGATAGTAAAACTCGCCTATCTTGAATCGTTCAAACTTTGGGCCTAATCGTTCCCGCCAGACGTGTCCCGGAGCCTTTCTTTCAAGTAAGAGTTTGTTTTCCTCCTTTGTGAGGCCCGATGTGACGAGGTCTGTTCCTTCTAAGTTTTCGTCTCTGAGGGAGATTACAACTCTTCTCCAGTCAGATTTTCTAAGAGCTTTCGAGATTACCTCAAGTCTTTGATGTGTGTCTTCTGTGTGCATGATTTCTGTGGAGCTTTTCATCAAATTTGCCAGTTTTTCAGAGATTTTTTTCAGCTGTTTATGTCGTTTTAGGTCGATTATCGCGATGGCAGCGT
>JAGMAD010000028.1 GCA_023130975.1 Candidatus Parcubacteria bacterium | reverse complement strand
AATGCGAAAGTCAGACGCTACAGTTAAGGCGTCTCTTTTAGTATGCACTTTACCGATCCGCGCTGCGAATTGGTATATTGAGCCAGCCGATGAGGACAAACAAAACAAAGATGTTGCGGAGTTTGTTGAGAATAATTTATTTGACGGAATGACAATAACTTGGGATGACTTTATAAGGCAAGCGTTATTGATGTTGCCTTTCGGGGTTATGCTATTTGAAAAAGTATTTAAAATTGAGGACGGCAAAATTTTATATAAGAAGTTTGCACCGCGATTGCCAAAGGGAGTGCAAGCGTGGGAAACGCTGGAAAAAAAGGATGGCATTACTTGGATCAAGCTTGACGGGAAAGATGTATCAATCCCGATTGAAAAACTTTTGATATTTGTAAATGAAAAAGAGGGTGATAATTGGTGGGGTAATTCAGTTTTAAGAGCGTCTTATAAGCATTGGCATTTCAAAGATACATTTTACAAATTGGAAGCGGTTGCATTTGAGCGACAAGGTTTAGGAATACCATACGCTAATATGCCAAAGGGGGCTGGCGATGCAGAGGATCTAGTAGCAGAAAAGGTTTTAAGGAATATGCGAGTTAACGAAAAAGCATACGCGCTAATTCCAGACGGATATGAAATGGGATTTTTTGATATGAAAGGTAATACAACAAAATCGCCAAAGGAAGCAATTATGCATCACAACCGGGAAATTGTTTTAGCAGTATTGGCACAGTTTTTAGAACTGGGCGCGACTGCTTCAGGATCAAGAGCATTGTCAGAGGATCATTCATCATTGTTTTATTTATCACTTGAAGCGATTGCAAAACAAATTTGTGATATTTTAAATAATTATGCAATACCGCAATTAGTAGATTTGAATTTTACAGTCAAAGAATATCCTAAATTAAAATTTTCAAAGATTGGTTCGGTTGATGCTAATGCATTAAGCACGGCCATTCAGAGATTGGTTCAAGTCGGAGCATTAAAACCGGATGACAAACTGGAACGGCATTTGAGAAGTTTGTTCGATCTTCCGGAAGCGGAAGAAGTTGAGGAGGAGGAAAAGAAAAAAGAGGAAGTGAAGAAAAAGCCGAAAGAAAAAGAACTAAAAAAAAAAGCTAGTGAGATGAAATTTCAAGAGGAGTTTAAAGGTTGGAGAAAATTAACATTCGCAGAAAAGAAAGTTCACTTTCAAGCATTGCAGAATAGTTTTGACAAACACGAAGCAGAGTTTATAAAAGTAACAACCGAGATATTAGAAAAATCAAAATCAGTATATTTAAAAGAATTTGAAACAGCGTTGAAGAAAAAAGACAAAGTTGCATTAAGAAAAATAGCATTGAAATATCAAGGGGAATATAGGAGTGAGATAACGGCCGTTTTGAAAAAAACTTATGACATTGCAAAAACAAATGTAGCAAAGGAAATGGGAGTAACAACGCCGTCCACCGCGCGAGGAGCGATTGATAGAATGGACTTACAAGCTGATATGATTGCAAAGAAGCATGCGGATGATATTGTGTATGTTAGTAAAAAAGCTGCTGTTGAGAATTTAGGAAAAGGCAAATCATTATATCAGACAATGGGAGCAGTTGAATTAGCTATTGACAGTCAGATCGTAAAAATGACCAGGGATACCGGATCAATAATCATAGGTGGAAGTATCAACCAGGGACGGCGAGCCGTTCAGCAAAAATACGAGCATTTGATTTACGCTTTGCAACGATCGGAAATACTGGATAAGAAAACCTGTAATTTTTGTTTGAGTATTGACGGCCGAATTTTTGAAAAGCGAGATCCGTTCACGAAGAATGATATTTTCCATTCTAACTGTAGAGGGATTTGGGTTGAGATATTAAAAGAAGAAGAAGAATTGCCAAAGATAACGGGGGCGCCAAAGTCAATAACAGATAGATTTGACAAAGCGGTCAATGAATTAATACAACCGAAAAAACCAATCGTTAAAAAATCGTCTGCGGCCGCAAAACTTCTAAAAAAGTAAATTTGCGTAATATCTAATTAGTGATATAATACAAATATGAAAATGGTTGAAAAAATTAATGGCAAAGATTTGAGAGATGGCGATGCAATAGAAGATATTTATAGATGTTGGAAATGTAATAAAAGATTACAAGGATTTATAGAAAAAAACATTTCTAAAAATATTGTTATATGCGAAAGATGCGGAACAAAAAATAAGTTTAGTTAATTTTAAAATTTATGACAAAAGATAAATTGAGATTTAAGTTAGAATTCAAAGATAAGGATTCTAAAGAAGTTCACATTATCCCAACCGGGAAATGGGATCATCCTGCATATGGCGAAATGGAAATCACACCGAAAGATATAAAAGAATTCAAGAAGAATTTTGACGCGAAGATTAGAAAGGGCGTACCGATTACAGCCGGGCATGACGGATTTACAGAATCAAATGCTATGGGTTGGATCACAGAAGTAATTGACAAAGGCAAAAAAGGATTATTTGCAATAATTGAGTGGACTAAGCAAGGCAAAACCCTGCTTGAAGAAAAGTCCTTTAAATATTTCAGCCCCGAATACTATAGAGTATACGAGGATCCTGAAACAAGAAAAGAGTATGAAAATGTTTTGACGGGTGGAGCCCTGACAAACAGCCCATACTTTAAAAAACTGAAAGCCGTTGTGTTTTCAGACAAAGATTTAATTAATTTTAATGAAAAAACTATGAGTATTGAAGAAATTTTGAAAAAAGATGTTTCTGAATTAACCGATGAGGAAAAGGAAACATTAAAAACTGCGGATCTAACAGACGATCAAAAGGACAAGTATAAAGACATTTTAGAAGATGATGGCGATGACGGCGATGATAATAACGACGGTGATGACAATGATGGTGACGATGATGATAAAGACGGCGACGATAAAGATGGCGATGACGGTGACGGCGACGGAGATGACGGCGACGATGACGACGACGACGGTAAAGGAGTAAAAGGATCGGAAGTTAAAATCAGTGCTTCGGAATATAAGATATTGACAAAAAAAGCAAATCAAGGTGCGGAAGCGTTAAAGCAGTTGAATGAAGCGAGTATCGCAAAAGCTGCAACCAAATTTGAATTTACGGAAAGTAATAAAGAAAATGGAAAATTTTTGCCAAAGAGCAAAGATAAAGTTGTTAAGTTTATGTGCTCACTCAGCAAGGAGCAAAATGAGAGTTTTCAAGAAATTCTCTCAGAACTTCCAAAGGTTCAAATCTTTGGCGAACTTGGCGACTTAGGATCTGAAGGCAAAAAAGCATTTGAAGAAATTGAAACAAAGGTTGCGGAGAAAATGAAAGAAGATGAAGCGATGACTTACGCAGACGCAATGAAAGAAGTTATTGCAGAAAACCCGGAATTGAATAAGAGATACGAGAAAGAAAATAAATAGGGAAAGAAAAATTTAATCAATCTAAAACTATATTTATGTCACAATCAAATATGGGCGAGAAAACAAAACTCGCTAGCGAAGATTTAAGCGCAAAACAATACTATTTCGTGCAAATGGACTCAAGCGGAGATATGGAAATTGGAGAAGGTGCTACCGACCTTTTACTCGGTGTTTTGCAAGACAAACCCGAGTCAGGACAGGCCGGAACTTATAGGCATGAGGGAACTACAAAAGTTGTTGCCAGTGGGGCAATCGCAATAGGAGCTGATGTAACTTCAGATGCCGCAGGTAAAGCTGTAACGACAACTACGCAAGGTGATAAAGTAAAGGGTATTGCGTTAGAAGCTGCCGCCGCAGATGGCGATATTATTGAAATTCAATTAGTGCATTTCACTCTTTGCCCAGCCGCATAAAATAACGGCTTAGAATTTAATTAACTTTAATCTATTATTATGAATGATTATTTAGGGGTGAGTCCGATGCTTACAAAGATCGCACTTGCTTATAAAAACGAGGAATTTATTGCAGACAAGATTTTTACGCCGATGCCGGTTGATAAACAAAGCGCAAAACATTTTGTTTACGATAAGGGACGGTTCAGGATTAACGAAACATTGAGAGCCAAAGGTGCTAATTCTAACGAGGTAACATTGAAGCTTACGACTGGTTCAACTTATTTCTGCGATGACCATGCATTAAAACAATTTGTGGCGGATGACGATATTGATAATGCAGTTAACAAAGGAGCACCGATGATAGATGCGGCTGAGAATGTTGTAGATATGCTTAAGATTGACAAAGAAAAGGCACTTGCAACTTATATGGCCAATACGGCGAACTTGACTCAGAATACGACATTGACTACTACGGACCAATGGAGTGATTTTGTTAATTCAGATCCGTTCACAGATATTGAAACAGCAAAAGCAACTGTTCACGCTTCAATTATGCAAAGACCAAATACTCTTATCCTCGGAAAAGAAGTATTTGATAAACTGAAAAATCACCCGGATCTTCTTGACCGTGTAAAATGGAGCGCAAGGGGAGTATTGACTATTGAGATAATGAAAGAATTGTTTGGAGTTGACAATGTTATAATCGGCGCAACCGGATATAACAGCGCGACTGAAGGACAGACTGACTCAATGAGTTATGTATGGGGTAAGAACGCTTGGTTAGCTTATATTTCGCCAAAGAAAACTGGTAAATTTGTAACATTCGGTTTGACTTATCAATGGAAGAAAATGGTAGTAACGAAATTAAGAGGATCAGACGAAGAAGATAGAGAAGGAACTTATGTAAGGGCCGGTAAAGATTATTACGATCAGCAACCTGTAACTGTTTTGGCTGCATACTTAATTAAGAATGCAATAGCTTAAATCTATTGGGCGGAGTTCACGCTCCGCTCTTTAATCCACTAAACAACGATTATGAATTTTGACGAATTTTACAGACGATTGCTCAGCATTGATTGTTTTTTTAAGAGAGGGGCAGTCGTTAAAAAAGATGGATTGAGCGTTCCAAAAGTAGCGGTTGCGACATTTGATACTGCAGGCAACGATAGTGCGGGAGTATCAAACAAAACAATTGCGGCTCATCCGTTGGGAGTTTATCTTCCAGACAATGCAGTTGTTACTCGCGCTTGGTATGATGTTATTGAAACATTTACTACAGCGGACGATTCAGGAACGATTGCTTTGCATGTCCAGGGCGCGAACGATCTTGTTGCGGCAATTGCAATTAGTGCCGCAGATCCGGGAGTCTACGACGCGGGAGTTAGAGGTTGCCTACCAGGTAGTCCTGTTCTTGGAGCTGACGCTTCTCACGATACAGCAATTGAAGTTGCGGCTTTAATAGCGGCGAGTATGATCAAGTTGACAGCGGAAAGAGAATTGACGGCGACTGTAGCGGTTCAAGCATTGACAGCCGGTAAATTGGTTCTTCATGTTGAGTATGTATTAAGCGATTAATACAAAATTTAATTAACCCATTAACATTACGATTATGTATAAAGCATTATCAAACATAAAGTTTATGGGAAAACTTTATGTTAAGGATGACGCCATAGATCTTCCAAAAAAGTTGGGAAAGCAACTGGAAGCTGAGGGCGTTGTTGAGGTTTTGAAAGAAACAAAAGCGGAAAAGAAAAACAGGGAGGATGTAGAAAAGAAAAGAAAAGCAGACAAGGAAAAGGTAAAAAAAGAAGCTGAGAAATTGAGGAATGAAAGAATTGAAAAATACGAAGCGATGAGCGATGAAGAATTGACGACCGTTTTGGAGGAAAGGGAAATTGAGCATAAAGATCTTTCAAGAGAAAATGCTATCAATTTATTGGAAAGATCAGATAGAGTAAGAGATGAAAACAATTAAAAAATATCCTTGCCCTCTTTATTAGGGGGCAGGGATTAACCCTAAAATTATGAATTCAAAATTTTCAGTGACTCACACTCACGCGACTGCGGCCAAAGCAACAAAAGCTGCACCAGGCACAGGCAAGCGACTTTTAATAACTGACATAATAGGATCATCTGATAAACCCGATGCACAGATTAAAATTATTGAAGATACTGCAGGAACTCCGGTAACAAAATTTCAAGCGCAGTTTAGAGTTGATGCGACATATAACGGCGTATTTCATCATGTATTTAAAACGCCAATTCAGATTACAGTAAATAAAAGTGCGAGTGTTGAAGTTGACGGGACCGCGGTTTGTTGTGCAAATATTGCGGGAGAGATAACAAGTCATTAGTAATTAAATAAAGCTATGGCAGATAAAAAAATTACAGAGCTCACGGAGTTAGACGCAACTCCTGATAATGCCGATATTATAGCCATAGTAGATGATGTGGCTGGAGCTCCCGTGACTAAAAAAATAACGATAGCTAATTTATTAGCTGGTAGTAGCGGAACGGTAGAAAATATTTCAGGCCAATGTAATGGTTTAACTACCATATTTACGACTACATCAAACAAGGGTATAATTTGGCTTTCTCTTAATGGGACAATGCTAATAGAGGGAAAGGAATTTACAAGAGGTAGCGCCACTCAAATTACATTAACATTTGCCCCCGCAAGTGGGGAGGAATTATATCTTAAATATATATAATATGAAAAAACTAAACATTTTATTCGCAATAACATTCGGTATTTTTATGGCTGGAATGGCTTCAGCTTCAATCGGAGAATATTGGTCAACTGTAAGTCATATAATCCCAAGAACTGATGTTACTGTTGATATTGGTTCTGCCACTAAGAAAGTGCGCGAGATTTGGACCAATAAATTTTACGGCGATTATTGGATTTCTGCAACAAACAATAGTATGAATGTTCAACCGACTGGCGATACAGATGATTTCTTTTCTTTTAAAACTCCTGCGGACAGACCGACAATAAAAAGAGAGGGCGGAAAATATATTTATGTTGAAAGTTCAAATGTAAATGATGTGGGAATATCTTTTCGCAAAGACGCCGACCATAGCGGGACGGTTAATTATTACAAAGATGAAAATCTTTTTGGCTTGACTTCCAAAGATCCTTTGGTTTTTAAGGTTTGCGCTGATTACGATGATTATGTAAAAATTTGCGCGGCTAGCAATGTGCCTGAAATGTCAACAGTCGGAGCGGCGGATTTTAAAATAAACGCTGGCGGAGCAAATGCTTTATTGCTTAATCACGCTGGTGGAAATGTCGCGGTGGGAGCCACAAGCACGGGCTATATTTTAGGACTGGGGACCGGCGACACTTTCGGCATAGGAACGACCCAGTGGAACTCTGCCGACGAAATAGACGGAACGAAGATCAAGGACGCTGATTATGGCGATGTAGTTATAGACGCTGCAGGGGATTGGCAAGTTAGCGAGGCCACGGCTTTATCAGCTAATGGTGCGAATTGCGGAGCGGGACAATCTCCTCTCGGCGTTGATGCTTCAGGAGCGGTTGAAAGCTGTTTTGATGTTTGGACGGAAGCGGAGAATACTGCGGCCGGTTATATTTCAGCAACTTTAACAGAGGAACAAGTTGAGGATTTTACGGGGGGAATGTTGGGCGGAACAGAAACCCATATAGCGGTAACTTATCAAGATATTACTAATGATATTGATTTTGTAGTATCAGATGATTGGTGGAATGCTGACGGGGATATTGCGATTGATACTATAAGCGAAAGTAAAATTGCATTTTCAACAGCTTGCGGAGCCGGCAACCATTATTATCTAAATGGCAATGATTTGGCTTGTGAAGCAAACACAACAAATACCGACACGCAAGATTTAAGTTATAACGCTGGCACTGATGTTATTTCATTAGTTGATGGAGGATCTATTGATATTACCGAAGTAGACACTGATACTAATTTAACGCAAGAAGAAGTTGATGATTTTGTCAATCTTCTTTTAAAAGATGCGGACAGCGTAAACACACGGATCACTCTTACTTACGATGATGTAAATAATGCCTTTGATTTTGTAGTAGATGATATGAATGACGATGTGCCGGATGCCGGAGATTTTGGAGCCGCGACAGATTTGGACGCTAACGGCGCTTTAAATACAGGATCCGTTTCTGATAATGAAATTGATTATGCAACAGTAAATATGGACGATATGACGAACGGATCAACAAACGCCGCGATTACTTTAACTCAGGAAACGAATTTTGAAACTGCTTATACTCACTCACAAGATAACACTCAAGCCCATACGGATTATTTTTTAAATTCAGGTTCTGATATTGCGGGCGGAGGTGCGGGATTTACTTGGACTTTTAACGCTTCGGCCGGAACGGATAGCGTATTTACTTTTGGAAACGGAATAGTGAATTTGACTACGGGAGCATTACAGGTTGGAGGATCTGCCGTTTTAACTGGAAATGAAAGCATAACATTAAGCGGAGATGTAACGGGATCAGGAGCGACAGCAATTACGACTACAATCGGAGCGGATAAGATTTTGGAAAGTATGTTGAAAGCCGTAAATTCTCCGACCGATGAATATGTTTTAACTTACGAAGCGACTACGGGAGATTTTGAATGGGAAGTTGACCAAACCGGTGCGGGCGGTTCGGCGATTACTTTTGACATAGGAGATGACGGAGGCAATGACTCGGTAGATGTAAACGAAATAGCAACGACAGGCGATACAAATACTATTTTTACAGAATCAACGGCTGATAAGATTTTAATTGCGGTAGGAAATAATTGGCCGACAGCGGACACGGCGACAACGGCTTCAGCATTAGTTGCTAATCCGACAGATTGTGGAGCCAATCAGTTTGCTCAATCAATAGTGGCAAATGGAAATTTAACCTGTTCCGCGATAGGAGATGCTGATGTTCCAAATAATATAACGATTGATTTAGCGACATTGGCTTCTTCTGTAACAAATGCGACTTTTACAACTGCTTTAACAGTGAACACGGGAACGATTACTCTTACTGGAAATGTAGCAAATAATTCCGTATTAACAATCGGCGCGGGTGCTGTTTCAGTTTCAGGAGCGAATACAGGCGATCAAGATTTATCAGGATATTGGGACGCGGACGGCGATATTGCGGCGGATGAAATAAGCGAAAGTAAAATAAATTTTTCAACAGCTTGCGGGGCAGGCAATCATTATTATCTCAACGGTAATGATTTGGCTTGCGAGGCGGATGATGACACGACTTATACTGCCGGCAGAAGTTTAACGCTTACGACAACCACCTTTGCCGCCGACAGCGAATTATATCATCACGAAAAATGTTTTTATATTGAAGATCCCGTCGCAGAGGACGATCTAAAATCTTTATTTCATTTTCGAAAAGCGGCGACTATAACGGGGATGTGGTGCGAAAGCGATCAGACAGTCAATATGGATTTACAACTTGACGACGGCACGCCTGCGGATATTAACGGCACTGATTTGGTTTGCGATTCAACTCCGGCTGATGATACTTCCATGGGTGGCGATACTGGTGCGGCCGCTGGCGAGCGATTAGATTTAGCAATAACTTCCGTGTCAGGAACTCCGACATGGGTTTCAATATGTTTTGATTTTACTTATGACGACTAATATGATTAAAACACTCAAAAACACAATCAAAGAAATATACGACTGGATTAAAGACAAAGTTATCAGATTTAAAAAATGGCTTATCATTTTTATTTTTGGTGCTGCAGTTGTTGCCGCACCATTAATTATTCCAACTGTTCCTGAACAAATAATATATAATCCAGAATATGTTAATGCTCCAGAGAATAATATGTTTAAAATAAGACAGTTAAATTACGATGCTGTATTAGCTAAAGATATAACAAGCGAACAGCCTTTGAAATATCAACTGGATGATAAATATATAAGTTTCAAGCCGGTAGAAATTCGATGGGATAACAAAAAATTAAAAGATGTAAGTGAAACAGTTGAAAAGTTAGACGGAGAAAAAAAGTATAAAAGTGTATTTGGAAATGGAATTGATATTGAAATGGGAATAGGAGATAGAAATTTCAAGAAGATAGTAAAAATAAATTCATTAGATAATTTAGGCGACATACCCAAAAATGTAAAATATTTAGAAATAGAATTTGAAGTAGATACAAATTTGATTGTTGATGGCTGGAATAAAAAAGATTATTTAGAGGTTACGGATAAAGTAAGACTTGGAAATTATTCTTATTTAGATCCTGCTTATGTTTGGGACAGTTATTCTGAAGAAGTTTGTTGGGAAGAAATGGAAAGTTCTTGCGATCCTGAATGCATAGAAGATACTGAAATTTGCGATGTATGTGAAATCGAAACGAGATGCAAAACAAAAAATAATAAGAAACAAATTATTAGTTATTTTGACGGGAAAGATGACAAATTATATTATACAAAAAAAATACCTATTGAGTATTTAAACACAGCTCAATATCCAATTTATACTGATGCAGATGTTACCTATGGAACGGCAGAAAATTATTCAACGACTTCTACTACCAATACAACCGTAAAAGAGGTGAACACAAATAAATTTGTAGTTTGTTATACCGATGTAACAGATGGTTATAGTGGACAATGTATAGCAGCAACTGTTAATGGAACTGATATGACTTGGGGTTCTGTTTCTGAATTTGACAATGATACTAGAGGTAGAACGAGTTTATGTAAATTAGATACTGATAAGTTTGCTGTTGTTTATGCTGACGATGTCTTAACTGATGATGGATATGCGAGAGCAGTAACAGTCTCAGGAACAACTATTGGAAGTTGGGGAACAGCAAAGGAAATTGAAACGGGTGATTTAGAAAATTCTTCGTGTGATGGGATAGATACTTCAACTGATAAATTTGTAGCTTGCTATAATGATGAAACAAATAGCGATTCAGCTACTTGCGTTGTGGCAACTGTATCAGGGACTACAATAACAAACGGAACGCCTGTTATGTGGGAAAGTTTAAAATATCGCGCAGATTCTACGGTAACTAAAAAAAATGGTAATAACAAATTTATTTCTGCTGCAAGAGTTTATGAAAGTGGAGATGTTGATAATCTTGTAATAGTCGGAACAGTTTCTGGAACAACAATAACTCTCGGAACAGAGGTATCTCCGACAGGGGTAGCTAATATTGGTGGTTATTTAGGGTTGGCTATTCCTGATACTGACAAATTTGTAGTAACTTTTTATGGAGATGTTTCTACGTATCATCAATATGCTTATGTAGGAACAGTATCAGGCACGACAATAACTATTGGTTCTCAATACGAAACAATCGCAAGTATCCGACACCCTATGCAATCGGCAGAAGCAATAGACACAACAACAGTATTATTGGCTTTATCAAGTTATCCAGACTATGATGGGAAAAGTCAAATACTGACTCCAGACTTTAGTGATAGAACTTTAACATATAACAGTCCAGAAACTTGGGATGCTGGAACTTTTCATTTTGGTTCAAATGTAGAGGTTGCTCTTATAGATACAAACAAAGTAGTTATATGTTATGTTAGAGATGATGCAAATGATTATGGAGAGTGTATTATAGGAGATGTGTCTGTTGCACCTGCAGAACGCAGAATTATAATAATAGAATAATTTTTAATTTAAAACAATGGAATTTTTAACAAAAAAAAGAGTAATAGTTTTAATCCTACTTTTATCATTGGGAGCGAATTGTTGGTATTTCGGAAATGAGGAACTTAAGAAAAGAGAGCAACAGGCATTCAATAACGGTATAATTTATACTTTCCAAAAAGCGATTGAAGTAGGCGAAGTTAGTTTGAAAACAGAACAGGGGAAAATTATTTTAGAAGTTAAGAAATAATTATGTCATTCCTATTAAAAGAAGATGGAAGCTATATACTTCAGGAAACGGGAGATAAGATTTTATTGGATGTTGGGATCATTACAAGAAGAATTTGGAAAAAGGTAACAATGATGATTACAAAAAATAGGCAGACAAATTTAATAACAAAAAACGAACGAAATATTTTAACAACAAAAGGTAAAAGGACAAATTTATGAAAACATTAAACGCACCAATAGAAGAATTTATAAAAACAGTCAAAACGGAAATCGCTGCCGATGTTGCGGCCGGTAGTGATAAGGCGGTGACTGTAGAAAACGCCAATGAATTTGCCGTGAATGATTATGCCGTTTTGGGAATTAAAGGAAAGGAAGTATCAGAAATTGCAAAAATTACAGTGGTTAGCGGAAACACTATAACATTTGGAACATTGGCATTGGCTCATAAAGATGGAGATCCGATAACAAAAGTATTATTCAATCAAAGGAAGTTATACGGATGCGCGACTAAGACGGGAACTTTTGTATTAATAGAAACTAAAGATATTGAGGTTGACAGTCCGCAAGGAACTTACTTCGAATACACCGGAGATTATATTTATTTTAAATGCACATATTATAATGAGCATACGACAGAGGAAAGTTCAATTGATGATGCGGTGGCAGTTTTGGGAGGCGAAAGCGATCGGTATTGCTCGATAGAAGCGATCAAAAAACAAGCCGGATTATTAGAAAATCCATATACAAATAATGCAGATGTTGAAAGGAAAAGAAATACGGCTGAAAGTGAGATTGATAGTGCGATTGGCCATATATACAGTTTACCACTTTCAGAAATACCAGCATTGATTGAGAATATCACAATATTGCTTGCGGCCGGATATTTAGACTATCAGGAATTCGGAAGTGAAAGCGGAGGAGTTAAATGGTTAGGAGAAGCAAGGGGACTTTTAAAGAAAATTGAAAAAGGAACTATGAGATTGTTGGGATCTGATAAGAGTGAATTAACAAGATTATCAGGTGGAAGATTGAAAGGATACCCGGACACAAGTTGCGAGGATGAAGATTGCGATCGTATATTTTCAGTGGAAGATGAATATTAATTTAAAATTATGAAAGACGGATTTAATTTATCTTTTAGTATTGAGGGCGAGAAGCAAATTTCAAGACGATTGAAAATAGCTGTAAAAGGAATGAAAGATTTTAAAAAACCGCTTGACAAAACCGGTAAGTATCTAAGAGATTTTATAAAAGGCGATGTATTTGAAACGCGAGGTAGAGTGATAGGGGAAACTTGGAAACCATTGAATAAAAAGTATGCAATTTGGAAATCGCAACATTATCCGGGAAAAGGAATTTTGGAAGCAACAGGCAATATGAAAAGTGGATTTAAATATGAAGCTAACAGGCAAAGTGTTGTAGTAGGAAATATAGTTGATTATTTTAAATTTCATCAAAGCAACAAACCACGCGCAAAGATGCCAAGAAGAATAGTTATGAAACTTGACGAACCGAGGAAGCAAAAAATAGTTAAATTTTTTCACGAAGATTTGCGTAAAAAATTAAAATCAAAAAATGTATAAAGATCCAATAGTTCAAAAATATCTTGATTTGATAGAAGATAATAGAAGCGACATAAAAAAGTTCTTTAACGGGATTGTGACTAAAGTTGCGGCCTCTGAATGTCCTTGCATTATGATTGGAATTGAAAATGTTGAGGTCGGAGATTTTTCAAATGTTGAAGATGAGCATGAGGTAAATCTTATTTTAACTTTGGTAACAGATATTAGAAAAAACTTTGCGGATACAGTTAGGATTGATAGTGGTATAAGCAAAGTTGTTGAAATGCTAACAGGTAGAGGAGATGACTATAAACTTGAAACTAAAAGCATATTGAATATTTTAAGAAATAATGTTAATATAGATACAACGAATAACTTGCGGACTGATATAGGAACTATTACGGCTGTAACGCCAAATGAAGTGGCAATTGGAAGGATCCCGGAATACTGGTCAACGGAAGGAACGATCAAATTTAAAGCACATTTTTTTCAAGAGCGATAATTTAATTTTAATAACAAACATATGAGTGAAGACAACAAACGGGAAGAAAAAAAATCTTTGGTCGAAGAAGATTATTATTTTCCTGATTATCAACTAACCATAAGGGCAACTTCAAGAGCGGAAGCTGAAAAGAAATTGCCTAAAAAGGAGAAACAACAATGAGTAAATTTTTAGGCGCCGATGAAAGATTTGGCATAGCAAAGGAAACAGTGAGAGGAACAGCCGAAACGGCTGCAACATTTTGGATGCCGAGATTGGATTTTGATTTTGAAGATACGAAAGAGGAAGTTGTTGATGATCAGGCATACGGAGTAATTGAGGATAGCATAGGGTCCCGGATCGCAACAAAATGGGCTGAGGGGAGTTTTAGTTGCCATTGCACCGACAAAAGTATAGGATTGCTACTTTACAACGTATTAGGGGCAATTTCTACAGCTGCAGACACTCCTGAGGTCGGAGTTAATACGCATACGATCACAGTTGCACAATCAGAGCAACACCAGGCATTGACATTTTTTGAAAAAGATACTGTAAATGACAACAAGTTTGCGTTAGGAATGATTGATACATTTGAATTAAACGCATCACTAGGAGCGTATGTAAATATTGCTTGCAAAGCATTTTCAAAAAAGGGCGCGGCTGCTACAACGACACCGTCCTATGCTGCAGAAAATTTATTTATTGCTAGAGATATAATTGTAAAGTTTGCAACAAACCTTGCCGGACTCGGCGCTGCTTCGGATATAAAAGCAAAAAATGCAAGCTTGAGAATTATAAAAAATATTCATAAAGAAGATGTTTTGGGATCAGAAGATCCGGATGATTTTCCAAATAAAAGAATTGCATTTGAGGCAACAATAGAATTAACAAAAGCAAACGATACATATACGACTTGGAATTTAGATAATACATTTAAGGCAATGCGACTTGAATTGACAAATTCAGATGTAACGATTGGCGCGGTAAGCAATCCAAAACTAACGATTGATTTAGCAAGATGTAGAATTCAGAGATTATCAACGGCGCGCGCTAACGATGATTTTGTTGTAGAAACTTTTGAGATTAAAGGTTTTTATTCAATCACAGATACTAAAGCAATTACAATGGCTTTGATAAATACACAGGCAAGTTATTAATTAATTAAGATTTAAAATTATGGAAACTAAAACAATTGAAACACCAGTTGAAAAACACCAGGTTGTTTTAAAATCTTTTATTACAGGCGAGGAGGAGGATAAAATAAAAAAGATTTGGAGGAATGTTGAGGTAACAATGGAGAATAGCAAAGGAGGAGTAGTTCAAAAAACTGCATCATTTAATATGGCAAATAGAATTGAAATTGCAGAAAAAATTGCAGTTGAGATCATAATAGTATCAATCGATGAAAAAACTGAAAATGTTTATGGAGAATTAAAAAAGATGAATTCAAAAGATTGTAATTTTGTTAAAAAGGAGATTGACAAAATTACGGAGGATGAAGATTTTTTGGAAGAATAGCCGATGCTGTATTTTGGTATCGGCAGGGAAAGTCAACAGACGATATGGATGTAGTTAGCATTTGTCAAGAAATGCATTGGGATTATTATACTTATTTTAAACAGCCAACTTGGTTTGTTAAAATTATAGAAGCGAAATTAAAAATAGATCAAAAAAATGATAGGAACAGAAACAGAAACATTAAAAATAGTTATAAAGGCCAAAGACGAAGCCAGTAAGGTTTTTAGTAAATTTTCAAAGAAGCATAATGAAACCATTAAAAATCTTAAAAAACTTGGCGTTGTTGGAGGTGCGGCCGTTGGAGCCGTAGGTGTGGCGAGTATGAAAATGGCTGCAGATTTTGAAAAGTCAATGTCAAATGTAGCTACATTGGTTGACACTAATGTTGAAAGTATGGAAGATATGGAAAGGGCAGTTTTAGATATTTCTAAAAGAACACCGGTAGCGCTTGAAGATCTATCAAGCGCTTTATACGATGTAAGATCGGCTGGAATAGATGCCGGAGGCGCAATGGAAGTTCTTGAGAATTCAGCAAAGTTGGCAGTAACGGGATTAGGAACGACAAAGGAAGCTACAAATGTTTTAACTTCGGCAATCAATGCTTTCGGATTAGACGCGAAAAAATCGGATCGGTGGGCAGATGTATTTTTCAAAACAGTAAAATCCGGTAAAACAAATATTTCAGAATTGGCGCAAGGTTTTGGTCAAGTCGCGCCTTTGGCAAACGAATTAGGATTAGAATTTGAGGATCTTATGGCAACGACGGCTGCGATGACTACTTCGGGAATGCAGGCATCCGTAGCATACACACAACAAAGAGCTGTATTATCAAGTATGTTAAAACCAACAAAACAAATGAGTGATGCAATGGCCAATGTAGGAATAACAAGTGAGAATTTATCGGAGATCGTAAGTGAAAAAGGATTGACGGGAACGATAAGAATGTTATCGGAAAGCGTAGGCGGGAATAAAGCAGAACTTGCAAAGATGTTCGGATCGGTTGAAGGACTAAATGCGGTTATGATGTTATTGGGGGACACGGGCGAAAATTCTATTGACATATTCAATCAAATGACAGAGGGCGGAAATGCAATGGACGAAGCGATGAGAAAACAAAACGAAACTGCGTCGGCTCAATATCAGATTTTAAAAAATCAACTTAATGCAGAAATGATAAATTTAGGAAATCATATTTTGCCTATTTTAATAAATGCAATTCCAGTTTTAATAGATTGGGGAAACCAACTCAAAGGAGCATTTGACGCTATAACAGACTCATTAGGAAGTTTGATTTACAAAGGAATGCAAGCGGTCGAGTGGATGGGAAAAGTTAAGAAGAGTGCAACCGGTGCAGTAAGCAAGGCAAAGAGTGTTGTAAGCGCCGGAGCGGAAAGAACTAAAACAGGAGGACTTGGAGGTCTTTGGGAAGATGTTGGAAAGATTGGAAAATGGTTTGGTTTTCAACACGGGACCGATTATGTGCCGGCAACGGGATTATATCAATTACACAAAGGTGAAGCGATAGTGCCATCTCACAGAAATGCGGGAGGCACAATTACAAATATTTATGTTCAAGGTGGTAATTATTTAGATAGAGAAGCCGGGGAAAAATTTGCTGAAGTTCTTGGTGAAAAATTTAGAAGAGAATTAAGATACTAAAATGAGCATTACATTAAAAGATACAGCCGTTGACAAAAGTAACCTCATAAAATTTCAATCATTAGAAGTAAAAAAGAATTTATATTCTAAATCAGATAGTTGCTTTTTCACATATAGAAAATACGGTAGTAGATCTTATCTCCCAGCCGGTAATAGTGAAATTGGGATTTGGGACGGCGCTACTAAAATTTTTGGCGGTAAAATTTTAAATGTAAAAAAGAAGATAGAGGGTAGAATTTTAGTTTACGATGTAGAATGTAAGGATTGGGTTGATACGCTTGATAAGAAGCTAGTAACGGAAACATACGAGAATATGACTGTAAACGCTATTATAGCGGACATACAGGCGAATTATGCGACAGATTTTGATGTGACGAATGTATCTTGCACGACAGTAATTGAAAAGATAGATTTTGCTGCATTGCCAGTTTCAAAATGTTTAGACAGATTGGCGGAGATCACCGGATACCATTGGTATGTAGATCCCGATAAAGATATTTATTTTTTTGTAGAGGGAGGACAATCATCGCCATTTGATTTGACGGATACAAACGGCAAATATAATACACAATCTTTAATGGTTGAAGATGACCACTCACAAATAAAAAACAAGGTAAATATTCAGGGAGGATCTATTGCAAATGTTCAAGTTTCAGATGCGACTTCAATCGCGGCTTATGGCGAGCATGAAGTTATTATTAGAGATGATACATTGACATCAACGGCCGAAGCGACACAAAAAGCAAATGCAGTTTTAGCAGATTATAAAGATCCAATAAAAAAAGGATCATTCAGAACTTATGAGTCGGGATTAGAACCAGGACAGGAAATAAATGTTAATTCAACGATCAGAAGCATAAGTCAAGATTTTATAATTCAGTCAGTATCATTCAACGCGCGAACGCCAGATGACTTCGAATACACAATAAATATAATGACACAGCGAGATAAATCGCTAATGGAATTTTTACAAAATCAAGCAATGCAGCCGGCACCAACACCGGTATTAGGAAATTCTCAATTCAGCACAAATATAAAATTTTCTATTGTAAATTATCACGAAATATCTTGGACGGCCGGAACGATCATAATGAGTGACGGCAAAGAATATAGTATAGCTTCAGGCAATCAAATATTTGCTGGCACTGATATAATTTATTTTAAGCCAACGACTTCGGAAACAGTTTTGCAATTTTCTTCAACTTTGGCAGATGGAATGGGAAGCGATCGGCTGGCGATAGGATACTGTGTTGAGAATAGCAATGTAGCGTTAGGCGCGCAAATGATACCAGTTGGCTATCACGGAGGGATTAGGGCGTGGGGAGGCGAGAATATTGTAGCGCGGACCGTTATAGCGGATCAGATTGGATTAAATTGTTTGGTATCAAATTTAGTAACTACCGGAGAATTTATTACATTGTCAGCGCAGATAAAAAATGCTATAATTACGGATGCAAAGATAGTAACTTTGACCGCAACAAAAATTACGACAGGAACGATGAATGCGGCGAGGATCAACGGCGGAGATATAAACGGCGTGACGATTACAGGCGTAACAATTACAGGAGGAACTTTGCAAACTTCAACGAGCGGTAAAAGAATAGTAATAACCAGCGATGAGATTTCAATGTATAATTCAGCTGGAAGTTTAAGCGGTAAAATATATGCGGTTGGAACTGAAGTGCAAGGCGGTCCGTGGATATTCCATTCTGACAAAACTTATATTACAAATGATTTACGAATTACGGGAACTTTCTCATTACACGGATCGGGAGATAGAACTATGTATTTACGGACAGCGACAGCCACTCCGTCTTGGATAGTTGCTTCGGGATCTTCTCCTTATGATGTTCAGATAAATAGAACTTTCAAACCATACCCGGGTAATTCTTGTGATTTAGGAACATCATCTTATGCTTGGAGAAATTTATTTATATATGGATATTCAGTTTTTGGTAGTTATATTAGACCTTCCGCTTCAAACTCAAAAGATTTAGGAACTTCAAGTTTTAAATGGCGACATCTATATCTTGATCAAAATATTTATTTAGATAGCGGACAATATATTTATTGGAACGGCACAAGTTATTATTTAAAACACGATGGGACTAATTTTAGAATAAATGACGATTTACAGCCAGCTGTAGATAGTTCCAAACGATTAGGGTATACGAATATGGCGTGGTACGCAGTCCATTCAGATAATTATCTTGGTTGTAATTTGCCAACTTCAAATTCAGGAATAGGAGTATTTAAAAAAATAAAGAAACCACAAATTGAAAACGGAAAAGCAAAAGGATTTCACGCTGGTAAAAGACATTATTTTAAAATAGATGAATTTCCAGACGAAATGAAAATGACAGATAAGGATAGTGGAGAAAAAGATATTGAATTGACGAGAACGATTGGAGTAACGGTTAGCGCGCTTAGGGAATTAATAGAAGAAGTTGATTTATTAAAATTAAAAATATCTAACTTAGAAAGGTAGGTGATCTAAATGAGAAAAAAAGTAAATAAGAGTATTAGTTTTGAGGATTTTGATGAATTTATGGCCGCTTTGAAAAAAAGGAATAATGAAGATAATGAGGAATTTAATTTTAGCGGAAATATTGCCAGCGATGGCAGTAAAAATTTTACTATTAATTGGACTTCCGAAGAGGAGGTTTAGAGGGACAAAAAAATGGATATAAAAAAATTAAAATTAGACAAAAAAATAATAACGATCAGGGGGGATCAGGCAATTGAAATGTATGAAAATAAAATCGTAGAATTGGATATAAGAGAATGTTTGATGAGTTTATTGCCAAATGCGGAGATTAAAAGCGATAGTAAAAAATCAATCACAATGTGGGATCTATCAATTAAGATAAAAAACCACGAGGGAGCGGAGATTGAATTATCAGATGAGGACTTCGGATTTATTAAAAAGGTTGTGAGTGAGAATTTCAGAATGAGAACACCGGACAATAATATAATTCCATATTATCCACCATTTGTTATAGCACAAATACTTAAAGAATTAAAATCTAAAGAAAAATAATGAAAAGTGAAACCGATTACAATTTGACCGATAGATTTTTTGAAGCGTTTAATAGTTCGCGATGTAAAACAGCAATGCTGGCGCTAAGCATTATATTGGTTCTTGGATATGTTGTGACTATTTTTATTCAAGTCCCGAGCGAAGAATTAAAAACTATTGTTATAATTGTAATCGGTTATTGGATCGGAAAGACAGCAAAAAATAGAGATAAGAATATGACTTTCAACGAGTATAAAATGGTGAAATTAGTAAAAAAGGTTTTAGATGAAGAAAAGAGATAAGTTGAGTTCGGGGACACCCTCCTGACCCCGGAATGGCGCGCCAGGGCGGATTACATCTGACTGGCGCCCCGAACTCAGCTTATTAAGCTGGAGGAGAGTGACAATTATGTTAAGCGAGGAAGCAATAGCATATTTGAGAGGCGACAATGAAAGAAATTGACAAGATACTTGACAGGAAAGAGGAAAACCGGTTGGATAGTTTCTTTGAGCATTATTTCAAGGACGGTTTTGGAGAAGATCTACTATCCGCAAAAAATTCATAGGCGAGCAAAGCCCGCCTTAATTTTTAAAACAATTAAATTTTTAAAATGAAAATAAAATATATTATAATACATCACAGCGCAGTAAGCAGAGAAAAAAACTCTGAGCAATTTAAAGCGATTAATAATTATCATAAGAGAAAAGGTTGGGGAATGATTGGCTACCATTTTTTAATTGAGCCGAACGGTAGAATTAGAGTTGGTAGATCGGAAAGCCAGTCAGGCGCGCATTGTATTGGACGCAATTATGACAGTTTAGGAATTTGCTTAACAGGAAATTTTGATATTGAAGATCCGACCAAAGAGCAAGAAAAATCATTGAAGATTTTATTGATGGATTTATTGAAAGGATATAAAGGCGCAGAGATAAAATATCATCGCGATTTTGCAGTCAAAACATGTCCGGGAAGATTGATTGCAGATGACTGGGCTAAAAATTTAATTAATAATAACAATACAAGTATGATTATAAAAAAAGAAAATGAGCCAATGCTTTATGTTCCAATCGGCAATAAACTTATACACTTCAATACAGACTGGCCAACATACGCGAAGAATTTTGAAAGCGAAATGATTATTGAATTGAGTGAAAAAGAGTTTGAGAAATTTGAAGTAATTACGAATGTTACAATAAATAATAAATTAATTCGTTAACAAAAAACTATGTCAGAAATTATTATCGGGGCTCTAGTGACATTATTGACACAGGGCTTCAAGTGGCTAGTAAAACGCTACGGGTATGATGCAACTCAAAGCGCTATACTAATTTCAGTATTTGTGATTTCACTCACAGGCGCCTTGTTATATGAGTGGAGATTTATCACGCCAGAGATGATTGAAACTTCATTGAGGATCAGCGCGATAGCGATTGGAGTTTACGAAGTGATTTACAAAAGGTTTTTAAAGCCAGTGCTTGACAGGATTAAACAAAGGAGTTAAAATAAAGATGCAATTTGATTTGTATGTTTTTACAAAAAACCGCTTTCACCCTAGGCGGTTTTTTGTTGATTAAAAAGGGAATAACTTAATTAACTAAATGAAAAGTTATCCACAGGCAAATTTTTATTTAAAAATGTAAGCTGAAAACCCTTTGTTTAAAACAATAAAAAACTATATTAAAATACTTGACATAATTAAATAAAAGTTTATAATTAAGACATAATCAATTAAGCACAAAACAATGAAAAACACAGCAAAAGATTTAAAAAAAATGATGGATGTATCAGATGAGATTTTAGAGATCGTAGATGACGCAAACGAAATGACAAGAAGCGATCTACAAGCAAGAGTTGAAGCGTTTGTAAGAATAAATTTTATTAAATAATTAGAAAGGAAACCAAAATGAGTTTTACAAAAGAGGAAAAGCAAAAGTATTTTAAAGAGTTGAGAACGAGTTGGAAAAGATCAAAGGAACTTTCAGAGAACGATGAAGTAGCGCAAGCATTATTTAGGGAGGCGGGAATGAATACAAGTTATGCAAGTTTCTATTTCACACTCCAACAAATGCGAGCATTAAAAATGGAGGGGATCCCGTATGTAGATTGCAAAACTTTTAACAAGTGGAAAGAGTCCGGATACATTGTTAAAAAAGGTGAGAAGTCAAAAGTAAATGGTATAACTTGGATTTCAGGAAAAAAAGAAGATGAGGATGACGAAGAAAAAAAATTGTATCCAAAAGTTTATAAACTGTTTCACAAAAGCCAGGTTGAAGAATTGGAAGGAGGTGAGAAGAATGAAGAATTATAAAAACACTAAGCACTACAAAGAAGCAAAAAAGATGCCCGGATTTTCAGAGAAGCAATACAAAGAAATGATAAAAAATAAATAACAGATTGCTGGGCTGACATCGGCGGATCAGTAATCCCGCCGATGCCGGTCAGAATTTAATTATTAAATAAAAAAATGAAAGAAAAAACATTAATCAATACAATGGAGTGGATAATCGGAATAGTGATGTTCACCGCGATGATAGTGATAGTTAATACCGGAATTAAAAAATCAGAAATGAGAGAATGCCAAAAATGGCAAAACTGGGAAGAACGATATCCGCATTTTACAGCAAGCAAGTCAATGAGAGAACAATGCGAAAAATACAATATCAAATTAGAGAGGAGGTGGGAAAAGTGAAAAGTGAGAATGAGAAAATAGCGATTATATTAGTAGCAACAATATTTGTTTTACTAGTAATGTATATCGCTTTATCAATAAGCAATATAAAATCAGGATTTGAATTAGCAGAATTACAAATACAAAAACAGGAATTGGAATTTAAGAATGATGAGTTAAAAAGTATAATAAAAAAATTGCCAGTTATAAAAGTTGAGATAGAAATTAAAACTGAAACTGAAACTGAAATATTTGAAATTAGTGCATACAATACAGTGGAATGGCAAACAGATGATAGTCCTTGCATTTCGGCTAGCGGAAAGAATATATGTGGTAGAGATGATGTTATAGCATGCCCAATCAAATACAAATACGGAACGCAAATGCGAATATTAGATAAAATATACACTTGTGAGGATCGGATGAAAAAGGACGGAGGCATCGATATTAGTTTTGATAAAGATATTGCGGCCGCGATAAATTGGGGTAGAAAAGTTTTAGCAGTTCAAATATTAAAATGAAAAAAGCATACAATTTAAATCGCGGGAAAGAAGTTTGGAAAGAGATTGAAAAGGCATCGTATGGAGGACAGTCAAGAGTATTTGAGGATTGGATAGATATGATATTAAATTCATTGCTCGCGCTAACAGACAATTTGAAACGACCAGGCATAATTGAAAAATTGGAAAAAAATAACCTTGACGGAAAATA
This sequence comes from Candidatus Parcubacteria bacterium, assembly GCA_023130975.1. GTDB lineage: Bacteria > Patescibacteriota > Minisyncoccia > Minisyncoccales > JAGMDC01 > JAGLYZ01. The sequence continues at coordinate 8,458 of JAGMAD010000028.1, read as the reverse complement.
CGAAGATGAGTATATGAAAATTGTTAAGAAATACAGCGAGGGTGAAAAAGGATCAAGGCCGATTGATTATATGGCAAAAGCGTGGGGGTTATTATACAAGGAAACAGTTGAAACGCGAAAGGATATTTTGGGGGAGATCTATCAGGCGAAAATAACATTCGGCGAGCATGGGCAGTTTTTCACGCCGGAGCATATTACAGATTTTATGGCAGAAATAACAGGGGCGGAAAATGGAACTGTAAACGATCCTTGTTGCGGTAGCGGTAGATTTCTGATAAGCGCAGGCAAGCGAAACGGCGAAACGAGGTTATCAGGAATTGATTTGGATAACAGGTGCGCGAAAATGACGGTATTAAATATGTTTATGTTTGATTTCAATTCTGTTATTTATTGGGGCAATTCTTTGAGCGGAGAAATGAATAAAAAGTGGATCACACAAAAGGGAGGGTTTATGTATGAAATGGAGGCGGAGGATATTGAGATTAAAAAGCCGATTGAGGAACCGGCGCAACTTAAATTATTTAACTAGAAAGGAAATATTTATGAGTCAAACAAGTGAAGATGCAAAACACGATTATATTGGTAGAGAGTTTTTTGAAACTGATGAAGATTTTGAGTGTTATTTAAGAACAGGAGAAGTTTAATTAAAACTAGAAAGGAGTAAAACCATGGAAGAAGATTTATTTGATTTCAGGGATAATGACATTCAGTATCAAGACGCTAAAAGATTTGAAGATGAGGCACGACAAGAGGAATTAGAACGGCATCAAGAAGATTAATTTTTAATTAGGAAGGAGTTATTATGAAAATTGTATTTTGGGGCGACAGATCAAGCAAAACAATAAGGTTAGGTTGGTTTTTAAGAAAATACTTCAAGAATACGATTGTGATAATGGTATGGGACGGTTATAAAAGTAGAATTTTTTTGAAAGGAGGTGAAAAAAAATGAAAGATCTATCAAACGAAAGCGAGGCAACATTAAAAGAGATGTTAGATTATCTTTGTTCTAAGATAGATTTTAGAAAAACGGATTTGGATAATACGGCAGTGATTTGTATGAATACGCTTTTTACAAAGTTGAATAAACAGACTGAAAAATACGAATTATAAAAAATTAAATTTGAAAGGAGGTGATTAAAATGGGGGAAATAGCAGAAATGATGATTGGCGGAATTCTTTGTTGCCAGTGTGGAGTAGCTTTGGATGAGGATGTAATGGATATGGATATTGGAGTTCCAATTATATGTAGCAGTTGTTTTGAGGAACTTTCAGAAAAAGATAAAGCGGATTTTGAACATAGAAATGAAAGATTTTTATTAGGTAAATTGAAAGGAAAGGAGGTGTTTAAATGACGACAACAATCTATAAAAAAAGAGGCGTAGCAATAATAAAAGAAAAAGACGAAACGCTACCAGGTATATTTTGGAAATATACTATTATAGAATTGAAAACAAAAAGGGTATTGGAAGAATATTATTTAAATCATTAAGCTAAAAAAATGGAACTAAAAAACATAAAAGTCAAGGAGATCAGTGAAACTAAAACAAACCCAAGAGGAGATGATTTTGAGGATAAAAATTTTGACGAACTTGTGGAAAGCATTAAAGAAAAAGGAGTATTGATGCCGGTGTTAGTTAGGAAAGGACAGAAAAAAACTTATGAGATTATTGCAGGTAGCAGACGGCTTAAAGCTGCAAAGATATTAAAGTTTGAAGAGATCCCCGCGAAGATTGTAGAGATGAATGATATTGAAGCCAGAGAGGCGCAGATAGTTGAAAATTTACAGCGACAAGATGTTCACCCATTGGATGAGGGTGAAGCATACAGGAAATTGATTGAGGAAGCAAAGTATGAAATTTCAGCTGTTGCCGTGAAAGTCGCAAAATCTGAAAGCTATGTAAAGCAAAGATTATTTTTGACAAACTTGAAAGAAAAAACAGTCAAGGCATATCGGGCAGGAAAAATAAACGATGGACACGCGGTATTGATTGCAAAACTTTCAAGCAACGATCAGAAGTCAGCACTTTTGGCAACATTAGGTAGATGGAATGAAGTAATGACAGTAAAAGAACTTAAGGAATGGATTGAGAGTAATATTTATTCGGAGATTGCTTTTCAGCCCTGGTTAAAATCAAAGGAGGCAATGGAAGCCGTTGGAGAATGCACGGAATGTAAACCGAATTCTGAAAGTTTGTTCGGACCGGTAAAAGAGGGAGCATGCACGGATCTAAAATGCTGGAAAAATAAAATTAAAAAATACTTTAGTTGGAAAGTAAAAATGGGCAAATTGAAAAGGATAAGCAGTGAATACGGACAGGCGCCAAAGGGAGTTATATCGTTAAGCGATTATGTAAAGGTCGGAAGAAAAAAAGAGGATCGTTGCGACTCGGTTTTAAAAGCAATTGTAGTTGAGGGATCCGGACTGGGAAAAGAGATTGACATTTGTATAAATCCAAAATGCGAAAAGCATAAGGGGGCGCAGGCACAATACGGACTTACAGCAAAAGAAGTAAAGGAAAGAAAAGAAGATCGTAAAAAGGAAATTGAAAATGCAAAAAAGGCTAAAGTAGCAATGGAAAAAAAGTTGGCAGATGCATTGAAAAAAGTTAAGTGGCCATTATCAGAAAAACATCTTGACGCATTGCTTACATTGGCATTGGAATTGGCAGGTAGCAATGCTTATAGGACTATTGCGAAAAGGCACGAACTTGAAGTTGAAAAGGAAAATCAAAGTTGGGGAGGAACTTGTTATAGATATGACAAAGCGATTGAAAAAATGGCAAAAGGATTAGACAAGAATGAAAAAATAAAGTTTGTGTTCGAACTCTTGATAGATACCGGATACGGTAGTTTGCTAAAAGGAATTGAAAAAATATAATAATCAGCTAACAACAATACAAAAATGAAGAATAAAAATTGGAGAACATTCACAGTATCAATTTACGAAAAGCCACGCGTTTATGAGGTTTTGGCAAACAATAAAAAAGACGCGAAACACGAGGCAATATTCAAATATAGTTGTCAAGGGAATACTCAGAATGTTCACAAGATCAAAGTTAGAAATGGAGGTGATGAATAATGGATATATTTGTTTTTGCCGTAATAACAACAACGGCTATTATATGTTCTTATTCTATGGGAAAAAGTAATTCAAAATTGAAAAGTTTTTTAGTTATGACAAATATGATTGAAAGAATATCAAAAGAAAATCTAAACGAACTTGAGAAAATCAGAAAGGAAAAAGACAAAGTTGATGAAAAAGAAAATACGAAAATTTTATTAGATCAGATTAGGGCAAGCGAAAGATCACGGGAGGCAATAAAAATATACAATGAAATATTAAACGAGTTCAAAAAGATTAGATAAAAAAACTTGACATAATTAACTAAATAGACCATAATTAAAGCAGTTAATTTAATAACAAAAGAGATATGGAAGAAATAGAAAAAGACAAATGGTATTCAGTAAACCAGATCGCTAAAGCCAGATTTATTTTTGGTCTAGGATTTATGGGTGTAAGAAAACTTGTAGAAACCGGACAGCTATCAGCTGCGAGATTGAAAGCGACAAACCGATCGCAAGTAAGATACAAGATACAAGGGCGACATATTATTGAATATCTAAATAAAAACAAACCAAAATAAATGGAGGTTTAATTTCTAAAATTGAAAGGGGGTGAATTTTTAATGACAAAAAGAAATACGCAAGTAATAGAGGGTGAAGTTGTAAAATCAAAAAAGACATCAAAATCAAAGGGGGTTGTAAAAGTAGAAAATAAAATCATAACTCAAAATTCAGCGGAGATGCTTATTTCAAAAGCGATTGATAAAGATGTAAATGTTGATACAATGGAAAGATTGATGAAGATGAGGAGGGAACTGAAAGTTGAATATGCAAAGGAGGAGTTTGACAAAGCAATGGCTAATTTTCAAATGGATTGCCCGGAGGTAAAAAAGACAAAGGAAGTAAAAACTAAAAGCGGACAGGTGGCATACCGATACGCGCCGATAGAAGTTATTGTTAGACAGGTTAAAGAAGTTTTGCAAAGGAATGGATTTAGTTATTCTATACAGACTGAAACAGAACCAGGCAAAGTAAAATCTATTTGCATTGTAAAGCATATTGCTGGACATTCGGAAAGCTACAATATGGAAGTGCCACTCGGAAACAAAACGCAAGTAATGTCGGATAGTCAAGTAGTTGCGGCTGCTTCAACATTCTCTAAGAGATATGCGTTTTGTAATGCTTTTGGAATTTTGACGGGGGATGAAGATGACGATGGGAGAAGTACGGATCAAACAAATGATTATACTCCAAAAAAATCAAAGCCGAAAGATATAAAAGATACGATTAGAGATGCGATAAAGTTTTCAAGAACAGCTAGCAATGCTATTACGATTGATCAAAAGACAAGTGAGTCAAAAAGATTTGATGACAAATTCAAAAAGGAGATACACAATCTAGCTGATAATAAAGTAAGCGAAATTGAACATGCCAAAGAAAAAAAATAATGTAGAGAAAAAAGAAGAAGAGTTTAGAATAGAAATTGAAGATCTTGCAAAAGCGAGCGAAACACCATTTAAAGATGTTGAAAAAACATATAAAAATTCTCTTTTTTATCAGTATGCAATGGTTGGGGCGGCTTGGCAAGATGTGATTGACTCAATAAAAAATCCATTAATAAAAATATTAGAAAGGATATTCAATGGCAAAAAATAAATTAGGATACGACTTTAAAAGTTTATATCCAAATCACAAAGTATTATCAAGCAGTCAATTTTTGCTTTATGAAGAAGATCCGCAACAATTTTATATGGAGTATGTTTTGGAGGCAAGACGGGAGGCGTCAAAAGCGATGATAATAGGATCAATATTTTCAGCATTGCACGAGGATCGTAAGTATAATTTCAGGGAGGAATTATTGAAGATCAAAGCGCCAAAAAGGATCGGGGATTTATTTGATGAAGCCATCAAAAAATTTCCGATCGTCCCGGCGGAGATAGCATTGAAGTGCAAGGTAGGTAAATGGACACTACGAGCCACGCTAGATGGCTTTTTAGAGGATTACAGCACAATCATAGAGAATAAGACGGGTCAGGTAGATTGGACGCAGGAGAGGGCAGATTTTAGCGAGCAAATTACATTTCAGGCATTTGTTCACTGGAAGAAATACGGAATGTTGCCAAAACAGATAATTCTTAACTGGGTTAGCACAAGTCCGAGATCCACTCAACAGATTATTACATTCAAAACATCGCGATCAGTGAGAGCAATGAAAGTGTTTGAGCAAAGAGTTGACAGGGTAATTGAGAACATTGAAGTTGAGAACTTCACAGAAAAATTTTATTATTAAGATTACAAAAATGGATACACCAAAAAACAAAGCTGGAGAACTGACAGAAAAAATAATGGGAGAATGTTTCTCACCGTTTAGAGCTCCAAATTGTAAGCCTATTGTTAAGCTAGAAACTTGGCAATATAATAGAATTTATTCAGAGATTTATGCTGTTTTAAGAAAAGAGTTTAACAATTAAAATTACAAAAAATGAAAAGCGAAACACCAGAGCAAAAAATTGTAGAGATCAAAAAGGATCTCACTTTGACTGAAAAAAAGTCAGAAAAAATGTTGATTATAAAATCGGAGGAGGATGTAGTATTATCAACAGAATTTTTGGCACAAGCGAAAGCACGCGCCGACAGGATTGAGGAAATACGGACATCTTTCACAAAACCGATAAATGAGGGATTGACGGCCATAAATAAAATGTATAAGGAACCGCATACTGCCTATCTTGAAATGATTAAAAAAGTTAAGCGAGCAATCGGCGATTACAGATTAGAGGAGGAACAAAAAGCACAAAAGGAGGAGGACCGACTAGAGAAGATCAGGGAGGAAAAGAATAAAAGGAATGTGGAAAAAGGTAAGGCGTTAGATCTAACACCGGTTAAAACAGTTGAGCGATCGGAAACAGTTGTAAAATCTGCAAGTGGCAGATCGCAAACAAAGAAAGTTTGGAAGTTTGAAATTGAAGATATTAGTAAGTTGCCCGAAAGCTACAAAAAAACTATTTTGGATTTTGCGGTTGAAAAAGGATTGGCGGATACGGTTATTAGAAAAGTTGTAAACGCCGGAATAAGAGATATACCAGGAGTGAGGATTTACAAAGATATTGAGGTAGGAATATTTAAGAGTTAATTTAATCAAAGTTAGATCCCTGAATTTAGGAGTGGCGGAAAGAAGTAGCAATCCAACACAGTTGGGAATACTACAGAGTAACCGCCGAAAAGTAGAATAGAGAATTAGGAAGCTGCAGACTAGCGTTACTCAATAAAGCGGTCTAGAACGCAAACGCTTATGACAATATATATATAGGGTATTTCTATTTTTCGTATTTTTGCTAAATATAATAGCACTCGGATTAGCAAGCCCACCCAATATACTAACTGCAAGGTTCAAATCCTTGCCTCCTATTCTCAGGGATCTAACAATTTAATTTTATAATTATGAATTTAAATTTAGTTCAAGTATGCGGAAGGATCACAAGAGATCCCGAAATGATAACAACTCCAAACGGAACGACAATTGCAAAATTTTCAGTTGCGAGCAACAGAGTTTGGAACGATAAAAATTCTGGTCAAAAGCACGAGGAGGTAGAATTTCACAATATTATTTCTTTCGGGAAACAGGCTGAAACTATAGCTCAGTATTTTAACAAAGGCGATGAGATCTATATTCAAGGCAGATTAAAAACGAGTTCTTGGGAGGGCAAAGAAGATAGAATAAAAAGATACAAGACAGAAATAATTGCTGAAAAATTTGAGTTCGGACAAAAATCAAAAGCAAATCAAGATAGATCAAACGATCGGAATACACAAGAAGAAAATCACACACCGAAAGAAAAGCCAGTAGATAGTGACGGAGAAGAAATAAGGATTGAAGATATCCCTTTTTGATGTAAAATAAGCCAAAAAATATGCTTTGTTATTATTGTAAAAAATACAGGAAGGTAATTAATAGAGGAAAGTTTTTTAATAATTGCCTTCCTAGAGGATGTCCTGAATGGAAAGAAATAAAAAGTCAAAGACAATTAAACAGATTGATAAACAAAAATGATAAAAAAATACCGCGTAAAATCAAAGTCAAAGCCGGATAGATCTTATACGATGATAGATAACGGGCGGATCATAGATCATTCTGAAGAAGATCCGTGCGAAGCCCGTCTATATCACCCTTTTAAAGATTGCCGGCATATAAAAATTGTAAAAAAACATTTGGGGATTGATTTTGACCCTGAAAAATGCGATTATAACCCGAGCCATGTAGGAGGAACTGAAACTCATCATCTTATCAGGAGAAGTGAACGGCCGGATCTAATAAACGACAAGGAAAATAAAATTAAATTATGCCCAGTATGCCACCGGATCGCAACAGATGATAAATGGTTTGAGGTTAGATTACAAAAATTATTTCTCACGGAGGAATATCTAAAAAGAGTTAACTACAAAATTTATGACAAAAACGACTGAAAAACTACAGACGATTGGGATGCTTAAAGAGATAAGCACAAAGACACTTGTAAGCGGAGATAAAACATCAAGAATGTTATTTGAAATTGAGGGCGCGGAAGTAATGCCGGCATCGCTATTTTCGCAGCTTCAGGCAGGCGCAAGATGTAAAATAACTTACGATCCAGATATTAATTCAGATTAAAAAAAACAATGAAAGAAATTATAAAAAAACAAAACAGAAAATTTGATATATTATTGGCAGAATGTGTTTTTGGAGATGGGGATGATAGCAAATTAAAAAAATTGCTTTCAAAAATCAGAAAAGAAATAGCTGAACTTGTTTGTAATAAGATGACAGGAACAGAAAGACTTGGTGAAGGATGGAGTGACGGCTATAACGCAAGAATAGAAGAAGAAGAAGAAATTAAACAACGAATTTTAAAAGAAATATATGACTGAGGAAACAATGGAAAAGGTAGCGATAAAGGAATATCTAAGTTATTTAGGTGCATTTCGTTATCACAATTTAGCTGGAATGGGAGTGTATCCAGGGATTCCTGATATAACTTGTGTTCACAAAGGAATTGTTTATCAGATTGAAGTTAAAACCAAAAAGGGAAAGCAATCAGACAATCAAAAAATTTTTCAGGACGATTGGGAAGCACACGGAGGGATTTATATTTTAGGAGGCATTGACGAGGTAATGGAGATGATAAAGTAACCAACAGTTTATCAACATTTTTACTTTACTTTTCAGCTAAAATAAGGCATAATTAAAACATAAAAGTTTAATAATAAGATTATGAATGAAATATTTGAAGTTAGGGATCAAAGAGAAAAGGGATGGTATTTTACAGACAACGAATTTCTAAACGGCTACGCAAAATTTATAGGAATTTATGCGGTAGGAGTTTATAATTCTCTCTGCAGACACGCAAACAAAAACCAA
>JAGMAD010000027.1 GCA_023130975.1 Candidatus Parcubacteria bacterium | reverse complement strand
AATAGAAAAAATCAAAACAGAACTAGACATAGGCAAAAATTCAACTATAGAGGGCATTAAAAGATTAGAATTTTTTGACATTATTAAAAAGGTCAGAGTAGGAAAACAATGCACAAACAGATACATTTTAACCAAAAAATCAGATTGGAAGATTATAAGTGAAGTTTGCCTGAAGGACTACAGTGAAGTTTGCGACACAAACTTCAAAGGTTTGCTAGACAAACTTCACGGGTTTGTCACACAAACTTCTAATAGTAAGAAAACCCAAAAGAAAGAAAACCCAAAAGAAAAGGACTTGTCGCCTATCGGCGAGATAGTTACTAAAACTATATCTATAGAGGATCCTAAGATTATTGAATTAACGGAATTGCTTTATTCAAGAGTAAAAGAAAATTATTCTTTTTTGGTTGAGAAAAAAACAGAAAAGCAGTGGCAAGCGGATTATAAAGAAATGGACAGGATCAACAGAATTGATGGACGTGAATTTAAAATAATTAAGTTTATTATTTTGTGGTCGCAGAATGATAGTTTCTGGAAACAGAATATTCGAAGCGTTAAAAAATTAAGGAAGCAATTTGACACTTTAATGGTTCGCGCCAAAGGTCAAGTTGATGAGAGAGGAATTAAAGATTATGATTAATAATACAAATAGCAATACAAAACCATTCACATTGGACGACTTAAAAAAATGTGCTGAAACTATACAAAAAAATCAAGAGAAAGAATTGCCAAAAGGATTGGGTTGGTTTACAAAACTAATGAATAGATTTGGTTGGCATAGAAAGTATGAGATTATTGTAATTGATAAAGAGAAATTTAAATTTAATATTTTTGACAAACCAACATTATGAACAATGAGATAACAAAAAAACAAGAATGTATCTTTATTAGAAATGGTATTGAAATATGGGTCGATGAAGATAAGGCGGTTCAGATTAAAACAGATCTATTGCAAGGCATAGCAAATAATTTTATAAAAGCCGGTAATAGAATTATCAATGTAAAAGAGATAGTGGGAATTTTTAACCCGGACGATCTTGAGGATCTGAAGCGCCGAAAAAACGGACAATGGAAATGCAGTTATGGCCGTTGGCACAACCGCGGAGAAAATTGCGAATGCCATAAAAACAAAGTGGATATAGCAAACGAAAAGAGATTGAGAGAAATGGAAGAAGCCGGCGATGTAAGCGAGGAGCAAAGAATAAACAATCTAAAAAAATTAGGAGAATTTAAAAAAGATTTATTTGGTAAAAAAAAGAAATGAAAATAATAACAAAGAAAAAACAAAAAGAGATTGATAGAATAAATATTAAAAGAATAGCATTTACAATAAAAATTACTTATGAAAAATATTGCGAACTCGAAGAAATTGAGTATAAAGATCTTATAACACAGGCGGAAGATATATATTACTCTGATGACATTATTTTTAGACCATCTAATCGTTAAAATATGAATATTTTAGATCAAACATTGAAAGAACAAAGGCAAAAGAAAAAAGATAAAAAAACTTTATCAAAGTGTTGGAAATGCGGAAGCAAAGACATTGTGGATAATACTTTTATGAACGGAAGTCGTCTTGCAGGACAAATAAAGTGTAATAAATGTGGGGCTTTATCAATGTTTTAAAATTAAAACGATGAAAAATAAAAACCAAAAAAAATGTATAGCATGTGAAGCGGAAAAAAAATATAAAGGTCGTTATTATTTACATACTTGCGGAAAGTCTAATAAAAAACAAAGCAATGAAAAGTGAAGATCAAAAAATATTAGATTACTGGATTGCTGTTGAATCGAAATACCGCAATAGAAAAAGAGATTATTGCGAGGAGAGCCATTACAAACACGCTTTAGATACTATAAAAGAATTAAGTCCTGAATATGCAAAAAGTATTCAAGACGATAAAGGTCGGATCCGTCGTATTAATTAATTTGAAAGGAGGTGAAAAAAATGTCAACAGGAATAATGAATTGCCAAAGATGCGGAAGTGGCAACAAATATACCCGTTGGGTAAAAGACAAGTTTGTCGATTACCCTACACTTATTTGTCAAAATTGTGGCTTTATAATTTACGATGAGGAAAAATCTTATCAAGTGAGAAAAAACGAATATGAAAATAAAAAAAGCGACAAGAGGAGATGTAGATTTGATAGAGGTTAAATTAAACCATTAAAAAAATCAAAATGAAAACTAAACTTGAAAGATTAGAGATTATCCAGGAGGAATGGATAATGAAAAAAGAACGCGCCGAGGTTGAGCTAAAACTTGCGACAAAGATGCAATTAGAGGGACAGGCAATGACAATAAAAATCCAGCATTCAAAAATGGAGATGTCAGTCTGCGATAGTTTTATTTCTTTCGTAATTGATTTAATTGCAGAGGAAAAGAAAAAGCCAACAAAACTTGCCAAAGATTAAGAAGTATGTTAATATAATTAAAAGAATTAACAGATTAATCTATGAATATTCAAAACCAAAGCATAAAAACAATAATATTAAGTTTTTTGGACTGTGACTTTTAGTTAAGGCAGTTTTTTTTATTTATCAGCTAAGATTAAAAATTATGTCAAAAGGAATATTAGGAATAGCAAAGCAAATATTTAGAGATAGTAAAAGAGCAAGGCGAAAGGATTTTGAGAAAAGACGCGATTTATTTTTTGAGGAATACAAAGAGTTAGCAAACAAATATAAATGCGATTGGAACCCGTTTATTGTTGTAGGCCCAAGAGGGCAAAGCGCCGAACCGCAATTAGAAATTATTGATGCGACAGAATATCTTGATGAAGAAAAAAAGGAGGAAACCGCAAAAGCTGAAGCAACGACAAAAGATGAGGAAAAAGTAGAACCAATAAAACCAGCAAAGCCAAGTGATCGTCCAGGGAACGATATTGGAACAGGGAAATTTTAAACAATGAAAATCAATCCTAAAAAAAATTATCTATTGGGTTATATTGGAGGTAAATTTTTGGCCGCTGAATGGATTATAAAACATTTTAAATTTCATAAACGATATGTAGAACCGTTCGGCGGAGGCGCGCACGTGCTATTGCAAAAACCAATATTAAAAATGAATAAATACGAGGAGATCTACAATGACATCAATGACGATCTGTTAAACTTCTATAAAGTTATTCTGAAAAGCCCGGAAAAGTTTTTTGAGAAATGCCAATATTTGCCATACAGCCGGAAACTTTATGATGAGTGGAACGAAGATTGGAAAAAAGGAAATAAAGGCAAAGACGATTTTGAAAGAGCCATTAGATATTTTTATTTACAAAAGATGTGTTTTAGCGGAATATTTTTGGGAAGTTTTGGCATTGGAGCAAGTAGGATCAACGCTTTCAGAAAAGCTACTGACAGAATACCATTTTTTATAAAGAGATTTCAAAATGTTTTAATAGAAAATCTTGATTACGAAAAGCTGATTGAAAAATTAGACGGGCCGGAAACTTTATTTTATTGCGATCCACCGTATATCTGCGACGGTGAATTTTATGGAGTGAAAGATTTTGACCATGAGCGATTGGCAAAGGTTTTGAAAAAAGTTAAGGGAATGGTAGTATTGAGTTATTATCCTTGCAAAGAATTAAAAAAGTTATACGGGGATTGGTGGATCAATTCAAAAAGAGTAGTCAAAACAGCAAAATTCACGCAAGCGAAAAATGGAGAAAAGCAAAGCGAAGTAGCGGAGATACTTTTATTGAATTATAAAATTAAAGGGCTTAAAAAATTTAAGGATACAAATTTATGCAAATACAAAGTATAAAAATTGAAAAGCTAAAACCAGCTGAATACAATCCGCGAGTAATGGACGATAAGGAATTGGAAAAGTTGAAACGATCGCTAAAAGAATTTGGCGTAGTTGAGCCGATTGTAATAAACAAAGATTTCACAGTTATTGGAGGTCATCAGAGATTGAAAGCATTATGGGATTTGAAACGAAAAGAAGCGCCTTGTATTATTTTAGATATAGACAAGAAAAAAGAAAAGATATTAAATTTGGCATTAAATAGAATTTCGGGAGATTGGGACCAGGTAAAGTTATCAAAATTGATAAAAGGCATTTCAAATTACGAGAATATAAAATTTTCAGGATTAGACACCGAGGAATTAGAGGCGTTAAGCGTTCAACACGATCTTATGTTCGGAGATAGCGAAAAGGATATGGTTTTTGACAGCGAGGAGGAAGTGAAAAAAATGTTTAAATTGAATACAAGAGTCCCGATTGATGTAGAACGGCCGAAAGCAAAAAAGCAAAGCAACAAGGTTGCTTTTTATACTGAGGATTTTAAACAGTATAAAAAGATCAGAGATTTCTTTTCAGCAAAAAACAAAAGTGAATTAGATACTAATAAATTGTTAAAATTAATAAAATGAGTTTAGGAAATAACGAAAAACCAAAAGTTGAGAATTTATACAGGATATTTTTTAGGAAATTAAGAACTAGAAAAATTGTATACAAAGAGATTTACGCTTTTTCGCATAAACAAGCCAAAAGAATGGCAAAGGATTATCTTAAAAATACAAGAAAAGAGTTGAAGCTATTATCAGTAAAATAAAAAGTTATGACAAAAAAATTTGACGGATCACAATTGGATTATTTGCATAAGAGAAGTAATGATTACAGGCACAAATATGCTTGCGTTGCTGAAGTATTAAAAACTTTGAAAAATGTTAAGACAGTTGGGGAATATTTTGCAGGAATAGGAATATATACAAAGTATATAATAAAATATCTAAAGCCGGATTTGATTAAAGCATACGACAACGATCCAAAAGCAATTAAGATATTTAAAGGAATAAATAAAAATATTGTTATTGACAATGTTGATTTTTTTGAAAACAATGATTTTGATTTTGATTTATTAATACTTGATATAAATAGCGGAACTATAAACACAATAGAAAAGATTGAAAGAGTATTTAAAACAAAGAAACAAATACTATTGACTGACACGGGAGTGTTCGGGTTGCAATATCCAAATTTTCTGAAAAAATTATCGGTTAAGAAATTGACACCAGAAATTTATTTTAAAATGTTCAATGATAAAATAGGAAAGAAATATGGATACGGAATTAAAACAGTTTCTTATTGGCATAAAAATAGTGTGATGCACCTCGTGCCAAAAATTGTAAAGAAGCCAAACATAATTAAAACTGTATCGTTGGAAGATTGGGAGGGAGTTTTTAAAAATAATAAAAATTATAATTCACCGCGAGTATCAAGTCAATTTGTATTCTGCCCGTTTCCATTTGTTTTGGATAGCTACGCCGGATGTCCGCAAAACTGCAAATATTGTTTTGCTTATTGGAATAGCTTAGTAAATATAGCGCAGAAGAATAAA
>JAGMAD010000026.1 GCA_023130975.1 Candidatus Parcubacteria bacterium | reverse complement strand
CAGGTGTTGATGAAGTTGCACGCGGAACATTGGTCGGTTCTGTTGTTGCTGCAGCTGTTATAATTCCGGATAATTTCATTACGAAATTGATGTATAAAGTTAATGATTCAAAAAAATTATCGCCGAAAAAAAGAGAAAAATTATATGATTTAATTATAAACAACTGTAATTGTGGTGTAGGAATTGTAAGTAATGAAACAATAGATGAGATTAATATACTTGAGGCGACTAAATTAGCGATGTATTCAGCTATAACACAATTAGATGTGGTAAACTATGCTTTAATAGATGGGAACGTTGTAGTGGACAATTTGAGCGTTCCACAGCAACAGATTATTAAAGGTGATTGTAAAAGCATTTCAATCGCATCAGCAAGTATTATCGCAAAAGTTACAAAAGATAGGATTATGGATAAACTTCATAAAGAATTTTCGCAATATTTTTGGAACACAAATCGTGGTTATGGTACGAAGGCACATATAGACGCTATAAAAAAATACGGATTGACTTCTTACCATAGAAAAAGTTTTGGTATTTGTCATGAAATGATGGAGGGTATTTGATGGAATATACAGGAGTAGAAAGTTGGGATGAATATATACAAGAAGGTGAACAACGAATGAAGGATTCCCTAAGGCAGGAAGAGCTAGAAAGGTGTAGTAAGTTGGGAAAAATGTGTGTCTCATGCAAACATAATAAAATTAATACCGGTGAATATTTTACTTGTGGTGCCACTCAATGTAATAAGTCTAATTATCCATGTAAAGCATGTGCTTTTGTGAAATGGGTTAATGGTGGTCAATTTGAAGACACAATTGAAGCACCGCCTTTTCCATGTGAGTTTTATGAAAAGTTGGAGAAACAATAAATGAAATATTTTTATTCGGCAGGTGTTATGGGCTACGGAAAGGGAAGATTGTGGCACAAAAAATATAATTTTCCTAATTTTAATAGAGTTACAAAAACTTTAACTATAAAATGTAAAATAGGATATCCTTTTGCCGTTATTAAAAGTGGTAATACAGTATGGAATAAAGTCTCACTTCATAATATAGGGATTTCAGAATGGGCTCTTAGTTCTCGTTTTGATAAGAAAAACACTATAGTATCTGTTGCTGGATTAGATATATACATTGATTATATGGTGAGTCTTTTGAATTCCTTGTGCGTTAAGGGAATCGAACTAAATTTTTCATGCCCGAATGTAAAGCCTTTTAATAATAAAAATATACCACAGTCCAAAGTACCATTGTATTTAAAATTAAATTATTTACAGGATCCATATGATTATGGTTTGGATAATGTTACTGGTATAAGATTGAATTCGGTCCCAAAATTTTTTGGTGGTATTTCAGGTAAGGCAGCCCAAAAATATAATTGGCCTTGGATTGAGAAATTTAATAAGGAAGGTTTAAATGTCGCAGGTTGTTCATGTAATAATATGGACGATATAAAGTATATGGAAGATATAGGTTGTAAAGAGGTTGGGTTGGGTTCAGTAGTTTTAACTAACCCACATTTGGTAGAGACTTTGGAGAATATATAATGGAAGCAAAAAAAATAGATATAAAGGAATTTAGAGCAAAAGGATTTCTTCAAGAGGTTAATAGGAAATTTTTTCATCCACTTGGGCTGGCCTTGGAGGTGAAAATTGATGATGTAACAGGTGAAGAAAGTTTGAATGGAATAGGAGATTGTAGAGAATGGTATAAAAATGTGTTTTTTGGAGAGGATATAATTTCTAAAGACAAAATAGATTATATTGAAAATTTAAGAAAACTTAGAGTTAAACAAAGAAGGGAAAATAAAGATGGGTTTGAAATAGACAAAAACGGTCTTCAAATAAATTAATAAATATATAATTGTTTTTAAAAAAATAACTTGACAAGTCAAAATTAATGCTTATAATATAATCATGACAAAATTATCATTTGAAAAACATAAAGAATTGTTTCCGGATAATACGGTATTGGCTGGATATAGGGGTAGTGTTGCTCACAACATGTATTTACCTAACACAGATCCAAACAGCGTGGATGATGTTGATTTAATGGGTGTTTTTATGGCACCAGTTGAGCATTATATTGGTATCACAAAAACCAAAGAGACTGTAGAGAGGTTTGTTGGAAAATACGATGTGGTGAGTTATGAATTTCTCAAGTTTGTAAAACTTTTATTAAAATCAAATCCAAATGTTATGTCTTTATTATGGATCAGAGATAACCATTATTTGAAAAGACATGAGTATGGTCAGTTGTTGATAGACAACAGAGATCTGTTTGTTTCAAAAATTGCATATAAATCTTTTACTGGGTATGCCTATGGACAATTAAAAAAGATGGAGAAGTTCAACTGTGCTGGTTATATGGGCAAGAAAAGAAAAGAACTTGTTAAAAAATTTGGCATGGATACGAAAAATGCAGCCCATTGTATTCGTTTATTAAAAATGAGTACTGAATTTTTAACAACAGGGGAACTAAATGTATTTAGACAAGATGCGCCAATGTTATTAGAAATTAAAACTGGTAAATGGACTTTAGAGCAGGTTAAAGCTGAAGCAAAAAGACTTTTTATATTGGCAGACGAAGCCTATGTTAGATCTAAAATTTCGGATAAGCCTACTTATGATAAAATTGAGAAGATAGTTAAAGATATTATGTATGATTATATAAAAAGAAATTACAATGATTAAGAAAGATTTAATAGACAGATTAAAACAATTTAGTGATGATGATGTTATTATTATCGGCTATGATGAAGGGTGGTCCAACATTGAGAATGTAGAGAAACAAGGCCACAATATAGTCTTGTTACAAGAAAAATACCCAGTATTCAGTGATAATTAAAAGGAGTAACAATGCAGCAATGTATATTAGTTCAAAAAAATTCGAGCGGGCGAGTTAAATATATTATTTTAAATCAAAACAAGGATACTGTACAAAGAGTATGGGGATTAATAGATGGTAAGTTTCAAGAGACATCTAATACTTATGGTTTTATTAACAAAGGAAAAGCCAATCAATTAGATCCAGAACAGGCAGCTATTTCAGATTTTGAAAGAATAATTCAAACGAAAACTAAAGAAGGGTATATTATAATTGAATCATTAGATAAGTTACCGGATTTAGATAATAATGAAATGAGTTTTGATAATTTGCCCGTAGAATTTTCTTGCTCTAAGCCCAACACGAAGATTGATGATAAAAAGTTAAATGCTTTAATAAAAAGTGGGAAGATTAAACTGGATAGAAAATACAATGGTCTTTGTCATTTTGTATCAATAAACTCTATTGGAAATGTAAGAGTGTACACACGCCGTGTAGATGATCATACAGCTAAATATCCTGATCTTGTTGAGTCAATAAAAAAACAAAATTTTTCTCCAAATACTTTGTTAATCGGAGAACTGGTTATAGATCCCACATTAAATTTACCACATTTAGAAGGTTTCAAATTAATCTCTCAAATATCTAAATCTAATACAGTCAAAGGTAAATTGAAAGAAGATTTGACAAAATCATTTAATTATCAAAAGGAACACAAAGTTCGATATGCCATTTTCAATATTTTATATCACGGTAGTGATCCAGTATGGCAAAAATCTTATGGGTATATTATTGATAATTTTATTTCCAAACTACCTCTTGTTTCTGATGATGATGTAATATTTCAACCGGAAGTATTAAATTTTAATTCTGCTACAGAAACTCGTAAGAAAGCAAAAGAAATTATTGAAAAAACAGAAGGGTTTGTTGCATGGGATTTAGATCAATCTGTAGAAGTAACATTTAATGGCAAACCAAAACGTCGGGCTTGTTATAAAATTAAAGCCAGCAGAGACGATGATGTGATCGCCTACGGTTGGAGAGAAGGCACAGGAGATCATCAAGGACAAATAGGAAGTTTATTGATAGGCAAATTTGATAAAGATGGAAATATGGTTGATATGGGCCGCGTTGGGTCTGGGTTAAAAGATGATGAATGTAATCCAGATAATTGGGAATTTCCTTGTGTGATTGAGATTGAATATGATCAGAGATTCCCAACCGGAAAATACCAATTTCCAAGATTTACAAAAATACATGAGGACAAAATACCATTAGATATTATTGTTGATGATGAAGGTTTATAATATAGGAGAAATCAGTGATTAATATTATTGAGCAGAAAAAAAATGTGATTTATTATGAATGTGAAAGTTGTAATACGCGTGGAATGTGTACAATTAAACCAGCTAAAAAGGATACCACAATAGTTACAGAAATAGTCTGTCCGGTATGTAATGAAACAATAAATATTACCATTATACAATATAGTTCTGAAGATAATAAACGAGAGTTGTTAAATGATCAAAATCATTTTGATATATCGTGGGTGTTGACTAAGAATGAAGAAATTTTTGGTGATAATTAAATATTTTCAGTTTTTTTGTAATAAATCTGTATTTTGTACTATTATATATATAGAGCGAATTTAATTTCGCTGGTAAGAAAATAATTCATTTGTAGGAGGAAGTAAAATGGCTGAAGTATTTAACTTTAATGATTTTCAAATACCACACACAGGTGTGGAAGAACCGGATCTAGATGCTCAGACTAGAACTGATGTAAACACTCCAATCAGACGTCCATTGGATATGAAGGTTTCAAAGTTTGGAGCCAAATCAGTTGGTGCAAGCATGACGGATGATTATACCAGAATTAATCTTGGATTTATGGCAAAAGATGATTTATCAGATTTAAATGTAATAAAACCAGAATGGCAGTTTGCTGAAAGAAATGAAAATCCACTTGTCTCAGAAAGTTCTATTAAATATACACGTGATGATCAGTTTATTAGGATGAGTATGTCACATGATAAAGGTGCCCAGATAGATCAACCTGGTTTTGATGTTATGGATACTAATGTAATTACTGCAGAGGGTATGGTGGCGTTTAGTAATGCTGGAATTAAAAATTGGCCAACAGAGGGATTTCGTACATTTGGTGGAAAATATGATTTTCTTCCTTACCAAGGATAATATTAGAGGTTTTTGATGATGCAAACATTTTGTGATTGTGAAGATTTTATGAGTTTACAAAAAAATGATAGAAAGATTTTTGTTGAGGACCCAACATATGGTTGGGTCCTATCATGGATAGAATTAACTGAAGAAAAAGGGTATACTCAGGTTCATAGATATGGTATACCTATTTTATTTTGTCCGTTGTGTGGAAAGTTGTTGAGAGAATTTACAACCCACGATTAAAACCATGGGTTGTTTCGATAAGATTATTTTTAAAATTTAAATTGGGGGTATCACATGGCACCAACTCCGTTTAATAAATGTGTAAAAAACGGTGGAAAAATAGTAACAAAACAACTAAAGAATAACAAATACATGCATATTTGTTATGACAAAGATGGAAAGGCTTATCCTGGTGAAATAAAAACAAAGAAGAAAAAAACTACGTCAGGTTGGTTTAATAAATCGAAAAAAAAGCGTGTGGGTTTTGAAAAAGAAAAAGCTCAAGTAGTAGATTTATTAAAACTTAAAAGATATTTTGATGAGAAATACCGTAGTTAAAAGGAGGAAAAGGAATAATGAGTAGATTTATAGATGTTGATGATACTGTTGTTGAAGTATTTTTAGACACACTGGAAGAAAGATTTCCAAGTTTAATCCAATTAAAAATTAAATTAATTTTTGACACTAAAAAGAGGGTTGCCAAGGGAAAAATCTGTTTGGCAATGGTTGAACTTGCAAACGATAAGATTAAATATTTTTCAAAAGATAAGATAGCTACTGAAGGGTACGATGTTGTCATTGTTTTTGATAGAAAAGCATGGGAATTGGCAGATAAGACAGATCGTAAAAGAATTATGTCACATGAATTACGCCATGTTCTTATTAATGAGAAAGAGGAAGTTAAAATTATTCCACACGATTTATCTGATTTTGTAATAGAACAGAAGTTAAATAAAGATGATTCAGATTGGAATATTAAATTAACCACTCTTGTTAATGATTTGTATGAACAAGAAAAGGAAATGGTAAGACATCAAAAAAAGGAGAAAAGCAATGACTGATATAGTTAAAGATCTTAAAGGGGTGTCAGATGAAGAAAAGGCAGAGATGTGGATAAAGTATGTGCGTAATGGTGTGAATTCACTTCTTGACATATATCTTCCTGCTGCAAAAAGTGGAAATATAGGAATACGATATACACCACATGAAATAGAGAGGCTCGAAACAGGTCCGGTATATGATGAAACAAAAGCTGATGCTGTATTGGTATCAATAGTATTTAAGTTTGACAAACCGATTGATTTGGCCAAGGATAGAACTAGTGACACAATAGGCGACCAATAATAAGTTTGGGAGAGTAATTATGGATAATGGTAGTGAAAACCTTGTCTATTTTGAAGATGGTGTAATAGTTGCAGAATCCGGTGAAGCCAAGGTATACAAAACATCTTATGATCTTTTTCTTGAAATAGGACCAGGACATAATTTGTGGGCTTTAGAAAGTGAATATGAAGATTATGTATGGCAGCTAAAAGATTTTCCAAAAGGACGCTGTCTTGAAATCGGCCTTGGTTTAGGTGTAGCGTCTAGATATATATTGACCTTTCCAAAAGTGGAGCATCTTACTACGATAGAGCTTAGAGAAGATGTTGTTGATGTATATGAAAAAATAAAAGATACAGATCGTAAGTTTTGTTTGGATTATAATCCAGAAAAACATAGAATATTACAGGCAAACGGTATTGAGTATGCATATCAAACAAAACAACGGTATGATTTTATTTTCATAGATTGTTATAATGGGATTGATGAAGATACCTTGCCGTTTATTGCTGATATGGCAATAGCTTGTTCAAAAACCTTAAAGCCCGATGGAAAAATGATGGGCTGGTTAGATAAACACACACCGGAATATTTTGTAGGTATGTTTTATCAAATTTTTGAACAGAGTACTAATTAGACGGATAAATCCTGCTACGTGCT
>JAGMAD010000025.1 GCA_023130975.1 Candidatus Parcubacteria bacterium | reverse complement strand
AAAACTAGATCGTGTTTTTTACAAAGCTTTTTCAATATAGTGATAGCATTTCTTTTCTCGAACTTAGTTCCTTTTTTTGCCATTGTTATTATGGCTTTTAATTTATCTTCTTTCATTTTGATTTTTTAAAATAATTTACCTTTCATTGCCTCTCTCCAAACTTCTTCATTGATCCTTCTAGCTTTAGCTACCTCCCATTCTGTAGGAAGATATTTGCCGACCGAATTAAATTTAGCTCTTATTCTTTTGATATGAT
The DNA here is from genome assembly GCA_023130975.1 of Candidatus Parcubacteria bacterium. Classification (GTDB taxonomy): domain Bacteria; phylum Patescibacteriota; class Minisyncoccia; order Minisyncoccales; family JAGMDC01; genus JAGLYZ01. The sequence goes on along the minus strand of JAGMAD010000025.1, from coordinate 7,209 downwards.
CCTCGCGCGGGAGCTGGTGAAGATCTGATAATTTTATATATTCATCTCCTTCGATCCAATTGCTATAGTATCTTTCTATAATCGTAATCATCAGCTCTATATCCGAGTTTCTAGTGTCAGGAAATTCCTGCAAAATATACTCTACTTTAGCTTTTAGTGCTTTTTCCATTTTGGTTGAAATTAGAATTAACTCTTAACAATTTATGTTTATTATATAAATGGCTATCCAATTTATCAAAGATCATATTGCATACCGGACAACGTTCTTTTTTGCGTTTGTTCATCTTAGCTAAATTCTCGTATATTCTCCTCTTCCGCTGAGTGCTGAGATAGCCTCCAGCATTTTCTCGACCTTTTTTGAACCTATGTTTCTTTCCTCCTACTACCAAATTTTTCCTATTCTGTTTGGAATTTCTTAAATTTGCCTCACTCAACTTCTCTCTTATATCGTCATCTATCAGGGAGAAGCTATGATCCAAACCAAACTCTTCTTTATACTCAATCGCTAACATTCCGTGAGCGTGCCAAACGTGAGATCCTAAATGCCTGCACTCTTTGCCACATAGTTTACATTTCATTTTGGTTATCTTAATGTTGATGAAATAAATTGTCAAAGAGCTTATGACTTTTATCGTGTGAGTGAGTAATTTATAGTCATTGGCTCTTGTGTTTCGAGCTGACTGTTTTTTACTTCCTCATCGTTGCTTTAATTATACACCCCATATTAAATTGTGTCAATAGTATCATCTTAGCCAAAAAACAATATACTATACCCCACCTGTGTATAACTTTCATAATAAAATAATTTCTAATTTGGAAACAAGAACTTGACAGGATTATTAGCGTGTGTTATTTTGGAATTATATTTAGGGACTGGATCATATCCATAGGGTATTCTATCCTTTGAGTTAGTTCCACTCTGTATAATTTTTCATCATTTTGATTATACTGTGATCCGGTCCTAACCCCCTATTGACAAAATTTAAAAAATTTGTTAAACTATAAATATGCCTAAATTACTACAGCAATTAAAAGGTTATAAGACTAAGTCAATTTGTAGGGATAAAACTCTACCCAGTCGTAGTAAACTGGAGGCGATTGATTTAGTCCTATAACTTTTTTTAATTGTGCGAATATGAGCAAACCAGAAACAAACTATTTTTATGTAAACAGAGAACTCCTTAATTCTCGCAGGTGGCTATCAGAGCCTTTTTCCAGAGGTCAGGCTTGGATAGATCTATTTGGTTTGGCTCAACACTCTAGAGGCTTTTTTAGAGTCAGAGGAATCAGGGTTGAAGTGGGAAGAGGACAGCTCGCATATTCACAATTAACATTAGCGAAAAGATGGCAATGGTCAAGAAGTAAAGTAAAAAGATTTTTAAATGAACTAGAAACGAGGCAAGACATAAGGCAACAGAATAATACCGTAACTACTGTAATAACAGTCTTAAATTATGATAAATGGCAAGGGAGCGATACAACTGATGATACAACAAACGAACATCAAACGAACATCAAACGAACATCAAACGATACACATAAAAGAAGAATAAAGAATGATAATAATGAAAAGAATGATAATAATCTCTCTAGTGAGGATAAAAGGTTGACTGATTTATTGTATTCTTCAGTCAAACAAAACTATCCTTTTACAAAAGAAAAAGATTACTCAAAAGATTATGCTGAAATGAATAGACTACATAGGATTGATGAATGGACTTACGAGCAGATAGAATATATTATTTGTTGGTCGCAGAACGATACATTCTGGAGAAAAAATATAAGATCAGTTTCAACTTTAAGGAAACAATTTGAAACTTTAGCGATAAGAGCAAAAGAAAATACTAATCAAATAATAAAAACGTAATGAAAATTATAAAAACATATTCAAGTGAACATATTATCAACGATAAAGAATTGCCAACAATTCTTAAATATTCCAATAGCGAAAATTTATTATTGTTAGATAGCGGAGAATATATCAAACCAAAAGCAATAATAGCAATATTAGATCCAGAGATAGTTCCTTTCTGGAAAGAAAATCTTCTTGATAAAAATGGAAAAAGCTTTATGCGCAATGGACAAAGAGTATTTCTTGAAGCTCAAGATTTTAAAGAAGTAGAATATAAGCCGCACCCAAAATATGAAGCGATGAAGAAAATATTATTTAATAAAACTAAAATGGTTTCAGATAAACAGCGAACTGAAATTAGTGAAAAAGTATCCAGAGAGGAAAGAAATAATAAAGTATAATTTACAATTTACGTCGTAAAAGGAAACAATATTTTTGTTCAATTTTAAAAGCGAGTTATCCACACTTGCTTTTTTTTGTCATCTGTGATATGGTATTGGTGAGCTAAAAAGTTAATAAATTAAGCCAAAAAAAATGGAAAATAAACTTCCAAAGTTGAACGGATTATTTTTTAATGTCGTTCAGACAGCGATCGAGAATACAGCTTGGAAAAGAGCTGACTTCGATAAGGTTGCTGAAGCTGAAAGTCAGTTGAAAGCGCTGTCTTTTTTTTATAGAGATTATTATGCAGCTGAGAAAATTAAAGCTGAAGCTGCTAATGCTAATGTTAAGTTGTCTAAAGAAATTGATGAAGCTAAAGAAGCTATAGCCGGACCTGAAAAAGTTGCTCCGGTTGAGATTGATATTCCAAAAACTGAAGAGCCAAAAGTTGAGGCTCCTGAAGTTGGAATTGCAGGTCCTGGTCCAAAAGTTCCAGTTCTTGAGGTAAAACCTCCACTGGAAGAAACTCCAATGCCTGACGCTATCGCTGAAATGGTCAAAGATAGAGTTGCGGCAGCAAAGCAAGCAAAACCTGTCAACAAAAACATCAAGGTTAGTGAATCAGTTCTTCCTGAAAATGTCGATGAATATATTAAAAATCCATAATGAATCAAAATGCTTATGACATTGTTATTCCGGTCGCGCCGAATAGTATCAATGAGATCGTTTCTTTCGGATCGCAATTCTCTGATATAAGAAGCCTGAAAAAGAAATGGGAGAGAATCGCTATGCATTATCTTCAAGAATTGATCGATAGCGAAGATCTTCCTGAATGCTTTACTGGAATTATCGGTGTAAGATTCTTTATTTACTTTGAAAAGTATAGAAAAAGGGACGGAGATAACTATTATCTAATGTGTAAAGGCATTATTGATTCAATGGTTGAACTCGGACTCGTTGAAGATGATAATAGTAAGATCGTTAAATTTGACGGAATCAGATGTTACGTGGACAAAGAACGTCCTCGTGTTGTGGTAAAAATTATTGAATATTTAAATAACAACGATGAACCATATAGCGGAATTAAACAAGACAGAAGAGAAGTTAGAGGTTTTAGAACAGGATTCCAAGCAGAATTGGAAGATCAAGCTCGCAATACATCTGATGAAACCGAAAGCGTATCGGAAGAGGAGAGCCTCGATCGTAGCAGAATTGGGATTGACTGATCGTCAGTATTATTTTTGGAGGATTCACCCTGATATTATAAAACTAAAGACTGATCTATCTAGGCGCTGGTTTGCCGATGACATACCGGATATTTTAGAAGCTATGAAAAGAGAAGCGATAAAAGGAGATACGAACGCTGCCAAAGTTTTTCTTGAGTATGTTTCAGAATGGAGGACCGAAGATGAAAAAGATAAAGTTCCGGTCGTTATAAATAAAAATACACTGAACATTTATATAAAAGAACTAAGATCTAAAGATTTGTAGATTGAGCTGGGGAAAGTAACTCAGTCCCCTATCTTTTTTGCAGAGAGGAGAGTGGCGTTTGACTTTTGCGCTATCAGACTCTCCTCTCCAGTCCAGTCTATAATATCGGAGGAGATAAAATGAGAAGATACATCGCAAAAATAAAACGATTTGAAGAGCAAACAAAACAGAGGATAAGACGATTTGAAGACAAGGAGATAAGAAAATGAGAGTCGGACATAGCAAAGTGCTGATATGGCAGAACGACTTTACTGGTCTAAAATGTGAAAATCCTGTGTGTGGCAAAACCGCCATAGACGAGAGAGTATGCTGGTTTTGTAGCAACGCCAAAGTAATTGGAGGGAAAATGGGGATATAAAATATCCCCTCTAATTTCTAAAGATGAACTATGAAAATATTACAATCACCAATGAAAGGGTTAATAATAAAGAAATATCCGGCAGGAGGAATGACTCAAATTTTTGGTATAAACGGAAGGTTTTATAAAGTTCACGGAATGAAAGGTCATAATGGATTAGATTTTTATATGCCACCTGGAACTCCGATTCTGGCTGCTCACGACGGATATGTTTATGATGTTAAACATAATCCAAATGGATATGGAAAATATGTAAGACTTCGCTCTAACAAGGCGTCAAAATATTTTATGACTGTATATGGTCATATGAATTCAATATCGGTAGAAAAAGGTCAAGAAATGAAAGTGGGAGATAAATTAGGAATAATTGGAAACACTGGTTTTGTCATCTCAACAGACGCAGCGAGTATTAAAACGGTCCAGTATTGGGGAAATGCTCCAGCTAACAAAGGACTTCATTTGCATTTCGGAGTTAGATTTTACGATAACGGAGTATTAAATTATAATAATGGGTTCTTCGGATATGAAGATCCTTTAAAATATTTAGTTAATAACAATGAAATTATGTGGAAAACAATAAAAGAGAAAAATGGCAATCGTGTTTATGCTGAAGATGATCAAGGCAATTTATACTGGATCACTTCAACAAGAATGTATGAAGCCGGAGTCGGACAGATCTTCGAGAAATTTGTTGAAGGCGATGTAATTCCTGAAAAAGTTATTGGGACATTCAATAAAGAATACTAATATGAAAAAAGCAGAACTGTTAAAATTTAGATTGAGAGAAGTTGAAACAGAATTCAATAAAGAGCATTATGATATAGCATTGCAGAAGTTAGAAGCGATAGGAAAAATGATAGTTACGTCGCTAAATGTTTATAATAAAAAGCGTTAAATTTTAAACTAGAGAGTGAGGTGATATAATATGGCAATCGAAAACGAAGAAAAAGTAGAAGGAGAAAATCCTGATACTAAAGCTCCTGGTGAAGAAGTTCCAGGTCCTAAAGCTGAAGGTGAAACTGAAGGTGAAAGTGTCAAACCTGAAGACGTAGCTGTTGATTCTGTTACTGATGAAACAGATCCTGATCCTGTTCCAGTTTCAGACGGTCAAGCTCCAAGTTCTGAAGAACCACCTGTCTTGTCTTACGGAGAAAAAATGGTTGGAAAGTCTTTCAATCCAGGAGGAGATCCTAAGGTTGATAAGATCAAAACTCTTTGCGCTGAAGTGATTGATCTATGTAATGAACCGGCTAACCTTTCCTCTGCAAAAACAGAATTGTATAAGGCGGCTGTAACTCAGATGATCATCGCTCAGATGTGCGCTGTAAAGTTTATTACTTTTAAAAACTAATAGAAAGGTGGTGATATTATGAAAATTACAGAATCTGCTAGTAAAATCGTTCTTCTTATTATGGCTATATCTTCAGTGGCTGCGCTATTCTTCGGTAGAATAGAAGGAAGCGATTTTATGGTATTGACTGGAATGGTTTTCACTTTCTATTTTTCTAATAAAGGTAGCAGCGAAGATAATTATTTAGATAAATAACCATATGAAAAGAGATAGAGCAGAATTTAGGTTGGAGGGATTTGTTTGGGGACTCATTATTGGTTTCTTTATTGGAGTTACAATAAATTTACTAGCATAAAAAATGTTACAGAATAAGCAGTTACAAGAAGATTTAATTCTTCTGCTTGAAGCTGATAGGTGGGATATGGTGAAAGCGTTCTTTTCAAATTGGGACAATAGAGAAGAGCTTATCGATAAGGTGTTGTTGTGGGGACATTTTTTTCTCCCTCATTATTTCAGAGATAAATCTCCTGAGTTTCATAGAGAGTTGATCAATAGATTTTTCTCTCTCAGGAATGAATACACAGCAGCACCTCGAGGCTTTTCTAAAACAACAATTATTCAAACTTGTATAATGTTCTCGGTTGTGAACGGTATGGACAACTTCATAGCTCTTATAGAAAAGACTTTCACAGAAGCAGCAGAAGTTTTAAAAGGCGTTCACGACGAGTTCCTGGATAATGAAAGGATCTTGATTTGCTATGGCGAAATGATCGGGAAGAAAGACATAGCTAAAACTGCTTTGCTTATTAAGACAAAAAACAAAGACGCTGAAGGTGATACATTTATCAATGGCGTTAGACTTCGAGGCAAGGGTTTTAATTCTACAATACGTGGATTAAAATCCAGGCAATGGCGTCCAACAAGGATTATTTTAGATGATGTTGAAGAAGACGATCACATAAACAATCCTGAACAGAGAGAAAAATATTTGAACAATTATAACAAAGGTATTCAGCCAGCGGTTGATACAAAAGGATCTATCAAAGTATTCGGGACTATCCTTCATCAGGACAGTTTGCTGAAGAATCTGATAGACAGTCATCACGGAAAGATATTTAAAGCTTACGATTCTGACAATCCTGAAAATACTTTATTATGGTCGGACCGTTGGAGCTTTGAAACATTAGAAACTAAGAAAAAAGAGATGACACAGAATGGAAGATCAGCAAACGCCTTCGCGCAAGAATATCTTAATGATCCTATCGCTGATGAGGAAAGGACATTCAAGTTCGATATGTTATGGGAAATGATTCCAGACGGTAATGAAGGAAAATACAGAGTTCCGAAGAAAAGAATTACAATGATAGAATTTGAAGAGATGAGGAAGACAACAACCTTCACCGGATATGCTCAGATAGATACTGCCGACACTACAACTCCTGGAGCTGACTTCACCGGTTTAGTGGTTGAATTTATAGATACTAACAATAACAGATACAGAGTAGATGTCAGAAGAGAGAAGAGAAATATAAACGGTGTGATTGATCTTATATTCGAAGTATGGAGGAAATGGCAGCCTTACGGATTGGTTTGTATCGGTATCGAGAAAAAAGGCTATGAAGATCAAGTAGTTCCTATCTACGATATTAAAAAAGAAGAATTTCAATTATATCCTGTCATCGAAGAACTCAAGCCAATGGGAAGAAATAAAAATGACAGAATTCGCGGAGCATTGGAAGGATTGTATGAAAGTGGTAAAATATACTCAGTAGGAAGAATTGTAAATGGAAAGTTCAAAGCTGTCAGAGATACAGAAAAATTACTCAATGAACTATA
>JAGMAD010000024.1 GCA_023130975.1 Candidatus Parcubacteria bacterium | reverse complement strand
TTTTTGAATATAGATGCTGAAGAATATTTGTTATGTGATTTAAATGAGGATTTAATTAATCTATATAATATTCTTAAAGAGTGCGGATTTAAATTTATTAAAGATTGCTATATTTATTTTGATCCCAAGTATAACCATAGTGATGGTTTTTATGATCTACGTGAAGAATTTAATAATGAAAAAGGTTGCTATAAAAAATCTATGCTTTTTGTATATTTAAATCGTCATGCTTTTAACGGTTTGTGTAGATATAATTTATCTGGTAAGTTTAATGTGCCTTACGGTAAATACAAAAATATTTATTTTCCAGGCAAAGAAATGTTATTTTTTTACGAGAAAGCACAAAGAAGCACTTTTATTTTTCAAGATTTTGAGAAAACAATAACAAATTGTACAAAAAACGATGTGGTTTATAATGACCCACCCTATGTACCTTTATCTAAAACAGCGTCTTTCGTTAGTTATAATCTCGATGGATTTACTGAAAAACAGCACAAAAAATTAACAATGTTGGCAGAAAAAAGTAAAAGTTTATTTTTGATATCTAATCACGATACAGAATTTACCAGAAATTTATACTGTAAAGCTGATGGTATAGTAACCAAACAAATCAATCGATCCATAAGTGGTAATGTTGAAGGAAGAAAACAGGTAACAGAGGTTTTAGCAATTTATAATAAAGGAAAAGGAGAAATTTAATTATGAGTAATTTAAAAATTGTACATAAATCGGGTGGTAGTTTTATTGATCCTCAGGGATCCAAAGCGAACAAAAACGGAAAAAGATTAGAAGATTTAGTTGAAGCGGAATTGTGTAAATATAATATTGATGTTTTATCATACAATGAATGGGTAACCGATATAACAAAGATATCTGATGATGTCAAAGGAGTACTTCTTAAGAATGTTCCATACATTAATGTTTACGGATCGAAAGGTAGAAGTGAATTTTTACTCTTTTTAGATGGATTTTTAGATACTAGAATAGAATGTAGGTCTCAATTAGTGACTGGATCCGTTGACGAGAAATTGCCATATCTTCTTGAAAATTGTAAGGCATTCGATGAAAAAAATGTTATAGTTGTATTGGAAGGTAATGGATATAGAACGAGAGCCAAAGAATGGTTTGTTGAAAATGCACATGCAGTTAGATTTAAAAACATAAATGTCATGTCGCTTAAAGAGTTTAAAGATTGGGCCAAAGGAATTTTGGCACAGTAATACGTAAACAATAACCCCGTTTGTAATGGACGGGGTTTGATTTAGAAGTTGATATTTAAACAAAGCGGAGGTGAAAGTATGGGCCAAGATCTTATAAATATGAATGAATTTGCAGTAGCTGTTGCATTAGAAGAAGGTGGAAGGGTTGAAGCCAATATTGCAGAAATTAAAGAAATTTTAAGGATTACAATGGAAGAATTGGGTAAATTTGCGGATGAACAAATTCTTGAATTGATAGAACGGTATAGAATATGATGAATGGAGGAAAATCATGGTTTATAGAATTATTTTATCTACCGGTTCCATGCCTGAGATGTAAATACCCGAAAGGGGGTGATAAATCATGGGTAAATCAAAAAGCGGCGGTGGAGCACGTAAAATTGGGCGTGGTATGAAAAAACCATCTCACAATCGTTACACAATGGAACAGCGGTGGATTAAAAACAAGGAAAAAAGAATGGCTAAACAAGTTAAATTGGAAGCAAAACAAAAGGCGAGAAAGGCTAAGCGGGAACAAAAATAGTTTGATTGGTGGGACCTATAATGGGTTCCACCAACAATAATTAAAATAAAATTTGATAAATAAAAAATAATATTTATCTAATAAATTTAAAAAGGAAAAGGAAAAGGAGAATTATTATGTACAATGAAACAACTATTGATATTGTTAAATCTTTGGCTAAAGGTTTTGAAAATCATGTAAATAATATGTATAAAATTATGCATGAGCGTAATTCTTTAAGATTAATGTCTGGTGGTAAATTAAGAAAATTTTCTGGAAAAATTCAAGAACAGGCCATGTTGGAACTCATCACTAATACATGTCTGGCCGGTGGTCTTTGTTATAGTGAGTTTGCTATAGAAAAGGGTGATGCCAAACACAATGGTTTGTTAGTGTCGAATTCTGGCGGGAGTATTCGTGTAGGGGTTGATTGGCATCTTTATATAAAAGGTAGATTGGTATTGATAAATGAATGTAAATCATATTTAGACACCGCTTTTCTGTCAAGAGCATATAGTTATATGGACAAAATAAAAAGCGTGCCTGGTAACGAGAATGTTAAATCTATTGTTACTTCTATGGAAACGGCTATAGATTATAAAGCTCTTGCCTACTATATGTATGACTCAGTGATAGATAGATGTTATTTTTTCCTTTCCGGCTCAAGACAAAGTGTGAAACCAATATATCTAATTGAAAACTGGAAACCGATAAATAGATCTGTTGTAGAAGATATGATAACGTTTATATTAGGTGTTATTAAGGAAAATATTTATAATGGTGAAGTTAAACAAAATTTACAACGAAAATTGTCTGGAAGGTATGAAAAGGCTGCCAGATCATAGTATCGACATGGTATTTTGCGATCTTCCATATGGTACTACAAAATGTTCCTGGGACTCCATAATTAATTTGGGGTCCCTATGGAAACAATATAACAGAATAGTAAAGATTGATGGAGCAATTGTACTTACTGCGTCACAACCGTTTACAACTGTTTTAATAGAAAGTAATATAGAACATTTTAAATATTGTTGGATATGGGAGAAGTCCAAAGCTACCGGTTATCTTAATGCTAAAAAAATGCCGTTAAAGTCACATGAAGAAGTGTGTGTGTTTTATCAAAAACCCCCTACTTACAACCCACAAATGGTTATTGGGGAACCTTATAATAAAGGAACGGCTTTAAGGCCGACAGATGTTTATGGTAAACAAAAAGTAACTACAGTTAGAAATAGTGATGGATTAAGATACCCACGTACTAATTTATATTTTAAAACTGCTGAAAGTGAGGGGAGGGTAATACATCCCACACAAAAACCTGTGAATTTGGTTAAATATTTTATTAAAACCTATTCTAATATTGAAGATACTGTCCTTGATAATTGTATGGGATCAGGTACTACGGCTATAGCATGTATGGATTTAGGTAGGAATTATATCGGATTTGAACTAGATAAAAAATGTTATGATCTATCTATGGTGAGATTAAACAGACACCAGATACCTTTGTTTTTTGATGTTTAAATAAAATAATTACTTGACAAATTGAATTTAATGTTTATATTATAAAAATAGAGAAATGAAAATGGATTATAGAACACGACATAAAATTATTACAGGCGATAGTCGATACATGCCGGAAATACAAAATCAATCCATTGATCTTATAGTTACATCCCCCCCATATTGGCAATTGAAAGATTACGGTACAAAAGATCAAATAGGATTTAATGATACATATATAGAATATATAAATAATTTAAATATGATTTGGAAAGAATGTTATCGTGTTCTTAATGATGGATGCAGACTTTGTGTGAATATAGGTGATCAGTTTACAAGAGCAATTAATTATGGAAGATATAAAGTTATTCCAATAA
>JAGMAD010000023.1 GCA_023130975.1 Candidatus Parcubacteria bacterium | reverse complement strand
AAAGGAATCAAGCATAAAAACAATGCTGGTGGAGACAGCACATCGCCAACGTCAATAGAACTTGGATCTGAAAAATCTTTATCTCTTACATAGCTTAGGATACATAATATTAATACAACTACGCTTATCGTAATTATCAAAGGTGTGATTGATATCGGTCTGGAAAAGCCGAAAAGAGGATAGATTGTGTTCATGAATAATCCCGTGAACATCAAGGTCGCAATGCTTAGTCCAACTGTGTATAATAGCGTTTCGATATTGCCGAGTTTGTGTAATTTGAGAATCCTGAGGAGGATAATTCCGGGTACAAAAGTAAGATAGATAAAGCCGATGAATTGTCTTATGATTGGGATTTGTAAGCCAATAGCATCTAAGCTTATCACGCCCCACATTGCAAGTTGGATGGCTAATACTACTTTGAGAAACTTCTTAATTTCCCAATCATTTATTTGAAAGGGATTATTCATTTAGTTACAGCCTCTTCTAAACATTTCATGAGATTTTTAGAGATTTTTTTCCAGTCAAATTCATTTTCAGCTAACTTCCTCGAATTTTGTCCCATTTTAATAAGTTCATCCTTATCTATCGTCAAAAATTCTAGCATGCCCTTTTCCAGATTCTCCGGATGATTATTTTCAACTATTATCCCATTCTGGTATTGTCTTACAAAGTCTGCGGCATCTCCAACATCTGTGGTTAATATGGGTTTTCCCATAGCGGTATATTCTGCAAATTTAGTTGGTGCTGCTACTTCTGTTACTATGTGACTCGGTCTTGGAAGAACCAAAACATCACATACAGAATAATAATCGGGGATTTGAGCACGAGGTACTTTTGGAATAAAAATAATATCATTCTCCTTTGACTCTTTTTCTCCTCCCACGATAAGAAACGCAGTCCCTCTATCACCGATTTTTTTCGCTACCTCTATGAAATTTTCTACGCCCTGATATTCCTGAAAGTACCCTATGTACCCAAACACGAACTTATTTTCAATTCCCAATTGTTTTTTCATATTATTGATTTTTTCCTTATCCATCGGTTTAAAAAAATTTAAATCAACGCCGTTTGTTACATAAGTCATCTTTTTTAGTGGAACTCCCTTTTCATTATGTAAATATCCAATCATAGTTTTAGAGACACATATTATCTTATCAGAAAAACGTAAAGCGGCAGAATCCATAAATTTCATTAAAAAGAATTTGTGCACATTTGAAATTTTTAGCTCATTCACCAATAAAAATTCCTCAGGGATCCCATGCATATCGAAGACTAAAGGTATTCCAGTTAATTTTCCAAGAATACTAAAAAATGCCCCAGCATGTGTGTTCCCGTAAACTAAATCGTAATTTTGTTTGGATATTTTTTTAAAATGTTTAAAAGGTATGCTGAGTGGGGACAGTACCATAAGGGAATCCTTATAGTACTTTTTTGTCTCCATTTCTTTTAGCTTTTTATGGGACTCATATCCTTTTACGATGTAGTGAACTATATCGACTTCGCATCCTTCGAGTCTTAATATTTTTGCGATGTTTGAAATCCTCCACCACTGGGCGTCTTCTCCAGGAGGGATTATTGTTACACTAAGAATTCTCATTTGTTACCCCTTTCTGGTGCATACCTAAAAATAGAGTCTTCGTAAATCACCTCTATTTTCCTTACAATCCTATCCCAACCAAACTCCACCCTCACCAACTTCTTACCTTCCTCTCCTAATCTCTCTTTTAACCCTTCATCACTCAAAACCTTAAAGATCGCATCTCGCAACTGGTCTTTATCATCACGCTCCACTCTAAATTTACACACTTTCATAAAGCTTCCTATGTTCTTCAACACATCTCTCAAGTGAAAACATTTTTTTAACCCGTTCTCTTCCTTTTTTTCCCATCCTACCTCTTTCTTCAGGATGTTCCAATAAATAAATAACCGCTTTGGATATTGCATTGGGATCTCTTGGCGGAACAATAATTCCCGTCTCTCCATCAGCTACCTGTTCTGAAATCCCACCAACATCGGTCGCAACAACCGGTACTCCCATTGCCATTGCCTCTAAAATTACTAATGGAGTACCCTCAGCTATTGATGTCATTAAAAAAATATTCATTATAGATAAAACATCTTGAAGATAGGGCACTCTACCCGTAAAAATAATATCATTTTCTAAATGTAATTTTTTTATTAAGATTTGTAACTTATTGTAATAATCTTCATGTCCTTTTGATTTCCCCCCAACAATTAGGAATTTTATCTTTAAACGACTTCGTTTTTTAACTTCGTTGGCAACCCTAATAAAGTATTCAAGCCCTTTTTGATGAGTTATGTTACCAACAACCCCAACTACTTTATGGTCAATAGGAATCCCAAATTCTTCCCTCACACTAGTCTTTTTTTCTTCTGATACTTCTTTAATATCAAAATATTTTGTATCCACAGGTTCATAAATGATTTTGACTTTTTCTTTTTGATATTTTTTCCCCAGATAATAAAAAACTGTTTTGTGCGTAACAAAGACGATTTTATTAGCCCACCTTGTAATAAAAGGTCTTAAAAGCAATACTAATGATTTTGGATATATTGTGCTTACCAAATGCCAAACTATTGGTTTCTTTACGATTCGAGCAGCTACAACCGCTTGTAATGCTAAAAGCCCATTTACATGTACAATGTCAATTCTTTCTTTTTTTGTTACTTTAACGATATGCTTTACGGCAAGCGGAAAATATAAAAACCATAGAATGTTTTTCCCGACTCCTTTTAGCGAAGAGAAAAATTTTGGAGACTCTATAAAACTTTGATAAACCATAAAGCCTTCATTTTTTGCAATATCTAAAAAATCTCCTTTGCTTTTTGGAGTTAAAATTATAGTTTTTATATCTGGATTCAGTTTCTTTGCCACCATGAGTATTCTGTTTTGTATACCTCCTATTTCTTTACTAACAACAACATTCAGTATTTTCATCACAAAACCTCTAATTTTTATCCATCGGCAAACCATTTTTTGCCCTTTGTTTAGCTATATCTACCGGTAACGTTGCAACGAACTCTTTTGGATGCTCTTGCAAGTTTTTAAGATACTTTCCAAATTGTCCATTTAAAATTTCTTCAAGAGATATAACTGCATGCTTGGATAGTCCAATATCTTCAGCAAGTGCTTGACACTTTTGAAAGTAATTAATGACTAACAAAGGAGTATTGGTAAGATATGCAAATACGCATGAATGATAACGCATCCCTACAAAGGCATGGCATTGAGCAACATTAGACATTGTCTCTATCGGGTCAGGATTGTACGGAACCAATTTTACGCGTTCAGACGGTTCTAATTGCTTTCGCAACATTTCAGTAATGAGAATGTCATCAGTTTTCGGTTTACCTCCAAAAAAAACGAACAAATGGATTAGACGTTGAGAGTCTCTTCTGAGCCATTGATTAAGTCCTTTAACAATTTCATGAATGAACAAGCGATCTTTTTCTTTGTCATTACAATACACCTCAAAAAAAGGTAAAATAGAAATACCAAGAATTTTCATATCTGTATTCTTAATCAAAGGCTTATTATCGCTGATCGACAGAGGTTGAAGTAATGCAGCTAAATCGAACGATAATGTAACTTTGTTTTTTAATCCCATTTTTTCTAAAATCTCATAAGATGATTTATCTCTTACACTTATAAAATCTGCCAATCGACACATTTGTTTTGATAAAAATCTACCCCAAGTCGTCGAAAGTGGCTCAACACCAATACCCAGAAGATATATCCTTTTACAAAAAAGTTTAGCAAAAGCCATTATGATAAAAGTCTCGAATAGCCTCACAAATCGGTTTATTTTTTCCGTATGATCATACATAAAGGTACCACCACCCCATGCAAAGGTAGACGAGTGCATAATTTCTCTAAAAACCAATAAAGGATTTGTATGTTTTATGAACTTAACCAAATTTTTTGTCTCATGAGGAATTACTATAGGAATTAATGAAAGTATAGCAAATGTGGCAGTAGAATATAAAGTATGAAGTTCTTGTAGTAAGACATATATCATCGCATCGTCACCTGTATTCTTCCACCCATAATATCCTAAGATAAAAATTTGTTGTTTCATTTGTTGTTTCATTTTTTCACATTCAATCTTAATTTAAAACTATCTGTTGTATCAGCCGTTGCTTCATGACCCCTTTCCATCAACTCTGCAGGACTTTCACGTCAGTTCCTCCAACCTCTCCTTAAAACCATCCGCAATATCTCCTCTAATCATACTCACCATCCAAGCATATAACGAATAGCACTAAAAAATCTTTTTGGTTTATAGTATTCATTACTTTTTATTACGCCAAATAGATATTCTGGATCAGTTAATACTAACTTTATAATATTTTTTCGATTATTCTTCTCAAATTCTTTTTCTGCTTTGGCGACAATTTCAGAAACCTCTTCCCTCGAATATTTTTTGGTTAAATACATATCATCGCTCTGATGAAAAAACTTGGCCCAGTTCATATTGTCAGGTAGTAAACCTTCTTTCTTATAAATATCAAAAAGTTCTGTCCCTGGGTATGGCGTTGAAATGCTAAAAAAAGAATGAAATGGATTTAATTCTTTCATAAAGGAGATTGTCATCTCTATTTCCTTTTTAGATTCCCATGGAAATCCGATTATGAAAAAGGCATTAGTTAATATCTTATTAGATTTAATAATATTGAACGTATTTCTTATTTGTTCTAACGTAATACCTTTTTTAATAATTTTAAGCGTTTTCTCACTTCCAGACTCAACACCTATATCAAGCATTTTACATCCAGCAGATTTCATTGTTTTAATTGATCTATCATCAACTACATCTGCCCTTGTCTCCGCCACCCACTTTATCTTCAATTTCTCTTTTAGCAAAACATCGCAAAGTTCATATATCCATTGTTTATTCAAGGTAAAACTATCATCTTCAAATCTGAATAATTTTGTACCAAATTTTTTCTTTACGTGTTTAATTTCTTCAATCACATTTTCTGGCGATCTCCGTCTTACTTTTCTTGTCCAAATCTTATGTGAAGCACAGAATATACAATGAAATGGGCAGCCTCTACTCGCGAATATATTCCCGAACGCTTCTGGCGGATATTTCTCATGTTCAATAATTAGATGTTTTGCTGGGAAAGGTAATTCATCTAAGTTTTGTATAAGTGGTCGAGCGGGATTGTTGATAATTTGCCCATTCTCTTTGTAAGTAATGCCAAGAATCTCGTTTAAATTATTATTAAAATTTTTAAGAATATCTAAAAATGTATATTCCCCTTCACCTCTTACAACTATATCAACATTTGTATTTTTAATTGTTTCTTCTGGCAAGATTGTAGGATGTACACCGCCTAACACAACTGGTATATCGGAATCGAATGATTTAACTAATTGTGCAACATTTAAGGCAGAGTTAAACAGTGATGTCATAGCAGTAATCCCGACTATATCTGGCGAATAATCATTAATTCTTTCATATATCTCGCGCCAAACCGGGAGATCTAAGTTATTTAAAGAGTTTAGATAAGTATTATATCCCGCTGTTATGTCTTTAGAAGATAATACTCTAGGATTTTTAATAAAATCGGTATTATACACTCTAACATCAAATCCATGATCATTAAGAACTCCAGCGATATAACACAATCCTAATGGTGCCTTAACACCACGGGGAGGAGCCCCTGCTCCAAACAATCTGATGAAAGGCGGATTGATAAGCAAAACTTTTTTAAATCGTTTCATCTCACCTCCTCCAAAATCCCACCAACGTCATCAATAATATCATCCCAATTATATTTCTCAACGAATCTCCGCGCCTTTGATCCATATT
>JAGMAD010000022.1 GCA_023130975.1 Candidatus Parcubacteria bacterium | reverse complement strand
AGCAATTTAACATGTCCGAAATAGTAAACCAGAGCCTGCAAAAAATAGCTAAAGGCACCGGCATCATTTTCACCGGTACCATCATTGGCATGCTTTTTGGCTTTGTCGGCAGAGTTATTCTTGTCAGATACACAACCCAAAGCGAATACGGAATCTATTGCTTAGCACTCACCGTAATAAGTATCTTCGTTACAATATCTACGCTGGGATTGGCGACAGGATCGACAAGATATATCGCTTACTTCAGAGGAAAGAAAGAAGAAGGAAAAGTAAGAGGTATTATTTCTTCATCAATAAAAATCGCTATTATTGCAAGCATTTCACTCGCTGTAATTTCCTTTTTTGCATCAGACATTATTTCGTCAAACATATTTCACGCTCCAGAGCTATCAACCCCTTTAAAAATATTCTCCATCGCTATTCCTTTTACCGTTTTAATCAACGTTTTTATATCGATATTCAGAGGATTTGATAGAGTTGATGTAAGGGTATATTTCCAGGATATATTTAGACCCGTTCTTTATCTTCTCTTTTTGATCGCAGTCGTCTTGTTTGGACTGTCTTTTATTGGAGTAATTTATGCGTATATCTTATCGATTGCGGCTACCTGTGTAGTTTTTGTGATGTATATGGTGAAGAAATCGCCTTTACCTATAACAAGGGAAAATAACATTAATATTAATCCAATGGGAAGAGAACTATTGTTTTTCTCAATTCCTTTACTTGGTGTATCTATGCTTCAGATGATAATATCATGGACAGATACAATAATGCTTGGTTATTTCAAAACGCCTGATGTGGTTGGATTGTATAATGCGGCATTGCCATTGGCTAATCTGCTTCCAATCTTTCTATCATCAGCGGTTTATCTTTTCGTTCCAATAACATCTCAGTTATATGCAAAGAATTCAATGGCAGAACTGAAAAGAATTTATACTATTTTAACAAAATGGATTTTTTTGGCAACAATACCAATTTTCTTTGTGCTATTTTTATTCCCCGATGTCGTGTTGAATCTGCTATTCGGATCTCGTTATATTGGTGCCGCAATCGCTTTACAAATTTTGTCACTTGGATTTTTTATAAACTCCTCTCTTGGATCTAATATTTCTATGTTAGTAACCCTGGGTAAAACAAAACTTTTATTTTGGATTATATTAATCGGTTCAATCATAAATATAACATTAAATACCGCCCTAATTCCACCATTGGGAGTTATAGGTGCAGCAATTGCTTCAACATTATCAGTCATTATAATGAGATTACTTTACGCGACAAAACTTTATCAACTCTTCAAAATCCATCCCATCACAAAAAATTATCTGAAAATAGCGGTTTTATTAGTTATACTTCTTTTTGTTTTTTATATTCTCGGAACCTTTGTTATTATGTCTTTTTGGGTGTTTATGGTATTATTTTCGTTATTTTTAGTATTTTACGGTTCATTATTACTATTTACAAAAAGTTTTGATGAGGAGGATATAATAATATTGCTTATGATAGAGAAAAGATTGGGAATAGATTTAGCGTGGATAAAAAGAATTTTAAAGAGATTC
>JAGMAD010000021.1 GCA_023130975.1 Candidatus Parcubacteria bacterium | reverse complement strand
CAACATCATCAAAATCACAAGATCTCTGAAAATTTTCCAAAAAATCTTCTAAATTGTATCTTTCTATTGCCCTTCTCTCACCAAATTCGACTAACATTTCTTTAAATTTGTCAAACCAGTCTGGACTGTCCTCAACGACAATAATTTTTTTTCTATCTTCCATTTATTTCCCTTTTATCCTTAATTTTAAATACAACCTCAATCTTTGTTCCGTCTTTTTTGTCTTCAGGGTTGAATGTATATGCTGCGGAATAGTTTCTACAATAATCTGTGAATTGTTTCAT
Organism: Candidatus Parcubacteria bacterium; assembly: GCA_023130975.1. GTDB lineage: Bacteria > Patescibacteriota > Minisyncoccia > Minisyncoccales > JAGMDC01 > JAGLYZ01. The sequence goes on along the minus strand of JAGMAD010000021.1, from coordinate 4,387 downwards.
CCCACCAGTAGGTAGCAAATTTTTTTCCCATGGAATATTATCCTTAATATACATAACCGAAGCTTTTTGGTCATAAGTAAAACCTGCAAATTCAATTTCAATTTTATATTTATTATTTGTTAATTTACTATCAGTTATGAAATTAATTGCATTATCGATTACATTAATTAAACAATTGGTTAAATCTTCTTTTCCAAATAGAATTCCAGGCTGGTCATCTGAATATTTAAATTTAACTTTTAAATATTTTTGAGCATTTTTGGTGTCAAAGATATTTTCCACTGTTTTACCAACTCCTATCGGATTAATATACATTTTTTCGATTAACTTAACCAGTTTGGCACCCCATTGATTATATTCATCGACAATTTCATATAGGTTTTCAGCAGCTTTTCTTCGATCTACATTCTTTAGTTGTTCTCTCCCCTTGTTTTTAATCACTTTAATCTGTTTTTTCAGTCTTTCAATTTCTGTATTTGTTGAAGACAAATTTCCCCATATACTTCCTGGATTGTTTTCTTCGAAATAGTCCAACTTTTCAATAATAGTTTCTACCCTGTTTACACCTTTTTTTTCAAATAGTTCATATTGAGTAGAAATATCATCATTTACTTCATTATTAATTCTTATCGTTGCTTTTAAAATTTCAATATTGGTACCCCAAGGAGTAGATCGCTTAAGTAACCAAAGTAATTCCTGAATTTTTTCTTGTGTGTATGCATATCTAGATTTTAACCAAAATGGATATGTTCTAATTTCATTGACAAGTTTTTGTTTCCAAATATAATTAATTTTGTACGCTATGTTTCTATTTATAATCATACCGTATTCGTCTGGATACAAGAGTGCCAGTAAAATCATATTTTCACACAATTCTTGCAAATCATTTTCCATTGCATAATTAAACAATTTCAAATAACGATTTTCTAGTTCATGAGGAAATATGCGATGAATGCCGAATAAGAGGTGCCTATGAAATTTTATAGGTTTTTTATTAGACAGTATTTCTATCACAGTTTTATTAAGTTTTTCTTTTAATTTTGGATATAATATCTTATCAAGAATCCTCGTTTCTTTAAAACCTTCGTAGTGAAAATCTTCACCAATTACTTCGATAAAATATTTCTGATTCTTTTTCCCTTTAATTAGGTTTTTTATAGTTTTTCTCTTTTTGAATTGCCTTCTAGAGTCTTCAAAATTAATTCGAAGTTTGCTTTTTTCGATGTCTTCAGTACTCGGTAGTTTTAATAAATTATTTTCGATGTCTTCATTTGTAATTAACTTTGGGATACAACTTGACATGTAATTTTGAGTTAAAAAAGATAAGTGTTCATAATTTTCAGTTTTAGTATTAATATCAATCGCTCTTCTATAAGACTCACATAACGGACAGGCCTCACTTGTTGGGTAGGCTTTTAAGGGAAATCGACTTAGCATTGCTATACGAACATTTATATTTGAATATTTAGTTATGTTTTGATAAAAAGCCAATTTTTGGCTATCTATTCTGGCAATAAAGATGCTTACAATAATTTCCTTAGGATTAAATGTTGTTGCATATGCAAGTGCTTTCATAGTCGTATTGCCACTAGCCATAGCTGGTAGAATTATCCATAATACATCTTTCTTCTCTGTTTCAGCAGGTGGTGCTTCAAGATTTTCTCTATTTATGGGGAAACAATCTGCTAAACTTCGGGTTGAACTGTAGTCAATAATAACATTCTCCCATCCTTTTTTTTCGTCTAAATATCTTATAGATATGCTATTCGGCTTATATTTTATGATATAATTGTTTAAAATAAGATCCAACCAGTCAAATATTTCTTTTTTAATTGCTACAAACAACCTTTTAAAATATAAAAAGTCTCCATAATGTTTATCACTAAATACAAAATGACCGTGGTAAAGAGAACGGTATCTAGCTGCTAAATCAATCAATTCTTCGGGAGGATATCTAGTCTCCTCAATAATGTCGTATTTAGTAGGAACATTCGAAAAAGAATCTACTATAAGTACTTTATTCAATTCATCATCAGATAAATCATATACCGGTTTATATTTATCTTTAAATATCGATATTAATTTAGTAGAGTGCGCCTTATCAATCTTTTCAACAGTGAAATAATCTAGATTTTTAATTCTTCTATCGACAAAACAAAATATGATAACCTTATCTAATTCCCTGTACGATTGTAATACTTTATTAACAAGCCTTCCAGTTGTTATCACATCAACCATTATTAGGAGATTCTTATTCTTATCCCTTTTATTTTCAAGGTTTATAATTGCATTTCTAATCCGTTCTCTACTCGCAATTTCAAACTCTGCTTCATCAATACTTTTACTTAAATAACTGACAAAACTTGCCAAGGAATCTGAAACCGATAAAATGCCCCCAATATTATGCTTTCTAATTAATATAGACAAATAACTATTAGTTAAATCTCGACCTATACTACTTTCAAATAGTTTGCTTATTTGATAAAATTCTCGAATATAATACTTAGCTTCTAAAAGATATATTCTATCAATATCTTGCTCAGGCAATTTTACTGGTTTTGATTTTAAAAGCCTCTCAAGTTCTCTTCGTAGCACCGTTTCATACATTAAATACAAATCAGCTTTTGAAAATTCTAAAGGTTCTGAATTTGAATTATCCTTTATATATTTAGTGCTATCATGATGGGTTCTATCGCCAAATTCTATTAAAAAGTTTAAATCTTTCGATAAAATTATATATGATTTATATGCATGAATACGTTTTAACAATTTTATGTTTTTACTTCTTTCTTCACCAATTATTTCCCATAGTCTTTTTGCCAACTTAATTAAATCACTACTCATCCCAAGCAAAATTAGAGATCTGCCTCGTCGTGGAATAACCGATAATGTTATGAGAAGCATGGAAAATGTTTTCGAATCTATCTGTACGCCTTCGTACAATAGACATACATTATTTATATTTAATTTTTCTGCATCTACAAAAGTGTTTGTTAGTTTGTTTTCTGTATTTACAATGAATTCTGCGTCATCTTTAGATTCATTTTTTATTTCGCCCAATGATAAATACTTAACCTTTGATATCTCACTTTTCACAATCTCTGGTTTTTTATCATATCGGACAGGGCTAATAATGCTACGTTTTATAGGTACTCGAATTAAAATGTGTGTTCCTCTAATTTTTTTAAGTTTAGATTTTTGAGTTATTATTGGTTTAGGAGTTGTTGCGTAATCAAATATACACATATTCTGACCAGTTCGGATTGCAAGTAACCCTCCATAAGACCTTGTTAATGATGAAACATAAAACAATCCTGTAGGTATAACATCAGTAACATCTTTCTTAGTTTTCAACTTTTCTAAAAGTCTTTTTTTCCTTTCTTTTTTATCACAGGTTGAATTGAATTCTAAAGAATATGAAACCACCTTATTGAGTTTTGGAATATTTATTCTATGATCTTCATCTTGTTCCGGCTCATAATCATCAGGCAATTTAGACTTCAAAGTCTCTACTATACCTGGTCCTGAATCGGAAAAAACAATTTCAATATAAGGACGACTCTCAAAATTTGAAAAACTACTGTAACTTTTATAATAATCCCCACTTACTAACTGTATGGCATATCTTACATCCTCGCCATCTGCATGTAAAAAAGCATTGCCTCCTAGTTCCTCCAATATAATATCTCTAAAATCACCATTTCTAATAATATCAACATCAAGACCACCACCTAACAGGGGAACATATTGTTCAGGGTTTTCTAAAAACTTCTTATATGAATTAAATTGTTGAAAGTTTTTAAAAGATTTGAATTTTAATAGATCACCATACTCATAATCTATAAAATTAAATGGGAGTTCTAATCCAATATTTGAAAGTTCGCTAAAAAAATTTAATTTATATAAATACCAATAGATATCTTCCCCATCCTTCTTTAATGGGTCGATGTTTTCCCATCTTTTTGGAAAGGAGAGTTTAATGGTTTTCCCTTCTTTTTTTAAACAAGAAAGCCATCCATACAAAAGACTTAGTTGTAAAAGACCTATCCACTTTAATTTAGAAAAATTAAAAGTGATGGTATCTTCATTGAAAGAAAAGCTATAAAAATGGCTTAGTACATCTTCGAAATTTATTATATTGCAAAACTCTGGAAGTTCTATCTCTTTGTTTTTCATTATATTTCTCCCTTAGGTGAGGCTTAGGGGACATCCTATAAACCTTCTGTCAAGCACAAAGTATGCGTTTTCAATAAACGAATTAATTCAATAAGATAGAAGAAGGAAAGGGGTCAGATCTGCCTTTGACCCTTAATGATATTATCTTGATTGAATGTTGTTTTTTCCGGTATCATTTCTTTCTTTTACTTCCCTTTGTCCTTTTGCCATA
>JAGMAD010000020.1 GCA_023130975.1 Candidatus Parcubacteria bacterium | reverse complement strand
CCCGCAGTCAGTTTAGCGGTTAAACACTTAAGAGCAATTAGTTATACGCCATACGCTACAATTACTCGTTAAAAGTTTAACAGCAATTTATAAACTAATGTACGAAAGCCCCCACTTGGAGTTTTATGATAATGGATGGAAAATCGCTGAACGTTACAGAAGAAAAGATTAATGATCTAAAGAAAATATTCCCCGAAGCGTTTACTGAAGGAAAGATTGACTGGGAAAAGCTGAAAGCCGCTTTAGGTGAGGATATTGAATTCAGAAACGAACGCTATGTTTTAAACTGGGCCGGAAAGTCAGATGCTTTCAGGATATTGCAGGCGCCTACCACCGCTACCCTTGTGCCCTGCAAAGAGGAGTCCGTCAAATTTGACGATACGGGAAACATCTTCATTGAAGGGGAAAACCTGGAAGTGCTGAAGGTCTTGCAAAAGTCATATTTCGGCAAGATTAAAATGATCGATATAGATCCGCCGTATAATACAGGCAACGACAACTTTATCTATCCTGACAGGTTCTCTGAAACAAAAGAAGAATATCTTGAAAGAATCGGGGATAAGGATGAATTGGGATACATGACCAGAGAAGGTCTGTTCAGGAAAAACAGCAAAGACAGCGGCCATTATCATTCCAACTGGCTTTCAATGATGTATCCGAGACTGTTTCTGGCAAGGAATCTGTTGAGAGAGGACGGGGTTATTTTTGTAAGTATTGATGATAGAGAATTCCACAACCTACGTTTATTGATGAATGAAATATTCGGAGAAGAAAATTTTATAGCAAATTTCATCTGGATGAATGAAGGCAATATTGACAACCAGAGTAGAATAAAAAGGAATCATGAGTATGTATTAATGTATGCCAAGAATGAAGAAAACTTTGGACACCCGCCTGTAATAGACCCAAATATTCCGCAAAGCAGCAAACTATACAAAGATTACATTGAAAATACCATTGTTAAAAATGGTCCAGGCAATCCGGTAAGTTCTATAAAGCTGCCTAAAGGGTTTCCTGTTAGTTTCAAAGAAGGGGAAATTGAACCAAAGGAAGATTTCTGGCCTAAATTAAATACTGCCATCAATGTAAAAGATTGTAAAACACAAAATGAAGTTACTGTATCAAGTGGGTGGAGTTCTAAAGACATTTTTATCCGATTCTTAGACAATGAGCTTAAGCCAGTTATTGATACAAAAGGGCAAGAAACTACATTCTATTTATCGGATACTGGTGCTATCATCGTGAAAAAGAAACGATTGGAACAACAAAGCCATGTTTTAACTATACTACGCAACATGGGTACAGTTCAGGAAGCAAGCAAGTTATTAGAAGAATTGGGAGTTGAGTTTAGTTACCCTAAACCAGTCAAGCTAATTAAATATCTTGTTCAGGTGGCGGATGATATAGAGGGAATATTTTTAGATTTCTTTGCTGGCTCCTGCACAACCGCCCACGCCGTACTCGACCTGAACAAACAAGACAACGGCAACCGCAAATTTATCTGCGTCCAGCTCCCCGAAAAATGCGACGAAAAATTAGAAGCTTTTAAAGCCGGCTACAAAACCATTGCCGACATAGGCAAAGAACGAATACGCCGCGTAATAAAGAAGATAAAAGAAGATGATGAAGATAAACTTCCTTTTGAAAAAACAAAACAGGACCTTGGGTTTAAAGTATTCAAGCTGCAGCCATCAAACTTCAAAATTTGGCAAGAAGACGGCATTAAAAACGAAGAAGAGCTTTTAGAGCAGTTGACATTCTACACCGACCCGGTGGATGAGAACGCGGAGGTAGAAAATATTCTTTATGAATTGCTTCTAAAATCGGGTATTGCGCTGACGGCGAAGATTGAGGACAAAGGGGGATATTATCTGGTCAATGACGGTGAGATCGCCCTGATGCTTGAAAAAGTGGATGAGGAAATCATCAAGGCAGTCATGGCCGAAAAGCTGAAAAAGGTTATTACCCTCGACCGCCTTTTCAAAAACAACGATCAGTTAAAAACCAATACCGCATTGCAGATGAAGGACGCGGGGATTGAGTTTAAATCAGTATAAGGATATATAAATGACTGAATCACCATTTGAAATGCGGTTTGACCCTCAAACAATCAAGCATCTTGGTGTAAGAATGTATTCCAGACTTGCACCCACATTAGCGGAAATTATTTCAAATGCATATGATGCCGATGCAAATAATGTCACCATTGCTTTGACTGAAGAAAATGGAATTCCCAAAGAGATACGGATTGAAGATGATGGCACGGGAATCTCACATGACGAAATCAATAGCAAATTTCTAGTAATTGGTAGAAATAGGCGTGATGATGAAGGGGACAAACCTTCAAAAAAGTATAATCGCTTGCCTACTGGTAAAAAAGGCCTCGGAAAACTTGCTCTTTTTGGACTTGCCAAAACAATTACAATTTCAGCAAAGCAATCTGGAATACAAAATCAATTTGTATTGGACTGGGATGATTTGATAGCCGCGAGAGGGAGCTATCGACCCCGAGCAACAAGTATTAACACCGATACAAGTGATGCCGATGGCACTGTTATTACAATGACAGGGCTAAAAAGAAAAACAGCATTTGATTTTATAGGGTTAGCAGATAGCTTATCTCGAATATTCATTTTTGATACTACCTTTAACTTGATACTTGAATCACCTTCAGGAAATAGAATTTCAATAGATAACAAAAGGAAATATAGTTTAATTAATGTGGAATTTGATTGGAACATTGAATCTTCTTTTCTGGTTCCTGTAGAATCTGAATATTCCGGAAAATTGATCGGACAGCTTTTAACCTCCAAAAAACCAATTGTGCCATCTTCCGGCCTAAGAGGAATAACTCTTTTTTCAAGAGGAAAACTTGTTAATGCGCCTGAGTTTTTTTCTATCAGCACATCAAGTCATTTTTATCAATACCTTACAGGATGGATAAGTATAGACTTTATAGATCTCTTGAATGATGATGTTATATCAACGAATCGTCAATCCATAGATTGGGAACATCCTGATATGGCTAAATTAAGAAAATTTCTTTCCGGAATAGTTTCACAAGTTAATGCAGATTGGCGAAAGAAAAGAAAAGAAAAAAAAGTTGCTGATTTAAAGGAAAAAACAGGTATTGATACAGAAACTTGGACAAATACTTTGCCGGATGACGTAAAAGAAAACACCAAACGAATTATAGAAACATTGGGTGGTGAAGATGCGCTTGAAAGATACACTCCTGTAATCAAAGCTCTTCACGACATCATCCCGGAATACCCTCTTCTTCATTGGCGACATTTGCACAATGCCCTAAGAGAAAGAATTAAATCATATTACGAGTATACGCAGTACGGGGATGCTGCAAGCCAAGGAGTTCAAATATATTGCGAGATAATCAGAAAACTAACACGCAGAAAAGAGGACGGGAGAGACTTAGTCAATCGAATATTCGGGAGTAGCCCATTCGATACTCCCCCAGATATCCAATTAAATGACTTAGACACAGAATCTTTGAAAAACATTCAGGAAGGGCAAGGCCATTTATCCAGAGGAGTAGTAACGGGTTTTAGGAACCCAATATCACATGGACCAATTGACACCAATGTCCCTGCTTTGTTTACTGAACTTGATTGTTTGAATATTTTGAGTCTGGTTTCATATTTAATAACTCGAATGGATAATGCCAAGGTAAACGCATCTTCTGATAGTTAGTAAAAGAGAAATAGATGAATAAAAATCACACGTTAATTGCAATAGACCTTTTTTCCGGCTGTGGCGGTTTATCCGAAGGCTTAAAACAAGCCGGATTTAAAGTTGTTGCCGGTATTGAAATAGACAAGAATGCGGCAAGAACTTATAAAATGAATCACCCTGAAACCGTGCTTTTTGAAGACGATATAAGAAAGCTGGGCGCTGAAGAAATATTGAACCTGCTGAATAACAAACCTCTTCATCTGCTTACCGGGTGTCCGCCTTGTCAGGGTTTTTCAGCGCTGAGAAAATTAAATCGTAAACAGGCCGTTTTTGACGAGAGAAACGGTCTTGTTGAAGAGTATTATCGTTTTATTGAAGGATTAAAGCCTTTAACAATAATGCTGGAAAATGTTCCCGGGTTGGTTGATTACTCATTGTTTGAAAGAATAATTAAAAAAATTAAAAAACTGGGCTATGAAATTGATTATAAAATTGTGAATATCGCCGAATACGGTGTGCCTCAAAGAAGAAAAAGATTGGTGCTTGTAGGCTCAAAATTGGGCAAAATTGAAATTGCACCGGGGATAGAAACAATCTTTACGGTTAGGGATGCCCTGGAAAAATTGAAACAAATCGATATCGAAAACGACAAATTGCACCAAATTTACCCGAAACATACCGAGCGTGTACAAAAATTAATTTCATTTATACCTAAAAACGGCGGGAGTAGAAAAGATCTGCCTGATAAATTTAAATTAAAATGTCATCAAAGAGATAACGTAGGATTTAACGATATATACGGCAGATTAAGTTGGGGTGCCGTATCTTCAACAATAACAGGCGGTTGTTTAAATCCCTCAAAAGGAAGATTTTTACATCCGGAAAAGGACAGATGCATTACGGCAAGAGAAGCCGCATTAATGCAGACATTCCCTGTTGATTATAAATTTCCGACCGATATGCCAAGAGCCGAGCTTGCCCTTTTAATCGGCAACGCTCTTCCGCCCGAGTTCAGTCGTAGACAGGCGGAGAATATCTTTCTCCATATTGAGAAATGTTATGGCTGACATTTTTGATAAAAAAAAACGTTCGGAAATAATGAGCAAAATATCCGGCAAAAACACTAAACCGGAATTGATAATCAGAAAAGCGCTCTTTGCTGAAGGATATAGATATAGATTGCACAGAAAAGATTTGCCTGGAAACCCGGATATGGTTTTTCCAAGCAGAAAGAAAGTAATTTTTATTAACGGATGCTTCTGGCACGGGCATAATTGCAAAAAAGCGGCTTTGCCTACAACCCATAGAGAATTTTGGGAAAAGAAGCTAAACGGCAACAAAGAGAGAGATAAGCGGAATTTGGTAAAACTGAAAGCAATGGGTTGGAAAAACTTGGTGATTTGGCAATGCCAAATTAAAAAGAGCACACTTGAAACACAAATTGATAAAATAAAAGCATTCTTGGGAAATGAATAGGAGTTTATAATGAGTGGTGGAGAATGGAATTACTTTGATAGACGCTTTAACTATGATCTTGAGGAGTTTTGTAATGATATAAAAGAGCGTTTTCCAACTTTGGCAGAAGAATTGTTGAAAAAAGGGAAAATTATTTGTGAGATAGTCCATGATATTGATTATGATGTTTGTAGTGATACTATGATTGAAGATGATGCTGATTTTGAGATAAATTCTACTAAAAAATTGACCGGAGATTGAAGATTGAAACTTCGCTTCGACCCGAACCAGCAATTCCAAATTGACGCCATCAATTCTATTGTCGGCATTTTCGAGGGCCAGCCGTTAAACCACAGCGATTTCAGCTTTACTATCGATAATGAAAACTACCTGTTTCAGGACGGGGGCGTCGGCAACCGGTTGACCGTCAGCGAAGAGCAGATTCTTGAGAATGTGCGGGCTGTTCAGGGAAAAAACGAGCTTCCTGTTTCGGATGCTCTGGACGGAATGCATTTTTCCGTGGAGATGGAAACAGGCACAGGCAAGACCTATGTGTATCTCCGCACTATTTACGAACTAAATAAGAATTACGGTTTTAAGAAGTTTGTCATTGTTGTGCCTTCCATTGCCATCCGCGAGGGCGTGTTAAAGAACCTTGAAATCACCTTTGAACATTTCCAAAATCTTTACGACAAAGTTCCTGTTCATTTTGAAGTCTACGATTCCAAACGGGTTTCCAGTTTAAGAAACTTTGCCATCAGCAACACCATTCAGATTCTTGTTATCAATATCGATTCCTTTGCCAAGGACGAAAACATCATCAACAAACCCAATGACAAACTTACGGGCAAAAAGCCAGTGGAGTTTATTCAGGCGACCAGCCCCATTGTGATTGTGGATGAGCCGCAGAATATGGAGACGGAGATCAGAAAAAAGGCGCTTGAAAACCTGAATCCTTTCTGCACCCTGCGTTATTCCGCCACCCATATCAACCGTTACAACATGGTCTACAGCCTTGACCCGGTAAAAGCCTACGATCTGGGGATAGTCAAACAGATTGAGGTCGATTCCATTGTTACGGAAAATGACTTTAATGAAGCCTTTGTTTGTCTGGAAAAGGTGAATGCCACCAAAACCCGCACCTCCGCGAAAATCAAAATAGATGTGAATACCAAGGACGGGGTGAAACGGAAGGCAGTAACAGCGAAAGTCGGAGATGATTTATATGAGCTTTCAAGCACAAGGGAAATATACAAAAACGGCTATATTATTAATGGAATTAACGTTGCCGACGGATTTATCGAACTTTCCAATGGAGAAATGGTTTTTGTAGGAGACACATTCGGCGGTCTTAACGATGAGGTGATAAAGGTTCAGATAAAAAAGACAGTTGAGGAGCATTTCCTGAAGGAAAGAAAACTGAAAGAAAAGGGGATAAAGATCCTCTCTCTGTTTTTTATTGACCGGGTAGCCAATTACCGCGCCTATGATTCAGACGGCAAGCCCATTAAGGGCAAGCTTGCCAAGTGGTTTGAAGAGGCTTACCGGGAAGTTGCTCGGAAATCGGCTTACAAAGGCTTAATCCCTTTTGAGGTGGATGATGTGCACAACGGCTATTTTGCGCAGGATAAAAAAGGCAAGTGGAAAGATACAAAGGGGAACACACGGGCCGATGATGACACCTTCAAACTAATCATGAAAAACAAGGAACGACTTTTGGATATTGATGAACCTTTGCGTTTTATCTTCAGCCATTCCGCCCTGCGCGAGGGGTGGGACAATCCCAATGTATTTCAGATATGCACGTTGAACGAAACCCAGTCCGAACTAAAAAAAAGACAGGAGATAGGGCGCGGGTTAAGGCTTGCAGTCAATCAGGAAGGCAGCCGGATACAGGATATGAATATCAACCGCCTTACGCTTATTGCCAATGAATCCTATGAGGATTTTGCCAAACAGTTGCAGACAGAAATTGAGGAGGATTGCGGCGTATCCTTCAAAGGCCGGATTAAGAACAAACGCAGGAGAGCGACGGTCAAATATCGCAAAGGCTTTGATCTGGATGAAAAGTTCAAGGAAATCTGGGACAAAATCAAGTATCAGACAACCTACAGGGTGGAATACAAGACTCTGGAACTGATACGAAAAGCGGCTAAAGCTGTAGACCAGATGCCTGTAATAAAAAAAGCGGTAATAAAAACAACCAAAACAGCATTGCAGTTTGATGATGCCGGAATCGTGGCTGAAACCAGGGCCTCATATACTACTTTACTTGATGGAGTGTTCAGAATACCCGATGTGCTTTTTTACATACAGGAAAGAACTGAGTTAACACGTTCAACTATTCTTGAAATACTGAAAGAATCGGGCAGGATTGGCGACGTATTGATTAACCCTCAGCTTTTTCTGGATAGCGCCGTTTCTACAATAAACGATGTTCTTTATGACTTGGTAATTGACGGCATCAAGTATGAGAAGATTGGCGTAAAAGAGTATGAAATGCG
>JAGMAD010000002.1 GCA_023130975.1 Candidatus Parcubacteria bacterium | reverse complement strand
TAGTTAAACCGTCTTCTTCGGTAAAAAGCATTAAAGCACAGTTTATCCTTAGAGAGAAATCACAAAGCATAAATTCCAATCCCAAACATAGCTTTTCTGATTTATTTGTTTCTTCTGTTTTGGCTAAAGATACGAATACAAGATTTGTTTTAGCTGAATTTGAGCTCACAGATACTGATGGAGACGGTATCTGGACAGCTGAATTCCAATCACCTTTAGTTGCTGGTGAATACGAACTTATTGCTTTATTGGATTTTGAAGATGAAGATATACAAAACAAAGAATTAAGAGTAATAACCTTGGTTGACCCTGAAGGATATGTTTATGAAAGCAAAGAAGCAAAAGAACTAAGAATTCCCAATGCTAAAATTGCTCTTCACTGGTTTAATCCTGAAACGCAGGGATACCAGTTATGGCAGGCAGATGAATACCAGCAAATCAATCCCCAGATTACCAGAGAAACAGGAGAGTATTCATTCTTAGTTCCAGAAGGAACATATTATCTTAAGGTTGAAGCAGACAGGTACCTTACTTTTCAAACAGAACTTTTTGAAGTGAGAGAAGGCGAAGGCATACACAAGAATATTGAACTTCATAAAAGCTTTTGGCAGGATATGAGTTGGAGGTGGATAGCTCTGAGTATTATTTTGGTCATGATATTTGTTCTTTTAAGCTATAACTTTTATAGAGATAGAAATAGAAAAGAATTAATGGGTTAATAAACCAATATTTATGAAAATATTATTGATAATTATTGACGGCTTGGGAGATAGGCCAATTTTTCAGTTAAAAAATCGAACACCTTTAGAATCTGCTCAGACGCCTAATCTGGATTTAATGGCTGAAAAGGGGATTTGCGGTTTGGTAGAAACATTTAGGTTTCCAAAGGAAAAAGTGCCTAGTTCGGAAGGCGCCCATATTGCTTTATTTGGTTATCAGAATTATTTTTTAGGACGGGGTCCTTATGAAGCAGCAGGAGCAGGAATAAAATTAAAGAAAGGAGATATTGCTTTAAGGGTCAATTTTGGCACAGTAAGCGAGAAATTGAAAGTTATTAACAGGCGAGCAGGAAGGATAAAAGAAACAGAATCATTGATTAGAAAACTACAAGGAATAAAAATTGACGATATAGAATTTTTAATAAAAAAAGCTTTTGGGCACCGGGCTGTTTTGGTTTTAAGAGGCAAGAACTTATCGCCAAAAATCAGTGATGGCGATTCCCATCAAGAAAGAGTAAGGGCAAAAAGAATTATTCCTTTAAATAAATCAAAACAAGCAAAATTTACAGCTGATGTTTTGAATAAATATTTAGAAAAAACTCATCAAATTTTAAAAGAGCATCCTTTAAACAAAAAAAGAGAAAAACAAGGAAAATTGCCGGCTAATTATCTTTTAGTCAGAGGCGCAGGAATTATGAAAGAAACGCCCAGTTTTAAAAAGCGATATAACCTGAAAGCAGCTTGTATTGCTGGCGGCACGCTTTATAAAGGAGTGGCAAAGATTATTGGTATGGATTTAGTAAAAATCAAAGGAGCAACTGGTTTAGCAGACACCAATCTCAAAGCAAAGTTTTTAGCAGTTAAAAAAGCTGTCAAAAGATATAATTTTATTTTTTTGCATATCAAAGCTACTGATACTTTTTCTCATGATGGTGATTTTCAAGGCAAAAAGAGATTTATTGAGAAGATTGACAAAGAAATTAAAACCGTGTTCGGGTTAAAAAATATTTTAATTGTTATTACTGCTGACCATTCAACTTGTTGCTCTGATAAAGACCATTGTATTGAGCCAGTGCCGATTTTGATTTTTGGCAATGGCAAAGATAATGTTTCTCAATTTTCTGAAAAGTTCTGTCGAAAAGGAAGGATAGGCAGAATAAAGCAAACTAATTTAATGAAATATTTGACAATGATTTCAAAGAAAGTATAATGAAATTATGAACAATTTTTTTAAAGGAACAAACAAAAATTTAATAATCTTAGCAATTGCTGTTATAGGGATTTTAGTTATTGGTTCTGTGGTTTACACCAATGGATTTTTGGGAAATAATCAAAATCAGAATGAAAATATTTTGTCTTCTGATGAGATTTCAGAAAAAGTCATAAATTTTATTAATGAAAATCTTTTACAAGGACAAGCCACTGCTTCTTTAATTGAAATTGTAGAGGAAAATGGCCTGTATAAAATTAAGATAAAAATAGGCGAGGAAGAATTTGATTCTTATGTTACCACAGATGGAAAACTTTTGTTTCCCCAAGTGATTGATATTGAGAGTAGTTCTTCTGTCTCTGAAGAAGAAGAAAATGAAGAAGTAGTGTCTACTATTGGTAATTTTTTAACCAGTAAAGACGAAATTTGCAGGGAAGATGGAAAACCAATTATATATTTTTTTGGATCTGAAGGTTGTACGTATTGTACTTGGGAGCATCCTATTATAGAAAAGGTGGCAAAAGATTTTGATGGATACATATTATTCCATAATAATATGAATTCAAGCGCAGATACTGACATATTCCAAAAATACAGCACTGGAGGCGTACCAGCATTGGTGTTTGGATGTAAGTATTATAGGGTTGGCTCAGGGCAGGGAAGAGGTGAAGAAGAAGAAACTAAAGTTTTGACAGCTTTAATTTGTAAATTAACGCAAAATCAACCTGCTCATATTTGTGAGGAGGTTCAAGATTTAATTGATCAAGTTAAATGAATTTAATGTATAGCATTGGTATTGACCCCCACACCATAACGAGGACAACTCCCACACCAAAATTTGGTGTGGGAGTAAATCGACAAAGTCAGTCCTCGTTTGGTGTGGGGGTTGACATCGGTGCAACCGAAATAAAATTTGTTTTATTGAAGAACTTAAAAGTTCTGAAAACTCAGAAAATTTTTACTCCTAAGAACAAGGAAAAACTCATTAAAGTTTTAAAAGAAAACATGAACAATTTAATATTTGGCATACCTCAATCAAAAATTAAAGGTATTGGCATTGGAGTTCCTGGTCCCTTAAGTAAAAAAAGGGACTTTATTTTAAATCCACCTAATTTAAAATGTCTTTCTAATTGTCCTTTGACTGAAATTATTGAGAAAGATTTAAACATAAAAGCAAGGATGGAGAACGATGTGAGTTGTTTTGTTTTAGCTGAAACAATATTGGGTTCAGCAAAAGGAGCAGAAATTGTGGCTGGTATTACTTTAGGGACAGGAGTTGGCGGAGGAATAATATGGAAAGGGAAATTAATTAAAGGTGCTTTTGGTTCTGCGGGAGAGTTTGGATATATAACTATTAACTCTAATGCGGAATATTCAGGTTTTTTTGAAGATTATTGCTCAGAGAAATTTTTTAAGAGAAAAGGGATTTATTCAAAAGATTTAGAAAAAAAAGCAAAAAAAGGAAATAAACAGGCCTTAAAGATTTTTCAAGAATATGGAAAATACTTGGGAATTGGTATCTCTAATGTTATTAATATTTTAGACCCAGAAGTAATTATAATTGGCGGAGGTATTGCCAAAGCCAATAGATTTTTTATGAAATCAGCGAAAAAAGAAATTCAAAAAAGGGTTCTCTCGCCTTTGTCTAAAAAATTTGTTAAAATAAAAATATCTAAACTTAAAGATTTTAGCGGAGCTATTGGTGCTGCTCTGCTTTTAGAAGATGGATAAAAAAAATGTAAAACTTTATACTACAGATAATTGTTCCTTTTGTTTTACTTTAAGAGAATTTTTAAAAGAGAATAATGTAGAATTTGAAGAAATTAGCATATCCCAGGATGAGAAAAAAAGAGATGAGTTGTTGAAGAAATTAGATGAGAAAGGAATATGGGGCTCTGTGCCTATTTTAGATATTAACAAAGAACTTATTATAGGATTTGAGAGGGAAAAAATTTGTAATTTGTTAAATATAAAAGAATAACGCTCAAGAATTTAGTTTTTGGAAAGTTCGCTCGAAAACTAATTTTTAGGAGATACTCGTTCGCTTCCAGCGAGCGAACTCGCTCAGCTCTCGGCAAAATTCGAGCACTCAAGATATTGAGTGCTCGACCAAGCAATTTTGCCTCGAGGTGCTCCGTAAAAATTACTTTTCCTCGCTTAAACATATTGTCCCAAAAACTATATTCTTTCGCTTATTTTTCTAACTATGACAAAAATTGCCATCAATGGTTTTGGCCGGATAGGCCGGTCAACTTTCAAAAGAATTTTGGAAAAACATCCTGATTTAGAAGTAGAAGCCATAAATGATTTAACAGATACTAAGACATTAGCTCATCTTTTAAAGTATGATTCTGTATATGGTATTTACACAAAATCAGTAGAGGCAAAAGAAAATGCTCTTTTGATTGACGGAAAAGAAATAAGGGTTTTTGCTGAAAAAGAACCAACTGAGCTTCCTTGGAAGAAATTGGGTATAGATATTGTTTTAGAATGCACAGGTGTTTTCAGGGATTATGATGGTGCAGAAAAACACATTAAAGCCGGGGCTAAAAAAGTAATTATTTCAGCTCCTTCAAAGACACCGGAAAAAGTTCCTTCTTTTGTTTTAGGGGTAAATGAGGAAAAATATGAGCCGGAAAAAGATGAGGTGATGGATATGGGTTCCTGCACCACTAATTGTTTAGCGCCAGTAGTCAAGGTTCTTCAGGACAACTTTAAGATTGTCAAAGGTTTTATGACTACTATTCACAGCTATACCAGTGACCAGCGTCTTTTAGATTTGCCTCATAAAGATTTGCGTCGGGCAAGAGCAGCTGCTATGAATATTGTTCCTACTACTACCGGAGCAACTAAAGCCATTGGTAAAGTAATACCAGAGGTTGAAGGTAAAATGGATGGTTTAGCTATCAGGGTGCCGACAGCTGTTGTTTCAATAATTGATTTAATTTGTGAATTAGAAAAGAAAACAACAAAAAAAGAAGTTAATTCTTGTTTTAAAAAGGCAGCTCAAAGCAAGGCAATGAAAGGTATTTTGGATATAGAACAAGAACCTTTGGTTTCTTCTGATTACATCGCTAATCCTTTTTCATCTATAGTTGATGCTGATTTGACAATGACAAAAGATGATTTGGTGAAAGTTATTTCCTGGTATGACAACGAATACGGTTATTCTTGTCGCTTAGTCGAATTCTCTGAGTTCATCGGAAAAAAGTTGTAATTTTTTTGGGATTATTTAAATCAAAAAACTGCGTAAAATTTTACGCAGTTTTTTAGTAAAAAAAAATGGTTTGTCCCTATCTTTTTTAAGAGACAAACCTTGTTTATCTTTCACTTCTTGTTAAGTCAACCCCATAGATTGGTTTTTTTCGTTGACTGGCTTTTTTTTGTACATCTTTGGCTATTCCTCCATTGCAGATCACTTTAATCGTGTCTTTACTTGCTTCAAGTTTGGTTTTCCATTCTTGAAGCGCATTTATTTTCGCTTCCAATTCTGCTTGATCGTTCCAGTTAGAACTGCCCCAAAATTCGTCTCTCAATGCCGATATCTCTGCATTTACTTCCGCCAGTTGTTCTTCAACTTCTCCCAATTCTATTTTTTCCATTTTTTTCACTCCTATCTTTATTTAGGATAACATATAATCCGTAAAATGTCAAGGGGTTTGGGTAAACCCTAATTCCATATTTAGCATCTTACGAACTACTTTATAGTATAAAGCATTACAAAATTGTGCCAATAGGGGATAATTAATATTAAAATTTTGTGATTTGTCTTATTCTATTTTTTTTGATATACTAATATAAATTGTGATTAAACATCATTATGTTTAAGAAAGTGGATTTATATTATCCGACAAAGGAAATAAAAAATAAGGCCTGGGTGAAAGATAAGAAAATTTACAAAGACGCGGAAAGAAATCCGATTAAATTTTGGGAGGATTTGGCTAAGGAGATTTTTTGGTTTAAGAAATGGAAGAAGACATTCGTCCACAAACCCCCTTCTTTTCAATGGTTTGTTGAAGGGAAAATCAATATAACTTCAAACATCTTTGAAAAAAATAGTTTGGGTTGGGAGAAAATTAAAAATAAAACAGCTTTGATTTGGGAGCCAGAACCAACAAATGAAAAAGAAAGAAAATTGACTTACGATGAGCTTTTTAGAGAGGTTAATAAATTCGCTAATGCTTTGAAAAGATTAGGAGTGAGAAAAGGGGATAGGGTAGGAATTTATTTGCCAATGATTCCAGAAGTAATAATCTCAATGCTCGCTTGCGCTCGCATCGGTGCAATTCATTCTGTTGTTTTTTCTGCTTTTTCTTCAAGCGCTTTAAAAATTCGTCTTCAAGATACTGAAGCAAAAGTTTTGATTACTGCTGATGGATACTGGCGAAGAGGCAAGATTATTGATTTAAAGAAAAATGCTGATGAGGGAATAAAACAAACAAAAGTGAAAAAAGTTATTGTGGTTCAGCGAGCCAAAAATGAGATTTCTTGGCAAAAAAATAAAGATTTCTGGTGGCAGGATTTAATTGAAAAAGAATCTGTCCAATGCGAGCCAAGAATAATGGACTCGGAAGACACTTTATTCATACTTTATACCAGCGGAAGCACTGGCAAGCCAAAGGGCACTGTTCACACCTGCGGCGGCTACACTGTTCAGGCAAAATGGACAGGTAAATGGATATTTGATTTACACCATGATGATATAATGTGGTGCACTGCTGATGTTGGCTGGGTGACAGGTCATACATACGGTGTTTACTCCCCATTGCTTAATGGCATACCAACTCTTATTTACGAAGGAAGTCCTGATTGGCCAGCTCCTGACAGATGGGCCAAGATTATTGAAAAACACAAAGTAACTATTTTCTATACTGCTCCTACTGCCATTAGAATGTTTAAAAAATACGGTACTGAATTTATTAAAAAGTATAAGTTTAACAGTTTAAGGATTTTAGGTTCAGTAGGAGAGCCGATTGATGAAGCAGCTTGGAATTGGTATTTTAAAAAAGTAGGAAAAGGAAAATGCCCGATTCTTGATACTTGGTGGCAGACAGAAACAGGTGGAATTTTGATAACTTCTTTGCCAGGCATCGGTCCTTTTAAACCCTGCTTTACTGGTTTGCCTTTGCCGGGTTTAAAATTTGATATCTTAGATGAAAAAGGCAAGTCCTTGCCTCCAAATAAAGAAGGAAATTTAGTTCTTTTACCTCCTTTTTCACCCGGACTTTTGCGGGGAATTTACAAAAATCCTAAAAAATATTTAGAGACATATTGGAGTGAATACGGGAAAAAAGTTTATTTTACCAGCGATGCTGCTTACAAAAATAAGCAGGGTTTAATAAGAATTGTAGGCAGAGTGGATGATGTGATAAAAGTGGCTGGCCACCGTTTTACTACTGGAGAATTAGAAAACGCAATTTCCAAACTCTCAAGTGTTTCGGAATGCGCTGTGATAGGAATCCCAGATGAAATAAAAGGAGAAACACCCATTGTTTTTGTAGTCCTTAAGAAAGAGAAATCAATTGAAGAAACAAAAAAAGAACTCATTGGACAGCTTAGAAAAGAAATTGGGCCCATTGCTTCGCCAAAGCAGGTTTATTTGGTTGAAGATTTACCCAAAACCCGCTCAGGCAAAATTATGCGTCGAATTCTAAAGCGACTGCTGGCTAAAGAAAAGTTAGGTGACCTTTCTACCTTAGCCAATCCAGAAAGTATTAAAGACATTAAAAAGGTCGTTAAAGTTAGATAAGAAATATTTTTTAGAAAAATGAAAAAAATACTTATTGCATCTAAAGATGAATTAACTGGAGAAATATATGCCAATATCTTTAAAGAAAAAGGTTTTGAAGCGCTCAATGCCCGATTTACAGAACAGGCATTATTATTAGCAAGACAAGAAAATCCTGATATAATTTTAAGTGACATTCACTTAAGAGATATGGACGGTTTTGAATTACTTAGACGAATTAAAAGCGATCCTTCTACAAACAGAATTCCTGTAGTTATTTTATCCAAGGTTGAGAAAGAAGAAGACAAGAATAAAGCAATAGAATTAGAGGCAAGAGATTTTATTAACTCTAGTAAAATTAGTCCTCGGGATACTGTTTTAAGAATAAGAACCATTTTAGGCGAAGAGAAAATATATAAAATACCAATTAGAATTGGAAAAAAGTCAGAAAGTTTGATTGAATTAAACAAGGATTTGGGACACAAGGGTGGTTTTAATTGTCCTAAATGTGGTTCTCCTTTAGAATTATATTTAATGAGAGATCTTGGAAAAGGTGAGGACTATTTTAAAGTATCTTTTGTTTGTCCTAAATGTTTATAAAATTATTTAATTAAAGATTATGAAAACTTTTGTAATTGCCAACTGGAAGATGAATCCTTCTAGTTCGGCTAAAGCTGAATTCCTTTTTAATTCAATAAAAGATGGCTTGGAAAATATAGAAAAATTAGGAAAAAAGACAGAAATAGTAATCTGTCCGCCGTTTCCTTATTTATCAATTATATCTAACATCTATAATCCTTGCCTGCCATCGCCTGAAGCGAAGGCGACTGGCGGGCAGGTAAAATCTAACATCAAATTGGGCGCTCAAAATTGTTTTTGGGAAGATCCGCCGGCTGGCGGAGGCTCATTTACTGGTGAGATTTCTTTATTAATGCTAAAAGACCTTGGATGTAAATATGTAATTATTGGCCATTCTGAACGTCGGATGTTTTTAAATGAAACAGATAGAATAATAAATAAAAAAATAAGAGCAGTTTTAGCAAAAAGGATAGAACCCATTCTTTGCGTCGGAGAAAACAGAAAAGATAAGGAACAAGGGAAAACTCAAACTGTTTTGAGAAAGCAAATAGAAAATGGTTTAAAAAGAATAAGCAAAAGCGATGTTAAAAAAATTATTTTTGCCTATGAACCTTTATGGGCTATTGGAAGCGGCAGACCATGTTCTCCAGATGAAGCCCAGGTCATTAGATTGTTTTTTAAGAAAGTTATTAGCCAGAAATATTTCCGCTCAATTGCTGATGAAATAAATATACTTTACGGCGGAAGCGTAGACAGTTCAAATGCTAAAAGTTTTATTGAAGAAGCTGGTTTTCAAGGTGTCTTAGTGGGCGGTTCATCTTTAAAGCCCAAAGAATTTATTGAATTAGTGAAAAATATTTGACTTTTTAAGGATGTTTTGTTATTATTTAATATATGAGAAGTTTAAATCAGGACTTGCTTAAAAACGGTTATTTTTATAATCCCAGTAAAGGGAATTTACTCCTTAATGAAGTGCTTGAGGAGTTGTTTTCTTATATGAAAGAAAAACCAGAAAGATTTTATGATATTATTGTTGGCTGTGATTCTTCATCTCAAGAAGAGCCTCATTTTCCAGTGGCATTGGTTATTTTGAGGAGAGGTGAAGGAGGAAGATTTTTTCTTAAAAAAATTGCTTATAAAAACAGGAAATTCTATAATTATCATCAAAGAATTTTGGAAGAGGTTTATCTTTCTTGTGAGTTAGCTTTATTTTTACGAGAGGACATAGAGAAAAAGGCAATGGAATTATCTGAACAGGGATTTAATTTTTCTAATTATCAATTTCGCTACATTCATGCCGATGTTGGAGAGAACGGTCAAACGCGTGATATGATAAAAGAAGTAATAGGGCTTATTCAGGGCAATGGCTTTGAAGCTAAAATCAAGCCAGAAGCTTATGTAGCTTCAGTGGTAGCGGATAGATTTACTTAATGGTAAAGTCAAAAGTAAAGATTGTGGTGGCGATGTCTGGAGGAGTTGATTCTTCAGTAGCTGCTGCTTTATTAAAAGAGAAAGGTTTTAAGGTAAAAGGTGTTTTTTTAAAGCTTTTTGATTCAGATAGTTTTAAAGAGTCCGAAAAAAGAGCGAAAAAAATAGCAGGAATTTTAGGAATTCCTTTTTTTGTTTTAGATTTAAGAAAAGAATTCAAAAAGAAAATAATTGATTATTTTATTAAAGAACTTCAGCAAGGTAAAACACCAAATCCTTGTGTTTTATGTAATAAAGAGATTAAGTTCGGGATTTTGTTAAAAAAGCTTAGAGAACTAAAAATTAATTTTGATTTTATTGCTACCGGCCACTATATTAAAAAACGCAAAGTGCAAAGTGCAAAACTCAAAGCCACAGCTCAAAACTCAAAGCTAATTTATAAATTATTAATAGCCAAAGATAAAAATAAAGACCAGTCCTATTTTTTGTGGATGCTTGACCAAAAGCAATTAAAACATATTTTGTTTCCTATTGGAAATTATAAGAAAGAAGAAGTTAAAAATTTAGCCCGGAAATTTAAATTGCCGGTTTTCTCTTCTGAATCCCAGGAAATTTGTTTTATTGGGAAAGACTTAGATAACTTTCTAAGAAATAATTTTAAAATTAAAAAAGGCGATATCATAAATACCAAAGGAAAGATTGTCGGAGAACATCAAGGTTTATGGTTTTATACAATTGGTCAAAGAAAAGGTATAGGAATTGGTGGAGGTCCTGCCTCCGCTGAAGCTACGGCGGGCAAGCCCTATTATGTTTTAGATAAGAATCTCAAAAAAAATCTTTTAGTCGTCACTAAAAATGAAAAGGATTTGTACAAGAAAGAATTGAAAGTAAAAAAGATTAATTGGATTTCTGGAAAGGAACCTAGATTACCAATAAAAGTTAAAGCAAAAATTCGTTATCGCCATAAATCTGCCATAGCCATTATCATACCTACGCACCAGTGTGTAGGTATGAAAAAAAACAAAGTCAGAGTGGTTTTTAGCAAACCTCAGCGAGCTATTACTCAGGGCCAGTCAGTAGTTTTTTACCAAGGCCAACAACTCTTAGGCGGCGGCATAATAGAAAGTTAAAAATGAAAAATTAAAAGTTTGTATAGAATTGATATTGACATATTTTTAGAAATTTGATAGAAATCAGATACCATAAGGGATAGAACTTTACAATTAAATATTCTGTACTAAATACCCCGTTTGATTGCAAAAAGGAAAAGGAGGTAAAAAAAAGAAAATGGAAATAATAGATGAAGTAGCAGGTGAAGCATTAAAGGCGTTTGCCAAGCAGAAGATAATTGAAGTATTTGATGAAGAAGTACAGATATACGCAAAGCAGTTAGAAGAAATAAAACCGTCACATATTCGGATGTATATCTATTATTATTTAGATGGGAAAGTAGCGGCGTCCGAAAAAGTAGAGCAAATAATAGAGATATTTGAACAGAGAGTAAAATTTTATTCTACGGAATATCCTTTACTCTCAGAACCAGCGATTAAGGAAGTGATAAAGAAGTATTTGGTGAACAGAGTATAAGTAATAGATTTAGGGAGCGTAATCGCTCCTCTTTTTTATTTTTTTTAATCCCTTCTTAGTTTTTAAATTAAATTCTGATAGATTTCCATAACAAAATTGATAGGGCTGTTGATGTTTGACATCAACAGCCCTTAAAAAGTTATCCACAGGTGATTTTTCCTTATTTCTGTTATAATATAGTAATTTTGAGACCTAAAATCTGGTTAAGAGTGTTTAAAAATTAAATTCTCAAAGCAGGTTTAGGTAAAGGTCGAATTGAGAATTAATAGAAACATAGATATTAATAAAAGTAAAAAATAATATGGTTTTAACGAATTGGGTCGAAATAACATTTGAAAAATTAGGAGAATTATGGCTGGGTGTTTTAGATTTTATTCCTGCTTTAATTGGAGCATTAGTCGTTTTTGTTATTGGTTGGTTTATAGCTTTAGCAATTGGCAGAGTGATTACGGAAATTTTAATTCGTGTTAAATTTAATGAACTTTTTGAAAGAACCGATTGGAAACAGGCCTTAGAAAAGGCAAAACTTACTGTTAATCCAGCTGAATTTTTAGGCGCCATTGTTAAATGGATTTTAGTGATTGTCTTTTTAATGGCAGCGGTAGAAATTTTGAATCTTCCTGGATTTGCTGATTTCCTTAGTGGAGTAGTTGCTTATCTTCCGAATGTTTTTATTGCTGCTTTAATTTTTGTGGTGGCAGTAATTGTAGCTGATATTGTAGAAAAGGTTGTTGTAGCAGCAGTGGAAAAAATAAGAGTAGGTTATTCTCAGTTTGTTGGTGTTATTGTTAAATGGGCGATTTGGATTTTTGCTATTTTAGCCATTTTATACCAGTTAGGAGTAGTGCCAGAGATGATTCAGACATTGTTTACTGGATTAATTGCTTTAATAGTAATTTCTGTTGGTTTGGCTTTTGGCTTAGGCGGTAAAGATGTTGCGGCTGAACTTTTGCAGGACTGGAAAAGAAGATTAAGAGGAGAGTAGTAAATAATTCAATTCTGTTTTTTAGAACCCAAGACCTCAAGGGTGCGGAGTTCGAACCAGAATCAAGCTTAGAAGCGAAATAAAGAGCTGATTTCGAGAAGCGACGACGAAGGAGTATTACTAATACTTCGAGGAGGAGCGACAAAGAAATCAGCCATTATTTCGCTTCCCTTTGGGCAGGCGAATTTTATCCAGATTCTTTGTTGCTCGTCGCTTATGTATCCTCTGGATACTTTACGCTCCTCGCGCCTCGAATCTGAATAAAATTCGCTCCGCTAAATTGATTTTGGTTCGAACTCCGCACCCCTTATATCCCTATTTTCCAATAGCAAACTTTAGTTTGATATATCAAATCTTTGATTTGTTATAGGAAAGTTTGAGATTTTACTGGGGGTTGACAAAGGTCTTGGGTTTGTTAAGATAAAAGAGGAAGATGTTAAAGATTAATAAAATTTCAGATGGAATTAAGGAAAAGAGGAAGCGGTTAAAGTAATTACCTGCTAATTTAATAGTAGGCTTTTCAGAAATCGCTTCCCCAAAGCGATTTTTTGATTGACTAAATTGACTAAACAGAAAGAACTTTGATAATTAAATATTGTGGCACGTAAAGCTACATACATGTAGCCACGTGCCAACAACAAGGAAATTTTTTTACAAAATTTCTTTACGTTGTGGTTATTAATTGCTAGCCGAGGAATTTTATTTTTATGGGCTAGTGGTGGATGCCTTGGGATATTAAGGCGATGAAGGACGTGGCTTAGCTGCGAAAAGCCCCGGGGAGGTGCGTAGCAACCTTTGATCCGAGGATTTCCGAATGGGGAAACCTGATTCGCTTTTAGCGAATCACTGAGCACATAAATTATGTGCTCGGAGCGAACCCGCTGAAGTGAAACATCTCAGTAAGCGGAGGAAAAGAAAACAAAGCTTCATTTTGAAGCTCATTCCCTGAGTAGCGGCGAGCGAAAAGGGAAAAGCCCAAACCTGACCGTACCTCACTGCGTTCGGCACGGAATTTTATAATTTTATAATTTTTAAAAATTAGAAATTAGAAATTAGAAATTCCGCCCGAGCATAGCGAGGTGCGGCTGGGGGTTGTAAGAAGATAATGTCGGGGCTATTCCGGGTGCACTGGAATAACCTTGAGGGAGAGTACTTAGACAAAGTCTAGTTAACCAAAGTACCCTGGAAAGGGACACCATAGAGAGTAATAGTCTCGTAGGTGAAAATTACTTTGTGCTCCTTGTTATCTTTACCAAGCACTCAATTCGTTGAGTACTCGGTAAATCTTAAGTACCTCAGGAAATGAAAGCCCTGAGGGAAGCAGGCCGAACTGCTCGGCCAAGGCTAAATACTTAATATCTCCGATAGTGAACTAGTACCGTGAGG
>JAGMAD010000019.1 GCA_023130975.1 Candidatus Parcubacteria bacterium | reverse complement strand
GACCGTTGATGAAAAAATTGAAGGAATAACTAATTTATTAAAAAAATATGTCTAAAATATTTACACATCGATTTGTCCGAAACGAGAATCGGAAGATGGGAATGTAGATTAAAACCGAAATGCGGGAAAATTTAATGTTCTTGATAAAACCCCGCCCCCGGTGGATCCCCAAAAAAATTTGGATTTGGATTCTTAAAAGATTTTTAAATTTACCTAAATAAAAATTATGCAAGATAACGATATTAAAAAAAAGGTTGAGGATTTTATTTCTGACAAACAAAAGACGACGGCGAATAGATCTAATTCTTTCAAAAGTCTTTTTGAATTTGTTCTTGACAGCGACCAATGGACTTCCAAAGAAGAAAAGGAGAGAAAAGCCGACGGATTGGAATCTCTTATTTTTAATTTTTCATCTGATTTTGTTGATCGTTATCTTGCGAGGCTCTTTCCACGCAACCAGCGGACTGGTGTTTTAGAAGTTGGCGCGAAAGTTTACAAAGACAAAAAAGGAAAAATGATCACTGAAATTATGGAAATTTATCGGAAGCATTATTTGCCTGCGATTCTGATCGAGCAAGGCGTGAATTTCTTGATTGGCGGTGCTGGCTGTTTATATTATCCGCAAAACCCAACAACAAAAAGGGCTGAAATAATGTCACTGGATCCGAAAAATTGTTCTCTTGCGTGGCAACGCGGCGAACTCGTGAGATTTGCCCATGAAGAAAAATTTACGGACGGCGGGAAAGAAATTATTTATATTGACAAAAATGTTTTTGTTAATATTTTATTTTCTGCTGACAGCACTTACGAATTGGAAGTCAAAGACAATAAATTTAATTTTATTCCTATCTCTTGGATCCCTTGTTTTCCGAAGCCGCATAACAAAGAGGGGCGGAGTAAAATTTTGCAGCTTATGGATTTAGATTGTGAAGTTAATAAGCAAGCTTCTAATTTTTCAAAAAGAGTTGATGACAATACCGTTCCGCATACAAATGTTTTTTCTGATAAAGCGAAAGAGGGAGATTATAAGCGCGGACGCAAAAAAGTTTCTTATCTTGGAAAGGATGACGATGTCCGCCAGGAGGAAGTGAGCGAATCAAATATTGTTTTGGAATATTTAGATTTTATTGATAAACGAATGAGGCGAAAGACTGGGATTGTCGATATTGGCGGAGCCATTAAGGCCGCGATCTCTGGAGTGTCTTTGTCTTTTCAATTTTCTGAAATGATGGACTTAATCGGATTTATGCGGGTATTTTGGGATAAAGGATTCCGGGAAATGAATAATGCAATTTTGACTTATAAATTTGGAGTTGGCGAATATGACACTGACCCCGTTTATAATCCGGCGTTGGCGTTTGACAGTAAAATGAAAGTTGAAGAATATTGTTTGTTACTTGATAAAAAATTAATTTCGAGAAAGGACGCGATCACGGAATTGCGAGCCGTGGAAGATCCCGATGATGTCATCGCAAAAATTCTTATCGAGGACAAAATGTTTGAATATCTAAAACCGGAAACAAAAGACGGTTTGGATAAAAATAAAAAAATTGAAAAAATTGATTTAACTAAATAATTAACTTAATATAAATTATGCCAAAAATAAAGGACTCAGACAACCCGCCGGACTCAAATGACAATCCGCCGGAAATTGATCTCGACAATCCAAAGCCCGAAGATGTAAAAAATCTTCAAAAAAGCTTGAGCGAGAAAGATGTTTTATTGAAGCAAGCGCTCGCTGATATCGAGGGATTTAAAAAAACGAAAGAGGGCGAGGAAGCCGAGGAAAAGAAAAAGGCTGATGAGAAAAAAACAGAATCGGAACTTGAAATGGAGAAAATGCGTAAGGATATGAAAACAATGTCCGAAACGCTAGAAACTTTCAACAATAGCAAACGCAAGGACGAACTGAAAGAAGAATACCCGGACATTTTGCCCGATCTGCTTGTCGGAAAAACCGACGAGCAAATCGAAAAAATTGTTGACAAGCAAAGAGAGATGAATAAGGAAAATTACGGGGATTCAAAATTTTTCATTAAGCCAAAATATGAAAGCGAGGATGATGTTGACAAAGAAATTGAAGAGGTCAAAAAGGATAAGTCATTGCGAGGCGATCAGGGCGCTATAAAAATAATGCACCTAATGCGCGAAAAGCTTAAATTTAAAAAATAAGCTTTTACAAACATGAGTAAATTACTAACTACGGGGATCCGCGAAAGAGAGGATCTCTCCGATGTCGTTGATGTTCTAATGC
>JAGMAD010000018.1 GCA_023130975.1 Candidatus Parcubacteria bacterium | reverse complement strand
GGTGGGCGTTTCAAAAGCCCTGGACTGAGAAAGAGCGGGAGAATATACTTGAGAAAACCGGTATTGATGAGGGCGGTTCTATCGAGCGTGAGATACGGAGCGCGCACTATGCGAGTAATGCTGATGTGTCTTTGGATAGCACCGGCGTTGGAGATACTTTATGGGGAATGGTTATGGATATCGCAAGCCCCGTTGATTTTAGGGGTGGGCGTAAGGATGTGCTGCTTGATCACTTACAAGCTGTCCTTGACGCTGGAATGGTGCAGTCTCCTTTCATCCCGGAACTGGCTGACGAGATGACAATATACCAACGAGAAGATAAGAACTTAGACACTGATAATATTATGGCCCTGGCGATTGCGTGTTCTAGTATTGAGGTTGAAACTTCAACCATAGGAACCGTTGACGGATAGAAAGAGTTATCCACATTGTGGGGCTTGACAAGGTTTCGTTTTTTTATTATACTTGAACTATGAGTTATTTGTTTCTTTTTTCCTGAAGCCTTTTGAATAACAAAAGGCTTTAGGAAAGTAACTAATAAAAAAAAGAAAGGAGGTGTTAACAATGGATAGTCCAAAAAACAGAGCGGGAGAATTAACGGAGATAATAATGGCGCGGTGCTTCTCACAATTTAGAGCCCCGGAGCGTGCTGTTGTCGGATTAAAAACTTGGCAGTATAATAGAATTTATTCGGAGATCTATGAGATTTTAAGAAAAGAGTTTAATAACTAAAAAAAAGAAAGGAGGTGTTAACAATGAAGAATTTAAGATGTGCGATTTGCGGGCGTGATATAAAGCGCAAAAAAGCTAAGAGGAGATTTTGCATAGTGTGTTTAGAAAAAAAGGCGAGGCAGCAATTTAAAAAGAAAATGTTGAGAGGCATTGCCAGCGTATGATTGTAAGAATAAAAAAACCCGAGTATGTTGCAGGCTTAAAATTAAGCGCGCAAGCCCAGCGGGTGGCAGTGAAGAATATGATCAACAAACAGATTAAGTTTGTCCGGTCATTCGGTCAAGTAGTTTCCGCAGTTATTATCTACGACGGAAACAAGGAGCATTTAATAAATTTAAACCTAAAAAAATGAACATAGTAAAAGTTAATTTAACAAAAGAAGAAATTATTCAGTTGTATTCTTATCTTGAAAATTATGAAAGGATCGGATATATAAAATCTGATGACGAATATCGTAGGGGAAGACATTATAATATTAAAAATTTTCTCAATTCTTTAGAACCTAAAAAAATAGAAAAGGAAAACAGTAAATTATTAAAGAAAGAAATCGGCAATTACGACTCTGATGAATTATTTAGAAATCATCCTGAAGTAGAAGAGATGATCCAAGCAGACAAGAATATAATTTTAGAAAAAGACTTACAATTATTTTCTGTTACGATGTGGTTTAGATGTCCGAAATGCGGTGGCGAGAGTATAGCACCTGATACAAAATGTTGTCCGGATTGTGGAATTAAGATAGAAAGGAAAAAACAATGAATGAAGAAAAAAAGAAATCAAAAAAGGAATTAGAAAATGAATTGAGAGAAATTAATGCGAGGCTTGCAAGTGTTGTTTTCTCAGTCAGAGCAAGCAAACGAGGTTTACGGGAAAAAGTGCTTTGGCACCGGAAACGAAAAATTTTAGCAGAACTTAATCCTATAAATTTATGAAACAAATAACACAAGAAAAAAAGTGTATTAATATTAAAACTGCCAGGGAAAAATCTTGTAGGGAAATAATAATTTCAGTGGGGAAAATGGAAGTGCTTGATCGATTATTTAGTGGACTTTCGGATGTTCAAAAACATGATATTATTTGTGTGGATATTAGACAACTTGGAAAATATACTCCGCTTGAGTGGTGGAAAGGAATGACCGTTGATGAAAAAATTGAAGGAATAACTAATTTATTAAAAAAATATGCCTAAAGTATTCACACATCGATTTGTCCGAAATGAAAATCGGAAAATGGGAATGAAGATCAAAAACGAAATGCGGAATAATTGGTCTTATCTGTTAAAACCCCGCCCCCGGTGGATCCCCAAAAAAATTTGGATTTTGATTCTTAAGAGATTTATAAATTTACCCAAATAAAACTTGCCGGTGGAGTAACTGGT
>JAGMAD010000017.1 GCA_023130975.1 Candidatus Parcubacteria bacterium | reverse complement strand
AAAATCATCCACAATGTCATCCCAGATATATTTCTCAACGAATCTCCATGCCACCATCCAAATACATCCGGTTTTTTAGCGGAAAGCGAAGAGGAAAATACATTATAACCCCCTAATTCTCTCTCAAGCACCTCTTGAAATTCGGGCGGATAAGTATATTTAGCGCTCTGGGGGGTAAGCATACCTGTGATCATATATCCCTTCACTTTGGTTGAAGGAGATGTAGATAGCACATTTATCACAGCTACCTTTTTATTATAGTAACTCAGGATTGCCCACAGGGTCAGCTGCTTAACAGCTCGATATGGAAGCATCTCAACAGTCAAGGCATAACTATTGCCCTTTTCTTTAAAGAAATCATAAAAGCCGTGCTTCCCTGGATTACAACCAGTAGCAAAGGAAGGCCAAGCTGGAATAGTTGCGTAGGGAATAGTGGACTTCAGATTTCCATGGACTCCCTCTTCTGCCCAAGGCTTAATCAAATCAAACGTAGCGCCATCCAGCCCTATAACCATTACTTTTTTGCTTGATTTCATATTTTTATTAATTGATAACAACGATATTAAATTTTACATGTTTATCATTGGAGGATTGGAGGATTGGAGGTGGAGTTAACATATTCATAAATTCTAAAATATTTATTATCAGGAGAAAGACCAGTTTTATACGTGACATCCGTACAGTTTTGTGTTAGCCATTCGTATTTTTCAGGATATCGCGTTTGAAGATCGAAATGCCCTCTCCTTGTAAGATAGATTTTGCCCCCCTCTTCGCCCACGATCCCTGTCTGGTATAAATTATATATAAAATATCTTAACTCACCCTTTTTTACTTTTTCTTCAACCCAATCAATTTCTGCACAACCCCAGTGTGGGCATATTTTTTGTGTATAAAATGTGAAAGAGTTTGAATGAACACAAGCAACGCACCCATATTTCTCAGAATTTAAATTTGATTTCAAGTAATCAGCAACAACCCTTACTTCTTCTGGTCTATGAAACTCACCCACACCTGTTGTTACCAGTATGTTTATCAATAACATATTTATTAATAGATATGCCACTATAATTGCTATAGAAATTTTTTTTATTGAGATTTTAGGGGTATTTAACTCCTTTTTATAATGAAATACACAAAATATGAAAGATATTAAAGAAAATGCCAATATTAATATAATAAAATATTTTGTTATAAATGGAAAAACAAATAAAACATGATATGTTGTTAATACTGGAACCATGTTCCTCCATTCAATTTGGAATAGATATGGAAATAGATAGATGATGGAGAGAATATATATTGACGTGCTGGCAATTAAAAGTGGAAACATGAATCCTCTTTTCTTTTTCTGGATAAAAGCCGAATAACTATACACTATTCCAATGGATGCCAAAACAACATAAGCCGGAGTAAAAAGCATAAAGCGATGAAGAGATGCTCCTCCAATAGATAACATTAAAAAACTTGACAAAAACCAAAAAAACCATAGTGAATATGATGAAGCGGTGATCCTTTTCAAAGAATAAAATATGCCCATCAAAGCGAGGATGGTTATTAAAGCTAAGAAAGGAGTAAATAAAAGATATTTGATATCTATGATCAATACGGTAATCATCTCATAACCACTTTGTTGTAAACGGGAAGTGGCACACCAATAATAAACAGAATTTAACCAGAAATCAATGGTTTTACCACATAAAAAAGAGATAAGTATATATATCAATAAAAGACCTATAATAAAAAATATAGAAGCTACAATATGTTTTAATTGTTCTTTTGAAACCTGAATTTTTGGCTTTATAGGCACTATGCTGTTCATACGCACTAAAATAAGGGATG
>JAGMAD010000016.1 GCA_023130975.1 Candidatus Parcubacteria bacterium | reverse complement strand
CATAAAGGTGGTTCCTGGTCTAATTTGAGGATCTTTTCTTCCTCATATCCACACTTACAGTGTAAATCATATAATGGCATATAATACTCCAAAAAATAATCGATTAACCAATTTGACAACAGGGATACTCTTTCTCCCTTCCAGTTATATTTAGCCCATGTTCAGTGATTAAAACCTCTATTTCTTCTATAGATTCTTTAGCCCAAGCTTTAACTTCCTCATCATTTCCATCAATAATACCAAAGTAACACCCACTACATTTACATTTAGTAACAAATGACCCGGTAAACGGTTTACCGTTCATGGTGAAATTTATATATTTAAATGGGGTCTTCTCGTCTTTTAAATGGATAAAGCTTCCATTTTTTAGGATAAAACCAATTTCTGAATGACATTTGCCCGTCTTTTGGTTTTGAAACATTTCTGTGCCTGCGAAAATGATTATTCTATCGTTTGTATAATCATAAACTACTTGTCCGATATTTAACATTATATTCTCCTTTTTATATGGTAAATTGAATATGTATTTTTTATGTTGTCCGAATCAAATATACAATAAGTAAATTTATTTAACTGGCCAGGTTGGATCGATACAGTTTCCGGTATTAGTTTATTAATAGTGATACCGGAATACCATAAAGATTCATGTATATGTCCATGTAATGTAAGTAATGGCTTTTTGTTCCGTATAAAATTAGTAATAGCATATGAACCAACCTGACTATTTCCACCACCACATATATCAAATCCAAGAGTTCTCGGAGGGGCGTGCATATTATAAATCACTTTATCACAGGTTGGGATTGGGAGTATAGCCAGGCAATCTTCTATTGTTGGTAAATTTTTGAAGTATTTTTCAAGATTATTTATATCTTCTACATAACCGTTTATTGTTTTTACTGGTCTACCCAATTGAATAGGATCCATTAAAAACTTTACTTCACTTCTACACCAATCTTTGATCCCAAATGGATAATCTGGGACATAATGCATTCCAATTATAGAATGACTGTCAATTACTACCTCTCTCATATGGGATATATAAACATGGTCATATTTATTTACACATTCTTTAAATAAACCATAAAACATATAAAAATCGTCATTTCCAAAATCAATTATAATTGGGATTTTAATTCGTTTGAAAAAATTAGACAGGTATTCAGCTATAAAGTTTTTGCTCTTTGTTATTGTACATCCTTTTGGAAGTATGTCTGCACCAACGATAAGTAAGTCTGTGTCTGCATGCTTTAACAGTTTTACGATTGTCTCATATTTCCAAATGCTTCCATGTAGATCTGTTGTATAAAATATTTTCATAACTCAACTACACCCTCTATGTTTCTCTGCTTCAGATTTTTTCTGTTTTGATAAAACAGATACAAGAATAAATATAAATGCAATTGGGCCAAACCATAACACAAATAACAATACCATTACATTGGCCCTCATCCCATTTAAATACTTTTGGTTAAGTTTTGTAGATATCTTTTCTGGCAAAAGATAGAGTATTGAAAAACTCGCCAACAGACTTATTATATATAAAGGTAACACAGCGTCAATCGTTCTTGCAATAATAAACAATATTGCACCTAACAACATACTAATTGTCATAACAATGCATAATCTTGTATCATATCCATATCTGTCAGTCATGATTTTATCTCCTTTCACTGTTCTAATCCATAATTCAACTCCATATACTAATGATTTTGTTACTTTTCTTTGGTTTTGGAAAAACTGATCCATTAGTCAGATTTTTGCGGGACAGACTAGAACACTCCCTTACTTTATTACACATTTCACAAGGTTCAATAACCCTAAAAAGGCCTACATTCCAATTATTCTTTTCTGCACATTTATCACAATAAAACATACTAACTCCCCAAACAAAGATCCTTTTTACCCAGTTTTGTGAATTATAAGTCGCTTTACATTTTCGATTGTTGCTTTCTGTGTCCAGTAGTTATTAGCCATATTTTCGTTAAAAAAGGACAGTGCTTTCTTGTCTGTTTTTGCTCTGACGTAGGTAGTTGTAAACCCCCAATGACCCCCTTCTACTACAACTCCGTGCGTAATTGCCCATATGTTCATAATTTTGTTTCGTGAGGGATTTTTATGTTCTATCTTTTCTGCGCACTCTAAAATGATGGTTTTTGGTAGCTTCATTGTTTCAAAATTTTGTCCTTGATGGTCAGTTTGCCGACTAAACACTACAGATTTTTTAAATATTGCATAACTATACATAAATTACTCCGTGATTAGATAGATTTTATTGTTTTTCCATAACGACGATCTTTTATGCCTTTAAGACGACTTTTTTGAAGTTGTCTGAATCTTTTTTTCCAATTTCTTCTATTACGTTTTTTCCGTTTAGACATTAATTTATTATGGTGTAAACCATATATAAGTATATCAAGTTTATCCGGAAATTCTATATCAGTTGTTCTTGGAAGACCATAACCTCTCATAAATACCTCTTTAATGGGTACCCATGTTTATTAATATTAATTGCTCGTCCTATAATATATACTAAAATTGATACCATTGTAAAAAAGACAATTATTAGTATAATAATGATTATCTATTAAAAGTTGCGAAATATTCATAATATCTTTCCTCTGTTTGTTTAAGAATGAATATTTTTAACAATATTATTATTTCCCTTCAAGTAATAAAAAAGTCGTTAATTCTTCTATACACCTGTCTATAATATCTGCCGAATCATTTCTTCCACTATATCTTAATCCCGAAGAAACATTTTCCCAACCTTTTATTAACCCTTTTATTCTTTGTGTGTATACAAAAGTCTTGTTATTTTTTTTAATCAACGTGTCAATAATTTCTAATTCTGGATTCATTGTTCTTTAATCCTTTTTTTAATTATTGTGCATTTAGATTCATCTTAAACACAAAGCTAAATCTACTGTTTCTTTATTTTTGTTTCGGCTTTTTTTGTTGTGTATTCAATTATAATAATGTTCATCATGTCTTTTTCTTAATCTAAATTCTTTAACAAAGTTCTTATTATCCTTTTGCATATCTTTGATTCTTTATAATTATACCCGATTATTATTGTAACAAAAATTATCCCCTCATTTAATAATAAAAGATAACCCTGTATAATCCATAATATAAGTAGTATAGGCCATAACATAGATCTTCTTGCTTCTTTACTGGTATAGAATACTTTTGTCTTTATATAAAAAACAATACCAATAACATAAATTATTATTACTAAAAACAGAACTAACATGGCTTTATCTCCTCGTCTGCAAAGACTTTCTCTTGGCATCAAACATATGAACAAATAATAGAAACATACAAAAACATGACATACAAAGGGTATACCAGTGTTTTAATACAGTTAAAATTATAACAATAATTATAGCTTCTATACCTTTGAACAAATATGATTTAGTAGAAAGATTAGAAATGCCTTCAATGTTGGATTTATATAATCCGATAATAAATAATAATACCATAATATGTATAACAATTGAATATATTGTTAGTGCTATTACAGAATCAGTGAGACTTATAGACAATAAAGAACTATACGCAATTATTTGTATAAAATAATTCTCCAAAAATTTTCCGACTGCTTTTTTCATAAGTAACTCCTTTTATTACCCTTTAAAATTATGTTAATCAAAGAAAGGTAAAAATTCTTGATAATTGTCAATTACCCATTGGTCGGGAGCAACCCACCCTTTATTGGTTTCTCGAACTTCTGCACTATAAGGGGGTAAATATGTTAGTAAATACAATGCAACTCCATGACTGAAAGGTATATTATTTTCTTTCCATAAACATCTATAAGAATAACACTTATCTCCATGAGCTTTAATTATTCCAGGACAATGATTAAAATCTATTCCTAATTTCTCTAAGAATTTTGGAAGGTGTTTTTCTAACCATATATAATGATTTTCAAACTTCATTTTTTATCCTTTCATTTTGGTATATGACAATCCTCAACAAAAACACTATAACTTTTTACATTAATAATGGTAGCCGGTATTTCACTATCAGCTTCGTAATATATGTTTGCCCAAATATCATGTACACCACAGTTTGATTCACATACTTCAACAATAACCTGTAATGGTTTCAATTCAAACCGGGATCCAAGACAAGCAAATACATCTATCACAGTAATAGTTGAAGTTAGTTGATAAGGTAGTTTTTTATATTTTTGTTGTTTTTCCATTATAGGGGTATAATAAAACTTGATTGTTGAAATGTCTAAAGATGGATTTTTGTCTATAACATTTCCATACATATTAGCTTCGGAATCACGTCGAAACATTTCAAGAATCTTTTCCTTATTAATATTGTTACTATCTTTTTTGTCATACGCAACGGCTGGAGTAATAGCAAATATTGAACTGACATCACCTCTCTGTTCAAACACTAATAGATTTAACAACATTTTTATCCTCCTCTGTTAAAATTTATTAATTGAATAATTGATCGTTTTAGTGTTCTTAGTAATTCACTTTATTGTTGGGTTTTTAAAATCCTTTCAATTTTGTCTAACCTGTTTATTACTTCTTGATGGTTTGTTATTTTGGAACATGGGCCTACAAGGAAAATAATAATTATCATAATATATAAACCAAATCTTTCGGCATGTTTATGTTCGTTTTTTTCAGACATAAATTTCCTCTTTAATTTGCCAATACCTAATTTTAAGGATATTATTACTACTCCGCCAAAACAAGATCAATGTATACAATCTATACTTTTAGCGGAGTAGTAATTAAACCGTTTTATATGAACTTTCTAATTTTGAGAGGAAAAACCGTCACCATAACCTACTAATACTGTAACTCCTACATCGGGTGAATCTGTCTCATAAGTAATTGGGTAGTATTCAGGAGTGGTATCTTTTATCATTTCTTCCAATAAAAAACCCTCTGTAGAATGTGACGAAACAACCACGATTTTACTAACGTTACCGGCCTTTATAACAACCGATTGAGACTCGTCCCCAGCATTACTAATTGCTATACCAGTCCACCAATCAGGAGAAATTAAACCGAAAAAGACTTTTTTCGGAAGATCAGGACAAACACATACACAATTTCCTGATGCCTCGTCTAAAGCAAAAGTAATATACTTTTTTCCGGCATCACTCAATTCCGTTCCATCATTCTTATAAGCTTTTACAATTATTTCATAAATATCGTGATAAACAAGACCGCTAATAACGATAAAGGGGTCAAATACTGGACCTTCTTCGGTTGTCAGTGTTCCTTTGGTTAGATTATTTAACTCAACTTCATAATAAAACGCATCACTTACTTCAGACCATGATACTGTTAATTGTGTTCCATCATCATATACAAAAATGTCAGCCCTTGCAGTAGTGCATACTAGAATTAATGCCATAATCATAATTGTTGAATACAATTTTTTCATTAGTTTTCTCCTTTTTCAATAATTTTATTTATTCATCTGAATATTTAAATGCGGCATGTCTAAAGCCAATATAGATAGTTATGACTGTTGGAAGCAGCTGCCACCATTTGTCCAATGCAAATATAACTACTATACCAATAAACAGCAGTGCAGCAAACCAACCACAACAAAACCTATCAACAAAAATTGATTTAAACATATTTCTCCTTGTTATGTATTAAAATTAACCTAATAACGATAGTTGCCAAATGTAATTTTTTTATTAATACTCTTTTTCCCTCCTTTCACCCTTTTTGTTATATATTAAGAGTTCCATCAATGTGTGGAAGCCGCACTTGGAATCAAACCAAGGTAACAGGGACCAAAGCCCTGCGCCTTATCATTAGGCTATACGGCTATTTATATTTATTATAAAGTAAAATAAAATTTATTGCCCACACTACTGCACAAATCCACCCAGCTACTGTTTTTAAATCGTTAGTAGCTATACTACAAACTATATGTATTATGCCCACTACCATAAAAGGAAAGGCTGACCAAAATGCGAGATCAAAAAACATAAATAACCTCCTTAGTTAATATTCTTCATTATTTAGAAAGCCCTATTCATTATACTTGGGAATTAAAAAATAATACAACCATGGGTTTTTTGATCTATAGGTTACCCTTCTTACAATATCTGCTTCCAGTAAACTCTGAGCATAATAATCATTTTGCAAAGTTCTTACTTCCCCGACCAAGAGTTTAATCGTTTCTGACGCTTTTAACTCTGGGTATCTGACAAAATAGATATCAATGTCTTGAGGTTTAACTTTATTAAAAATATCTTTTTCGTGTTGAGGATAAACTTTAAGCAAATAATTTTCAAACTTTTTCGTGAGTATCTCAGATTTAAATAAATAAATCTGTTTATACTTGTCCAGTTTTTTCAAGTTTTCAAAATCATTTATTTGGCACGAATAGGAAGACATCGTTGTTATTATTGACGTTATAAATAAAATAAACCCTAACACTAAACAAATGTTTCCACCCACATTCCAATCAGTACGTGCATTTCTATTTTTTAAGATTTTATGTCTCATATAACAACCGAGACCCACTAAGAATATTAGTTGCATCAAAATAAAAATAAACATATTTAACCTCCAATTGTAAAACATTATTTTCTTTTATTATAACTATACAGGAAAATACTCCTCATAAACTTTATCCATAGTTTTGTTAAAAAATACATATATCGGTCCCTCAATTCCCTCCTGTTTACCAAAATAACATACATAATATGGGTATTCGAACATACTTATCGAATTATAATGTATAGAATGTCCATTTACTACAGTATCATGATTTACTTGAAGTATTTGTCCTGTATTCATATTATCCCATATGTCTTTAGTATCATTTATGAATATTCTGAACTGTTCTGTCATAATCCTTTCCATAAATAATTTGAGTCTTTTGTGTATAATAATGTTTACACATGTTCTAGCAGATGCTTCTGTAGTAGTTCCTTCTAATAAAGGTTCAAGATCTTTATAAGTAACTTGATAATCATCCCAGTTTGTTATAGATTTGTCAATATCCCCATAAATTGAATTCATTTGAATTAGTCCTTTCACATTAATCGTACTGCTAATATGTTATATCTTTTGCCCAGTTGCAATGCTTTTTCTTCTGAGCCAACACAGATGTCGATACATTTACCTTTAATTCTTGAACTCATTCGATCCTCACAAACGAATACACCAAACCCATCAATGTAAACTTTTTGGCCCAACCATCCTACTTTAAATAATTCATCTGAAATTGCCACAGTTTTACCAATAGTTGGTAATACCATAATTGCAGTATTAGTAGGATCAGTGTCCGAATTAATACCCCTTGACATAGGATGATAAAAAGAAACTGTTACTTTTTGTTTTTTAGATAGTTCTGTATCTAAAACTTGAATTG
This sequence comes from Candidatus Parcubacteria bacterium, assembly GCA_023130975.1. Lineage (GTDB taxonomy): Bacteria > Patescibacteriota > Minisyncoccia > Minisyncoccales > JAGMDC01 > JAGLYZ01. Next base: position 2,073 of record JAGMAD010000016.1, on the reverse strand, counting down.
TTTTCTTTTGAACTTGAATTGTTTTCTTTTGTTTATCTATTATAAATAAATAATCACTTTTAATTTCTGATAATGTATTCCTTGTTGATTTTTCCATTTTTTGTGTTATAAACCAGACGCCTATAGATAGTAGTAATAGTAATATTATAGCAATAGGCGCCACATAATAATATTTTTTCATAATTTGTTTTCCCTTTCTAAACTACCTACTGTAACGATAGTCAAAATGATGTTTTTCTTAATTACTACAGGTATTTCAACAGGTTTTTCTTCAATAAATATGATTTTTATTTTTTTCATTTGCAATCTTCCTTTAATAATATTATAGGAAATAGGCTTATTAAATCCGCCGTAGCCTATCACACCCAAGGGGACCGGAATCACGCCGCAGCGTTCCTGTAAGCTAAATAGAGGGGTTGTTGTTCATCCAGTTATATGGATCATATCCTTTATTTTGTCTCGAATTCACCATTTTCCAAATCAAAAACCTTGCTCTTTATTGTCACTGTTCCGTCTTCAGCCCCTTTCCAGTGAAGAGTTCTTGAATCTGTACTTGGCATTGGAATTATAACTTTTCCGCCTTGACTAAGAACTACCCCTGATAATATTCTAATAAGAAGGGCTTTGTCTTTTTGTAATTGATATTTTTCCTCCCATAAAGTATCGTATTTTTTCGAAGATATCCACATTTTTTAAACTCCTGTTATATTTTTGGTTTGAGATGCTGGAATTGAATCAACCACACCATCTTTCCAAGGGCAGTAGATACCTTGCCGTTATCCCAGAACAGTTTTATTCTTTCTTTTGTGTAATAAAACAAGACTGTATACTGACCATAATATTGAACTAAGCCAACCCACTATTTCTGAAGGGTTGTTGCCTTGATACACAGCAATTAGGGCTAATGTAATAGATATAATAATAACATATGTCATAATAACCATCCTTTTAAGTTATAGTATCCATCCAACTGTATGGATCATAACCTTTCTCATAAAGATTACATTCACATTCACCATCACCCCAGACTTGTCTACACGCACAATGATGAGAGTGTCCTTCTTTTTGGAGTTGTTTTATCCTTTTTAAGTTTTCTGCTTCATCTGTTTCCCATTCTTTCCAGTTTTTATTCAACATGACTGATCCCGATAAGAGCATCCCAAAATTTTCTACGTATTTCTTTACTGGTTGGGTCTTCTTCTTCTATTGAACACCCTATTGGATTTTGTACTAATCCTTTAAGCCACAACGCTTCTTTCTTAGCCAATTTAAGAGTAACAGTTGTTGTAGTTTCTATTAGTGTATCCACAATATTTATCTCCTCAATTTGTACAAGTATTAGTAATAGTTCTAAGTTTCCTGCCCGTGCTAAAAGTTTTTTGTATGGTAAACCCTAAAAGAAAACTCATGCCGCCTATAACCATAATTATAATAATAGGTATTACTAAATATATACCTATACAAACAATTAAAGAAGCCAAAAATAATTTCATAATTCCTTCCTTTCTATTTTATTTTCCAGACGAATCTTCTTTTGTACTATTAAAAAGACAGACAGAATCTGAGCAAAAACTAAAATCTGATTCTACCCAACTGGTACTATAACAACCTAACCTATATAACGAATTTCTCGTTTTTATAACTGTACCTGTATTTGGATTGGAAAATAGTACAACAAGAGTAGAGTCTATTTCTCTTGGTGGGCAAGAGTGGAATTGAACCACCAAGTCAATGACTACAGGTTTGCAGCCTGCTAAGCTCACCGCACTGCTCAACTTGCCCAAATATAATTAATTAAATTTAGTCAAAATCTTCATCATCTATGTAGGAATGAAATTCAAAGGCACATTTAGTACATTTATAATAATTGTCCGTCGTATCTGTTTCATCTACAGTTTGTTCCAGTTTGACAGGTTTACCACATTCAGGACATATTTCATTAGTAACAAAGGTTAGTATTCTTTTTTCCTTTTTCCTTCTTCTTTTTTCCTTTTTCCAAAATAATCTGTCTTCTTTTGCTCTAATTGCTTTTGCACGTCTAAGTTCTTTTTTTAAATGATAATAAGGATCTAA
>JAGMAD010000015.1 GCA_023130975.1 Candidatus Parcubacteria bacterium | reverse complement strand
TTGCCATAGAAGAGGAGGTAAAAGATAAAAAATGAGTGAAGAAGAAAAAGAAGAAGGTTTAACTGGTTGGGGTAATAAATCCACAGTCACAAGAGAAATACACTTTGCGAGATTAGCAATGGCTATTGACTGTGATGGGTATATTTCAATTCGCCACAGCGGAAACACTTATTCATTGTGTTTAGGGGTGGCAAATACAAATGAAAAACTAATTGATTGGTTAATACAAAACTTTAGAGGGAATCGGTATATAGAGGAATATAGGAACGAGAACTGGAAAGATAAATCTACGTGGGAGATATTTGGGTATCCTGCCTACAAATTGGCTAAAGGAATTAAACAATTCTTAATACTTAAACAAGAGCGAGCAGAAGTTGCAATAGAATACTTTGAAAAATGCACTAAACTAACAAAAACAACACAAAGACAACGCCCCAAATGGCTAATTGATAGACAAGAATTGTATTTTCAGCAAATGAAAACACTTAATCGGAGGGGGAAGGAAATAGAGGAGGGAAATGAAGGATGAATGAACAAAAGTTAATAGAAGGAGTAGAAAAAGAGTTTTCTGAGGATTTTGTAGATGCGGATGTAAAAGAGGAGAAAGAAAAAATCGAGGAGAAAAAATACAAAGACATGACAAAGGAGGAACAACGAGAACGAAATATAGATATTTTGCTTGGAATTGGTTTTTCTCGAAGCAAAAAGAACCAAAACCAATTCATATACATTGAAGGAGAAACATTGATAGGAAAAACATTCGATGAAAAAAATCCAGTCGGGTCACAGTTTTGGGGATTCAAAGATAAAAACAAACTAACGAATGGCGATATTACGGAACTGCCAATCATCAAAACTTTCTATGCGATTCGTGATGGAAAAGAGAAAATGCCTGAACGACCAAAGGAAATGGCAAAAAGAGAAGAAAAAGAACAAGAGCAAAGAGCCACAGCAATGATGATAAAACCAAATGCAGTAATACAAGATGCACAGAAGAAAGCAGATACGTTGTATTCAGTAGTGGAAAAACAGCATTTATATCAAGAGATAAAGGGTAAAAAGTATCTTCAGTTAGAAGCATGGCAGACCTTAGGTAAGTTCTGCA
>JAGMAD010000014.1 GCA_023130975.1 Candidatus Parcubacteria bacterium | reverse complement strand
AAATATATACACATGTAAGTAATAGAGATTTGAATAAGATAAAAAGTCCGTTGGATATGTGGGGAGGCAAGACATGAGCAAGTACATCCAAAAGGGGTATATACGCATTGCTGATATAATGCCAATTTGGGATGATATACACATTGCGGATATACAACGTTAGGCGTAATAAATTTTGGGCTCGGGCAGTGCTTCGCACAGATAGTCTTCACTTCGTTCAGAAATATATAAAAAGGCATCCACACGATAAATAATATGATTTATAAATATCAGCACATTAACTAGATAATAATATGGAAATTGAAGAATTAAGAATCAAACAAGCAGAATTTGAAGGTGCAAGACAGGAATTTAAAGAAGAGATAACCCGATTAGAAAGTGAAAGAAAAAAGTTTCTATCGTTATTTTCCGAGACTAAATTAAAAGATTTAAAAGCTGAGGATTTTGTTATAGGAAAAGGTAAAGAGGATACTTTTTGTTATTGGTTAGAAAATAGATTAAAGGGTTTAGGGAACATTCATGGAGCTACTGCATTTAAATTTGGAATTTATTATGGCAAAACAAAATCAGACTCTACTTTAAAATATCGTTTTACTAGTAGATTTGGTACAAATGAAAACGAAGCATTTCAAAAGGTAAAATCTGCTATTCTTTCATTGCTACATTCTGCAAAAAATAATAACTTAGATGAGATAAAAGAGAATCCTCTCTCTCCAATGTTTAAAGGAAAAATCCTTTCTACCTATTTTCCAGATAGATTTCTGAATATATTTGCAAAAGAACATTTAGACTATTTCTTAGATAAACTCGATATTTCTTATTCAGATTCTCTTGATGAGATAGACAAAAGAGACCTACTGATGCAATTTAAGATAAAAGATGCAGTTATGAAAAATTGGAGTATTTATGAATTCTCTAAATTTTTATACGAAAAATTTGGCAGACCTGCAAGAGAAGAAGAAATACCAGAAGAACTTAAAGAGTATATGGTTCTTAAGTATCCTTCTTTAAACAAGGTTAAAGCAGATTTTGTTGATTTAACTATTGTCGAAATGCCTGAAAAACAAGAGAAAGACACAAAATCTATTCTCTCAAAAAAGATTGATTTTGAGAAGGAAAATAAAGTTAATAAAAAGATTGGTGAAAGGGGGGAACTTGTTGTTTTTAAAAAAGAAAAAGAATACCTTGAATCTATTGGCAAGAAAGAACTTTCTACGCAGGTGAGACATATTTCAAAAGAGGATGACTCAGCAGGTTATGATATACTCTCTTTTGATGAATCAGAGAATAAAAAATACATAGAAGTAAAATCGACTAAACAAGAAGTAGCCAACGCAAATTTCTGTATCCTCTTCAAATTGAAGGGTA
>JAGMAD010000013.1 GCA_023130975.1 Candidatus Parcubacteria bacterium | reverse complement strand
ATATAAAAAGTTTATTAAAAAATATAGTTTTTGGGCCTATTAGAAGAACTTGTTTAAATATAAGTAGATAAATTAAATCTGTTAACTATGTAATATGGAGACAAAAAGCATGGAAATAAAAGAGTTTAAAGAATCACTAATAGATTTATCAAAAAAGATGAATGAGATTAAAAATCATCTTAAATCAGAAGAAGCAACAAAAAATGCTTTAATTATGCCACTATTACAACTTTTAGGGTATAATATATTTAATCCACAAGAAGTTGTTCCAGAATATATAGCAGATGTAGGAGTAAAGAAGGGTGAAAAAGTTGATTATGCTATATTTAAAGATAAAAAATTATCTATAATTATAGAATGCAAAGCGTTTGGAATTGATTTAAACAAAAATTATTACATAGATCAATTATATAGATATTTTTCAGTATCAGAAGCTTCGATAGCTATTTTGACAAATGGCGAAATATACATGTTCTATACAGACATAGAAGAAAAGAATAAAATGGATCAAAAACCATTTATGATTTTTAATATGTTAAATATCCAAGAGATATTAATTCCAGAATTAAAGAAGCTTTCAAAAACAGACTTTGATATAGACAGTATAGTAGTATCTGCTACAGACCTAAAACTTACAAAAGAAATCAAAAATATTTTAAAGAAAGAACTTTTTTCGCCGACTGATGAATTTTCAAAATATCTTATAACACAAATTATGCCTAATAGAAGAAAAATGCCCGGGCTTATAAATATGTTTTCTAAAAACACTAAACTTGCATTTGGACAATTAATTAAAAAGTGTGTTAATAATAAACTAGAGTCTATGATATTATCAGAAACTAAGACAGATGGCGGATTACAAAAAGACGATGATATAACATCTAATAATGAAGACAAGGTACGAAAACCAATAAGAAAGATAAAAGGATTTTCGTTTAATGGAGAAACTTATAAGGTTAAAACCTGGACAGATATGTTACATAAATTGTGTTGTCTAATAACAATATTACACACTGACACATTTATGCGTCTATTAGAATTAAAATCTCATTTTTCAACTAATGTCGATAATTTACGCAGACCAAAAGAAATAGACGGTACTGATTTATATGTTGATACGAATCTTAGTGCGAATGGTGTTGAAAAATTATGCAAAAAAATCGTAGAGTTATTTGAATATGATCCTGATACATTTTCAATTAAAGAATTAATTTAATAAAGTATAGATCAGTTGGCCCCGTCAAAAAGATTCAAGACAAAACAGGTAGATTTATTAATCTGTATACCGAATATTAAAGTTTAAAGGGATAACTAAAAAATATAGTTTCTGGACTGAAGGTGAGACTAACTAATTTATTAAAGAAACTTGTTTAAATATAAGTTATGCAAGGAAGGAAAAACAATAGC
>JAGMAD010000012.1 GCA_023130975.1 Candidatus Parcubacteria bacterium | reverse complement strand
TGTTACTGAAACAGCAATCAAATTTAAGTCTTAAAATTTCTCTTATTTTTCGCATAGATAATCTTTCTTTTGCCATTATGCCCTCCTTTATATAGGTTAAGGAAGACATTAAGATTAAAAGTTAAATTATCCAGCGTCGCTAAAAATTATATTGTATTATAGAGTGGCCGAAATACTCCGGAATAGGTGGCCGGAATGCTCCGGAATGGGTGGCCGAAATGGAGCGGAATTAGTGGCCGGAATCAAGCGGAATATGCATAAATAGAAAAAATCGAAATGTTCAATATTTTTAACATGTCGATTATAAACATTTTTTAACTTAACTTTTGGTTTCGTTTGGAACCATTTGGGAAAATTTGACCTTGACGGGCACAATTTGGGCACAGTGATTTAAACTTTATAGAACTTTGATTTTAGTATCCTGTCTTATGGAGGGAATTCCAAGGATCGTCGCATTCATCAGTTAGTATTGACTATTATTCTTGTTCTGGATTTATTTTTTTCTCCGGCAGGCATCAATAAAATGAAAGTATTATAATAGTTATTGAAAAAATGATATTTGAAGTTCATCAAACCATTATTTTGATCTTTACAAACAATTGTCCCATTTTCATGCAATCTTTTATTATAAATCATATCTTCAATAAAAGGCATGTTAACATTTAAGGTTTCAGGCCATGTTAAATTCCCAAAGTCGGAGGTAAAATTACTGGATTGGAAATAATTTCTCAAAACAGCACTTTTGTTTGCTTTATTGAAGTCTTTAAGAACTAACAAAGCACATCTGCGATTTGAGCATTCAACATATCTCCGAATTGCAGCATGTTTTGAAGACCCAAATTCATCAGCTAAAGCCATCGCAGATTTTAAAGCTAAAGGTAATTGTTTAAGCTTTTCTTCAAAACGATCTAATTGAAACAATGTTGCTGAGGCGAAATAACTTGCCTCAGCCTCAAAGGTTTCTTTTGTTTCTGGATCTATACTATCTTCATCATCTTCGATATATTCATATAATTTTTTTTGCCAAGGTAATAAGTCGTGGCCAGTTTCATGAAGCTTAATAAATTTTTTTCTTAATGGATGTTGTTTTAAATCTAAATAAATAATTTTTCTTCTTCTATCCAGAGCACCTCTAACTTTTCTCAGAGCTTTTTTTAAAAATTCTGTTGATTTGCCGATATAATTTTTAGGAATTACTGATAAGTCTCTTTTTTCATTAACTCTCAGTTCAGCATATTGAATAATCTGATCAATAGGTGTAGGAAAAATTCCAAGCGCCTTGCTTCCTTTCAGAATATCAAATGAAATATCTTCAATATCTTTAACTGACGTTAACTCATTTCTTATCATTTTTCTTCTCTGAAAACCGTAAAAATTTTAGATAGTTAACAAGCTCTTCTTCTTCATTATCTGTTAAATCTTCAGAATAAAGCGCAAATCCAGATAAAGACTTTGGACCCTTTTTCCTTTCTTTTTTTTCGATTATCCCCGCTGTTTCTAAGAGAAAATCAAAATCAATTTTATAAACATTTGATAGTTTGTATAAAATGTTTGCAGATGGTTTTTTTATTTTATTATTTTCAAGTTGGCTTAAATATGCATTTGAGATCCCCGTTATTTCTTCTATCTCTCGTAGAGTAAATTTCTTGGATTCTCGACAATTTTTTAGTTCATCACCAAGTGTTTTATTTAGTGCAATTATAATAATATCCCTCCTTTCAATTTTATAATTAATATCATAACAGGCTCGCTAAAAAAAGCAAGCAATATTTGTTGAATTTAATTTTTACCAAGCAATGCTAAATAAAATCTTGACAAATTAAGCATTGATAATTATTATAACATAGATAAAATAATCTAAACCTTTAAAATAGGAGAAACAAAATGGCAACAAATCCCCCAACAGGAGATGACAGAAGGCAAGGAGCAGTTCGGAACAGATCACAAGTTTATAATCCAAAAAATGAAAGGTGGATAAAAAGAGACAGCGACACTGGCAGATTTATGGATCAAAAATCCGACAACGACCCATTTAAAGGTGTTAGGAAAGAAAAGTGAATCGGTTAAAAACAAAGAGAGAGAATCCGTCAATTCTCTCTCTTTCGTGCTAAACAAGTGGATGATCAGTTTGGGAACAATAATTATCATTCCGATGAGTTGTCAATTGTTTTGTTCCTAGAAAGGAAAAGGTGAATGTATCGATTTGATTGAATTCTAATTTTATAAGCAAGAAAAAGATAGTGCGCGTTCGTTTTATTTATCAATCTTTTTTATAGGAGGAATAAAATAATGGCTGATTATTATGTTAACTCCAATCAACAAGCGAATGGTGATCATGAAGTCCACAAAGCAGGTTGCTCTTGGATGCCAGATAAAAACAATAGGATTTACCTTGGCAATTTCTCTAATTGTTATGAAGCAGTTCGTGAGGCAAAAAAACACTATATTAAATCAAATGGGTGTTATTATTGTTCAAACGAATGTCATACAACTTGAGAAATATTGAAACCTAATTTTTTTTCAGGGAGCAAAATATCTCCCTGAAAAAACAACTCAGAATTTTGAACTAACATTAAATGAGATTTGTTATGAATAGATGAAAGCAAAAGCGAAGTAAAGAAACTATCTGCTATTCACTTAACAAATTGAAACGTTTTAATATTTGTGATATACAAACTCTATCTGCATTAGAATTGTCTGAATCTTGAGTTACGCAGTTGGCAAGCTGTATCTGAACTTCAAAACTTCTGGCGAGATAGCCTTTAAGGAGGTTATCCAATTTTCTGTTTTAATATCCAAATTGTTAAAATATAGAGTTAGAAAAACTGGTTTTTTTGCTAATTTTTGGACAACAATCATGAAATTTTGGAGAATAGACAGAAGCTATATAATAATTGGTTAAGCTCTTTATTAAAAATCGAAAAGGAGTTAAAAATGGCATCATCACATCAAGTTAAATGCATTAACAAAAGCAATCGTACCAGTGCCCATGAACGTATAACTCACATTGGGGGAATAAACTCCGATGGATTACACTGGAAAGTTACGCAACCAAAGGCGATCGCTGGTATAGAAAGTGGCAAATGGGAATTCTATGTTAGTGTTAATGGACAATCTGTAGGGGTTATCGTTTCAACCAGCTCTAAGGGTAACAAATATTTAAAAACGGAAAATGACGGTGAGCAGCCTAATAACCTCTTAAGTTTGCCAGAATGTCCATGAAAGAAGGCAATTTAACTCAGGCGGTGAGAGAATGCGGGGACATCCCATATCATCCTGTGTCTCAGCGAGGGGGATAATATGGATACTAAAGAAATGATAGCAAAAATTGAAAAAGAATTCGGTTCAAGGATGGGATTCCTTGGCCACCAAATTTTGATGCTATCTATAGCTGGTCAAAAATGCGATATAACTTTCTTTAAGAAAAAACCAGCAATTGATGTAAAAATTGATCAGCAGATCAATCTTGCATTGATGTATGGCTCTGGAGCAAAGAAACTACAGGAGATGCTCGAAAACATAAAACTTTCTAATGGCGATTCAGTTAGCATCGGTGAAATATGGACAATAAACCCCATGCCAAAAGGAGGTTTTACAAAAGAAGAATTAGCTTCAGTCGATATGACTGAAGCGGAACAAGAAGCAGGTCTAAAGGGTGAAACTCTAAGAGAAATGATCAAGAATACATACCACTGTAAATCTAAAGATGAAGAAGATTATTATTTGCGTAGGTATATAGCTTCGTAGATCGCATAACATTGCAATTGACCGTAAGGGGTGCGGGCTTATTGCCTATTGCCCCTTTTGTATTTTCAGTGCTTGTTTATAGTTTGTCATCCCCTTGCGGTAAGTGAGCATGGTCATTAAAGATAGCTGCTATCAAACATCCTGCCTTATTCATAGATAGTTGCGATATTTATATGTAATCTGTGATATTGGCATCTACAGCATAATTAGATAGTCTGGTTCCTCCCCTCACCGCCCCACACCATCTATTAATAAATGCGTCATAGCTTTGCACCTCAGCTGCCTTTCAGATTAATTTGCTAATATCTTTGAAAAGTTGTAATT
>JAGMAD010000011.1 GCA_023130975.1 Candidatus Parcubacteria bacterium | reverse complement strand
ATCAAAAAGAATTAGCGTGGTTTAGTGGTGAGTTGGTTAGGGATATGTTAAATAACCAAAAATGATTATTTTTCCGAATTCAATAACTTCGACTTATAATAACTTGCCTTTTTCAGTGAAAAACGATACAAACTAATCAAACTCCAAAAATAACGTTTAGACAAAAAACAGCTCCTAAAATAAAACGATAGAGCATGATAATAATCAGAGAAACTTGAATCTAACAAATCCTGATGATAAACAGGAATTTTCTTTCCAAACATTCTTAAAATTTTAATGCGTGCTTTTAATTGCTTTTTTACGACATACAACCCTTGTGATTGAAGGGGGATATTTTTATCTACTTTTTTCAGTTCTATTTTTTCTTTAAAAATTGCTTTATTTAAAATTTCTTCAAATATCTCATTTCGAGAGATGACCAATGAAGTTCCAACATCATCGTTTTTCATCAGTTCCGGCGTCCATGCATCTGCAAATGACATATCAGATAACCTGCATATTTTATCATTGCATAATGTGCATCGCAATGGAAAGAAAAATGAACCGAATATGCCACCCCAGTAATCAGAAGACCAATGAGGAACAAAAAAATTATTCCCATTTTTTGTTGTGATAGTCATTCCACCAGGCCATCCTTCGCCGCGATAATCTAATTTTGTAACTTCTTCTTTTTTTATTTTTATTTTTTTGAGTAAGAATTCTGTTGCCGAGAAGGAGGGAGGATGATTACAAACGATTCCAAGGTGCAATACAATTTTTTCTTTTAGTTTTTTGTTTATTTGCTCTGCCTTTCTTATTCCATGAATATGACACGGCAACCCGACAACTGCAAATTTCTCTCCTTCCTCTGAATTTAGAATTTTTTTTAATGCAATATTCGCAGGAACAGGGCAGTATTTGGATTTAGACGCTTCAATTATTTCTTCTCTTGTTCTTGCGATAAAAGGCTCTGGCTCTAATGGCTTATCTTTTTTCATTCTTGTAACCAATGCGCCGTTTATGATTCCTTCTTCAAGTGCAAAGATCAGCAACTGTGTTATAAGACCACCAGATGCAGAGTTATATCGAATATCGTGATCTGTTGAATAACCGACATAGCAATTCAAATAATTTCCAATCAGAACATTTTCTGGTTCTTTGCCAAATATTTCCAGATTCAATCCTTTAAAATCAACTTCATGCCCCGGACAGACTTCATAACATATGCCGCAGTTGTTACATTTTTCTT
>JAGMAD010000010.1 GCA_023130975.1 Candidatus Parcubacteria bacterium | reverse complement strand
AGGTTACTTGGGACTTTTCCAAAATGCAAGATTTTACTATTTTGAATAATCGTCCTGTCACTACTAATGTTAAAGATTATTATGTTAGTATTAAAGATTATTATACTAATATAAATACTAATTAACTATATTTAATAAAGAGGGAGAAATAGGTAATGTGTGGAATTCTTGGAGTATTAGCTTTTGGTGATTTTCCTGAAAAAAAGCAAGAAAAACTTAGACAAGAGGCTATGATTTTTTTGTCTTCAGAATTATTGCAACTTACACAGTCAAGAGGTAAAGATGCTACAGGCATTGCTACTATGTTTTCTAATTGTGATTACATGGGTTTAAAAATGGGCATACCTCCAACAGATTTTGTAGCGCGGTTTGGTGGTACTGAAAAAGACTTTGACGGATATATAAACATATGGAGAAAAAAAGCTGTCCCAGCTAAAATGATACTTGGCCACTGTAGAAAAAGTTCAGTCGGAAATCCGGAAGATAATACTAATAACCATCCTATAAAAGTAGATGATATTATTGGTATTCATAATGGAACTTTAACAAATCACAACCGGATATTTGAACTATTAAAATGTGATAGAAGTGGTACAGTCGATAGCGAAGCAATTTTTCGTTTATTACATTGTTTTACAAACAATGGTAAAGAACCTTTTGCACCAGAACTAATCCAGGAGGTATGTAGAAGATTACACGGTACTTATGCGTGTTTAACATTTACTGGAAACAACCCTTATCAAATGGTAGGATTTCGTGATTCTAGGCCACTAGAGGCTTTGTTAATAAAGCCACTTAAGCTTTTACTTATGGCCAGCGAAAAAGATTTTTTAAAACACGTTATTTTTCGCTACAATAAAATGGCAAATTTATATCAACTCGGAACAACTAAATTTCCTCCACTAAAAAAAGCTGATGTAGAATTGTCCTCCTTGCCAGATGATCATTTATACATTTTTGACATACGCAAAGAAGTTGAAAGTATGTCTAAAATAGAAGATTTATTTATTAAAGAAAGAATTCCAAGAGATAATAAAATCTGGGATACAAAATATAATTCCCAATATACCACCGAAACAAATTATTTAAACAAGCTTACCAAAAAAGCTGAAAATTTGGCCAAAAATACTAAAAAGAAATCGAGTAGGCTTGGTATGGCTTGGAATAAAGAAATTAAAGGTTATCAAGATATTGCTAAATTAGAGGAATCAAAAAGCTATTCAAATGTTGAAATTAATTTAAAAAATGGCCAAGTTGTTGATGCAGAAACCAAGAAAGTGTTAATAACTGATGCTCCCACTTCTGCTGTATCCCCATTACCAAATAACACGGATCAAAAATTTAGTCTTTTTCGTACCTATGTGGATATTGATTCTACTCCAACAACAACACGAGCTAAAATAATAGAGTATCCTATTCCAATAAAAAATTTACCTGTGGTTGTAGATACTATTCCTGGCAAAACTGAAGTTATTTTAGAAACTAATCCAGAGGCATTAAAAAAAGCTGAAATAGCGTTACAAAAGGAAAAACAATTTAAAAGTGATCAAGAAGTACAATTTACACTTGATGTTGACAAAATAGAACAGCTGACTTGTTTGCGTCCATATATTTTAGGAAACAAAATAAGAAAGTTTTTCTATAAAAGGGGATGGTATAATGGGTATATGTTTCATTTACATGAAACAGCAGAAACTGAGAATATCTACAAAAACGAACTAACATCTAAAAAACTTCTTATTCGTGCTAACAATAAACGTAAATTGGCAGAAAATAATATTCGTATAATGAAAAATATAATATATATATTTAGTCATATAGCTACAGAATATGGAATAACCTCTTCAGATGTAGTAAGTGAAGTAGGAATTAAAAAGGCTGTAGATACGGTTCTCACTAATAATAATGAATTAACTATGGATCTTATCAAAAATGTTTTTAAACCTGGTGATTTTAGAAAAATACCAATCTTAGGAAAAATAGCATCTCTAACAACAGATAAACATGGGGACTAGTTATTATGGCAAAATCTAATTTAACTTTACTACCATCTATTAGTATGGACAATAACAAAAAAGAAAATCGAAATGAGGACAGTTTAATACGTTTATCAAAATCTTCACGAGAAAATTTAAATTTAACTACTAAAGTAGAAGTATATTTAAATAATGACAATACAGAAAACCGTATTAAAAGTGCCAAACTATTAGATATATTTAAAGCTTTTACTAAAGATATGAAAGATTGTAAAGACAAAAACATGTCCCCAGAAGAATTAGTACGGGTTGGTTTTGTTACTACAAAAACGTTTAAAATGATTACAGGTAACATAAAAAAGAACAGTGTTTGGATCGCTGATAATGTTAATGATACAGTTATAGGTGCAGATCCAGAGTTTTTGTTGTTTGATCAACATGATGAAGTGGTGCGGGCTAATAATGTTTTAAGTTATCATGGTGAACTGGGGTGTGATGGCGCGATGGCAGAAGTTAGACCAAAACCAGCTATTAGTCCTGAAGAGTTAGTTATAAACATATTAAAGATATTAAAAAATGCTAACATTACTGATCCTATAACACCCTATAAATGGGTTGCCGGATGTTATTATAAAGACAAAAATCGTGACTACCCTATAGGAGGGCATATTCATATAGGTAATCCTGTACAAATTGCTAACATGGACAATAATAAACAAAAATCTCTTTTTATAGTACTTAATAAAATCATTGATGAGTTATTAGCAATACCAATGATTAAAATTGATGGTTCAATACATGGATCCGCAAGACGCACAAAATGTACAATGGGTAAATACGGTTATTACGGCGAACTGAGAACCTGTAATGGTAGATTAGAACACAGAACACTGAGTGGGATGTGGTTAATGCATCCAACACTCGCTACATGTGTTCTTGGTACTGTTAAAGCCATTATAGATGAAGTATTCAACCTTGTTATTAATCATGAATTCGATATAAATTATATACTTCCTAATAAATTAGAGGAATCAAATGTTCCTAATGAGTTAAAAAATTCTAGTATTTGGTCTGCTAATTTTAAAAGGTGGAAAGAAATTCCTTTAGCTGTGGATATGGGTTGTACAGCGGATTCGCAATTTATGATTGAGTTTTTAAATAAATCGGAGGCTGGTAGAATTAACGCAGTTTTTATTAACAATTGGTACAAAAAGATGAAAACATTATCTACTTATAAAACATATGCAAAATATATCGATGGTTTTACAGAAATGTTAAAAATAGGGCATAATGAATACAACAAGTTTGATAAAACACTACAAAAAAATTGGTTAGAAGGTAAAAAATTTATTGTGGGTTTCTAAAAGGGGACGTTATATGTTGAAAGATAATTTAAAAATGCTTGACATAGATGAACATTTAAGGGAAACATTTAAACGATTACATGTTTTAGCATTAAAAATATGTAAACAAGAGGACTGCATTCTTGATTGTGCTATATCTGATGTGGTCATCTATGTAACAAATTGTCCAAATGAAGACAGTATAAAGAAAATAGCAACTTGTTACCCTAACACTAATTATGAAAGAAGTTTATATAGTGAAAATGAATGGGCATTAATATAAAAATAGGTATTACCATAAAAAACGTAATAACAAAAATTAAGGAGGAGATTAAAAAAATGCTTGACAAAAAGAAAAAAGATGTTTATATTTGGTATAGTGGAGCTACAGATGTCACAGGAATGAAACTTGCCGAGGCACTCGGCATTAAACACGGAAAAAAAGTGCCTAGTCTTCTAAAACATGATTTGATTATTGGATGGGGGACTAAAACAAGTGAGGAGGTTTCTCTCGGTAAATTGCAAACTCTTAATCATCCAAACCAGATTCTCGCTAATAGAAATAAAATAGAAGCTCTTAAACTTATGGATAAGGCCAATGTTAATATTGCTAACTTTGTAGAAGCATCTAAAGTAGCCACAACTATTAAAGCTAATCCTAATGGTGTTAATACGGGAAAACATGAAGATGTTAAATTGCCATTAATAGGGCGCACAAAATATCATCAAGGAGGTAAAGGGTTTTGGATGTGCCCGACAATGACACATGTCAAATCAGCAATAGACGAAGGTGCACAGTATTTTCAAAATATGATTGAAATTAAAGATGAATATCGTTTACATGTATTTAATGGTGATGTTATTTATGCGGTAAAGAAATCCAAGCGATCTAAAGAGGAATATCAAAAAGCTTGTGTTCGTCATGAACTTGACAATCAAAAAAATCTTGCTAAAAAGAATAATAATCCATTTGATGAGTCCACTGCAAAATTAATACTGGAACGTATGGCAAAAAAGAAAGTTGCAAATGGTGCCGATATGATTATTCGTTCTAATAGATTGGGGTGGAAGTTTTCTCATATAAAAACAGTTAATGATAATCTTAAAAATGAAGCAGTCAAAGCTCTAAAAGCTTTAAAATTAGACTTCGGTGCTGTAGATTGTTGTATAGATGTTAATGGTAAACCATATATAATAGAAGTAAATACAGGTCCTGGATTAGAAGAAACCCCTTTTAATGCTTATGTAACTGCGTTCAAAAAAATATTTACTGGGGAACAAATACATGAAAAATTATTCAAATCTACTAAAGAAGAGTTATTAGCCAAAACTACTTTAATAACCGAAATAGTTCAGAATTCAGATGAATCAGAAGTAAAAGCTCTTAAAAGTGTTTTTAAAAAGATGTTTGATTAGGTGAATTATGGCAGAATTTTATGTTTCATTATCAACAATGGAAATAGCTGCACAGATTGCTTTATTAATAAATAAATATAATCTGTGGGTTACAAAATATACGGCTAATACAATATATACATCCTCTGCTAGTTATTTTGTTGAATTAATAAATTCACGAGTAATAGGTTGTGCATCAATTTTAAAAGTATATCCAACGCTCTCTAGAATTCAACATATCTGTGTAATACCAGAATTTCGACATAAAGAAGTAGCAACTAAATTAACAAAGTTAGCTATTGAAATGTGTGATACGGAATATATATATATGACAATTAGAGAAGATAATATTCCAAGTTTAAATTTAGCTAATACATTGAATTTTAAGTATATTAGGAAACATTGGTTTAGAGACCATTATACACTAACTGTTGGAAGGAGAAAAAGCTGTGACCAAAAAAGTGTCAATTGATATTGAATATGTTTATGTTGAAATGGTTCTTAATGAACGTGAAATTATTTCTGGATTATTACAAGGTATAATAACAACTGATAATTTAACCTTTGTTTTATTACACGGAAAAGGGAATTCTACAAACATTGTAAATTTAAAGTTTTACAACATTATGACTATTGAGGTTCGGCACACAACTTATAAAAATATGACACACCTTACTATAAAGGATAGTGATCAAAAATTTGCACTAAATTTACTTAATGTTCTATATAATGACCTTTTAAAAAATGGATTTGAACAAGATGAAGTAGAAGGTCTTATTGATGTGTCTAAATATGTAAATACTCCAAATTTAGAACCAGTTAACTTGAATACAACAAACAATAACTTTAATCAAAATTCTAGCAGAGTAAACAATGCTGGTGTAATAAATTGTATAAATAAAAAGAAAGAAATTGTACCTTGTTTTTTTAGTCGTACAGAAACAAAAAAACCAAATAAAACTCATTTGGTTTTAATACAAGAAAAAATTGATCAAATAAACAAAGGGGAATTTAAATGTAAGATTCCTGAAACATTCGAAAATTTTAACAAAGAAACTAAATCTATAGATAATTTGTATGAAAATTCTAATCCATATTGGTTGCAAACATAATTATGAAACGACTTATCGGGCATGAAAAAACAAAAAGGCAAATTTTTATTGCTGCTCAATCAGCTATAAAACGTAATAAAGCAATTCCACATATTTTATTTACTGGTACACCAGGTTGTGGAAAAACTAGTATGGCTAAACATTTAGCCACTATATTTAAACTTCCTTTTTTGTCAGTAGTACCAAATGATATGAAAGATTACAAAAGCGTTATTAGTGTTTTGGAAAAATTAAATCATGAAAAGTATGATAGAAGGGGTAATAGGGTTGGTAGAATTGTACCCACTTTATTGTTTTTTGACGAAATACATAATTTACCATTAAAAGGTCAAGAATTGCTTGGATTAGCAATGGAAAAATTTGTAATGGATTCTGGAAAACCAAATAAATATTACTGGACTCCATTTTTTACATTAATCGGTGCTACTACTGTAGCTGGTAAATTATCTAAACCTTTTTTAGATCGTTTTAAAATGACTTTTATATTTGAGCCTTACCCATTTAACGAAATGGTAGAAATAGTAAAAATGCATGCAAATAAGCTTGGGGTAGAAATATCAACAATAGGAGCTCAGGATATTGCAAAAAGAGGACGAGGAATTCCAAGAACTGTAGTTGGGTATACAGAGCGTATACGAGACAAAGTAATAGCCATTGATTCAACATGGGCTACGTCTCATCTGATTAAAGATGTGTTTAAAGATATGGGTATTGATGAGGAAGGTCTTACTATTACAGAACTTAAAATTTTAACAATCCTTTTCAATTCAAATATTCCTGTTAGTTTAGATAATTTATCTATTATTACAGAAGAAGATAGCAAAACAATCAAATTTTATGCCGAACCGTTTTTAATTAGAAAAGGATTTATATTAATTAGTGGTAAAGGTAGAATTTTAACAGAAAAAGGACGTGAATATATTATTAATAGTAATCATGCTATAAAGAAATTTCAAAAAGATGAAATAGATTTTGGTTATCAAAGAAAGTAATAATATGATTCTAAATTTTTAATCAATCAAAAAAATAAAATTGAAATGGAAAAATATGGGCTGGGTTGAAGTAGATCAAAAACAACATTTAGGTCTTGTAAAAGAACGAAATTTGTATAAAAGGCTGCTTGATGAATGTTTGTTGGTGTTTAATGAGCTTCCTAATAAAGAACTTATTCGTAGCAAAGGCACATATGCATTAGCTACTAAAATTGAACAGGCATTTAAAATTGGAGAAATACAATTACCATGACTCCATTTAGAGAAAAACCAGTTAAGTGGAAAAAAGAAGACAATCATACTGGAAGATATAAAAATGTAGATGGTTTCAAATTTGATATTATAAAGCAAACAGTAGTAATACGGCCAGAAACCATGTCAAAATACTTTTTGGCAGATACTCCTGAAGAAGCAGAAGCTTTGTACAATCGTTATTCCGGTTTATTAAATGCTCTTGCTTATAGTTATGCTATTTCTACTGGACTTCAAAAAGATGATTTGTTCGGTGAAGCATTAATAGGGCTTGGTAGGGCCTATCGCGATTGGAACATTAATCGTAGTGATGATTTTAAAATGTATGCTGTATACAGAATAAAAGACGCCTTAAATGAGTTTACTAGGAATAATATAGCTTCTGTAGCAGTACCAGCATATATAAAGAAATCTCATAACCATGTTATTGAATTGAAAACTATTTTTGCTAAATATAATTTATCTATATATGATAATATTATCGATATAATAAAAACTAATGACAAACATAGATGTAACTATTTAATAGATAAACTAAAGAAAGCAGCAAACAGAGCTAAAGTAGATTATAAGAAATTTATTGAAAGAGTTGAATATGTTCCAGAAAACTGTATATTTAATGAAAATGTATTATATGATGAAGATGAAGAATCTTTAGAAACAGCTCTTATAATTAAAAAATTACAAACATATATGGACTCGACTGAGTTGTCTATTTGTCAAAATATTATGAAAGGGATTTCATATGATCAAATTGGTAAAAAATTCAACAAAAACAGCGTATGGGTTAGACGCAAATTAGATAAACTTCGTGACAAGATTATTGCATCGTGGTCATAGTCTTTTTCAATTTGGAAAAAATGAAATGAAAATAACAAAAATTAAAAATCCAAAAAATAGTTATTATGGTGGTGGCTGGAAAATTAAAATGCCGTCAGGAACACTTACTATTATTAAAACTAAAATAGGTGACTGGAATAGATTAATTTTCCCTAGTGGGTTTCAAATGGAAATTAACCCCGAATACGAGGGAATTTCTATGAAAATTATACCGGACTACGGATTACAAGAAAAATATAATGTTTGTTGTAGTGGTTCAGCGTTAGGTAATTGGGAATTTAAACATATGACTTGTCAAGATAAAAAAACTTTATCAGAATATATGATAGCTCGTTGGAAAGTTTTTATGTAGCATCATGGTCTTAACCTTTTTTAACTTAGAAAAATAAAACTTGACAAATTGAATTTAATGATTATATTGTATCTATCGTGGTCTTAAACTTTTCACTACAGAAAAAATAAAATTGAGTTAAGTAAGGTACATAATGAACAAATTAATTGTAGAATATGACCCAGATAATGGACTAGCACTTTCCGATAATAAATCTAAAGACTATGTAGAAACTACTATTCGAAACTTTACAACAACTATTAAATTATTGATATCTTTACATATTGCCGTAGGTACAGAATTACTAATAACTTTATTTCGATGTGCTGTGATAGAAGAAAAAATTAAACATACCGAAATTGAATTTTTATTCAAGGGAAAAACGATTAAAATAGATAAGTATGGTACATGTAATAAATGGCCAAACGGGTTTTGTGAGGCTTTTACTGACACCTTAGAAACCTTAATCTAAGACAACCTGAAATACAATTAAGTAACCTATATGTATGTAGTAACTTACTAATGAAAAAGAATTTAAAATGGACCGTAGGCTTAGAAGCAGCCATCGACTAAGGAGTAAATCGTCGCCACTTGGAGCCGCGTTGCGGAAACTCTTATGAGAAATGTTGGATTAATTACTTATTATGCAGTAACCAACAGGTATCGAGGTGGGCATATGGGTGGATTTTTTGGCGTAATAGCACACCATTTTAGTTTTACAATAATAAGGATAAGAAATGATAACACTCACTGAAATGTTTTATAAAACGATGCCACACCATTGTGATGTTAAAATAATTAAAAAAGAATTTGAAACGGCACTTAATAAACACCTAAAGAAATTTAAATGGACAATTGAATACCAAAATACCAGAGCAACATTTGGAGATTTTCATAATATAATTGGACACAAAAACGTCAGATGCTTTGTCGATGTTAGGTTTAAAACACTCTTGTCTGCTTATAAATATAGTCAAACATTGGAAAATGTTACCTATATAGAAATTAAAAAAAATGGAAAAGAGGGAGGAACTACTGTCTTACCTGGAGGATTTGTTATCTGGACAGAAAATTCACATTGCCCGTTTATAGACAAAGTTGACATAAATTCCCCTTTGTTTACAATGAATAAAATTAAACACTCTAATTCAGAAGATTATGTATTAAAAATCTTAAAAGCATGGTGGAAAATTACGCCTGAAGTATTTAAACAACATTATCCAAAATTGGACTTCAAAAAAACAATGCAAAAAGAGTTTAGTGATTCATATTGCTAGAAAAGGCAAAAAATGTCCAAAGCAGCATTTAAAACATGGGAAATCAGAAAACTTACTAAGGAAATGGAGAAGTAGAAAGGCATAATAATGACAACTATACAAGTATTAAAGAAATTAGATAAAGAAACACCAGCTAAAGTATACATTGTTGGAGGGTTTGTAAGAGATTATTTACGTAATAAAAGTAATAATGATTTAGACATAGTAATCAGAAATTTGTCTATTAACAAAATACAAAAATTCCTTAGTAATTATGGAAAAGCTAAAAAAGTTATACTTGCCAAAACCAATGACAAATTTGTAGTTAATGTATTACTATTTAAATCTTACGGAGACAATTTAGTTGAAGCGCAAATTACACTTCCAAGAAAAGGTAAAAACCAGAAATTTCATCCACAAAATACCCTTGAACAAGACGCTAAATTCCGTGATTTTAGGATAAACTCGCTATACGTATCAATAAATTACGAGTCTAAAAAGGATGTAATAGACTTTAATAATGGTAGAAATGATATTAACAATAGAATAATATGTGCAAATGGTAGTTCAACTGAAAGAATAAAAGAATCCCCGGTAAGAATGCTACGTGCTATTTCCTTAGCTTCAAGAACTAACTATACCATAGCCCCAAAACTTTGGAAAGCCATAAAAACAAATGCAGGTTTAATAAAAAAAGTACCATTTGAAGTTATTAGAATTGAATTTAATAAAATTCTTATGTGTAAGAAACCATCAAAATATTTAAAATTCTTACAAAAAACAAATTTATTAAAATATATTGCTCCAGAGATACAAAATTGTGTAAGGGTTAAACAAGACAAAAAATATCATAAATATGACGTATTTACACATCTTATATATACTGTTGACAATTCTGATTTTGATTTAACCATTAGATTGGCTGGATTATTACATGATATTGGAAAACCGGCTGTTAGACAAGTAATTGTTAACGTTAACAAAAGTGTTCGTACAACTTTTTATAACCATGAAATAGTTAGTGCTAAATTAGCAACAACTTTCCTTAAGCGTTTAAAATATGATAATTTAATTATAAAAAAAGTAGTCGGCCTAGTCAGATTACATATGTATCATTATACACGTGAATGGACTGATTCCGCATTAAGACGTTTTATTAAGAAAATAAATATTAATAAATATTATATGAATTTAGAAAAAATAGG
>JAGMAD010000001.1 GCA_023130975.1 Candidatus Parcubacteria bacterium | reverse complement strand
GGTTCAAACCGTCAAAATGGCGGCATTATGCAGCAATGTATAATGCAAAACCGACTAATATCGATGAAATCCTATCTTGACTTTCCAACCTGTCATATGGTAGGATAATATCGAGGGAAGTTAATAAACCTTTTTATGAAAGTTAAAGAAACTACAAAGGCATATATTGCAGGATTTCTTGATGGGGATGGGAGTATTTATGTTAAACTTACTCAAAATGATAGTTATAGATATAAGTATCAAATATGTCCTTATGTAGTGTTCTATCAGTCAAAAGGTAATAAATTTGTTCTAGAGAAAATGAGAAGATTGATTCAGATAGGGTATATTAGAGAACGTAAAGATGGAATATGTGAATATATTATTGGAGATGTAAACTCTATAGAAAAGTTAGTAAAGTATATAAAATCCTATGTGATTTTGAAACGAAATCATGTGAGGTTAATGTTAGATATTTTAAACAAAAAGAAAAAGATTAAAAACGCAAAAGATTTTTTAGAAGTTTGCATTCTTATTGATAAGTTTAAGAAACTAAATTACTCTAAGAAACGAACAAATACTACCGAACAAGTTAGAAAAATTCTTAAACAGAAAGGTTTATTAACCCCGTAGAGACTTCTCACCACGTTTTATGTGGTGGGGGATAGAAGTTTTAAACTTCTATAATACGTTGGTCTCGAGCATATAAAGCATTATGTGCTCGATGGTGATATAGTCCATACTTATAGTAATATAGGAGCAATATGCGTGAGACAGGTTGGTCCCTATCTACCGCAGGCGTCGAGTCTTGAGGAGGGTTGGTCCTTGTACGAGAGGATCGGACTGAACTAACCTCTGGTGAACCAGTTGTTCCGCCAGGAGCATAGCTGGGTAGCTAAGTTGGGAACTGATAAGCGCTGAAAGCATCTAAGCGCGAAGCAGGCTCCGAGATTAGGACTCTTAGATCGGTCGGAGATCACGACCTTGATAGGACACAGGTGGAAGCGTCGTAAGGCGTTAAGCCGAGTGTTACTAATGATTTATTAAAATATTTCTTGGCTGGCGATTAATAACCATAATTTTTGAGCCCAAATATGGGGACTATACTGGATTTGTTCCACCTGATTCCATCTCGAACTCAGAAGTGAAATAATCCAAGGCCGATGATAGTTGGTTTTTCCTGCGAAAGTAGGTAGTTCCCATATTTGGGCTCAAAAATAAAATTTAGCCTTTTTAGGCTATTTTTTATTGCCAAAAATGTATATAATAAAATAATGAGGTTTAGTATTGGAAAAAGAATAATTATAATAGTTGCTTTAGTTATCTTGATTTTTTTATCTTTGAATCTGACTGGTTTTTCAAAAGAAGTGAGAGAGTTTTTTTATAATTTCTCTTCGCCTATTCAAAGAAATTTTTGGCAGGCGGGAAATAAGGTGTCTAATTTTTTTGAATCAATCTTTAATGCCCAAAATTTAAATAAAGAAAACTATGAATTAAAAAATAAGAATCAAGAACTATTAGGAAAAATTGTTTTGCTTCAGGAATTGAAAGATGAGAATAAGACCTTAAGACAAGCGTTAGAAATTAATTTACAAAAAGAATTCAAGTTAGTATTTTCAGAAATAATTGGAAAAGATATAGGCGAAGATTTTATTTTAATAAACAAGGGCTCAGCAGATGGAATTTCAGAAAAGATGCCTGTTATCACTTCAGAAAAAGTTCTTGTCGGAAAAATCAGCCAGGTTTATAATAATTTTTCTAAAGTGATGTTAATTTCCCATAAAGACGAAGAAAATTCTTTTTATGTTAAGATTCAATCCATTTTAAATTCTGGCCAAGAAAAAGATGAAATTTCTATAAAAGCAAAAGGAAAAGGAAAAGGGGGATATAAACTGTTTCTTGAAATGATTCCTAAAGATAGAGAGATTTTAGAAGGAGAAATTGTGGTAACTGATATTTTATCCGGGATTTTTCCCAAAGGACTTTTAGTTGGTGAAATAAGAAAAGTTGAAAAAAGCGATATTGAGCCGTTTCAAACAGCAGAGGTGTCGATTTTTTTTGACATTAAAGAAATAGATCATCTATTTGTTCTGACTGAATATTAATCTAAAATGCTCAAAAAAATATTATTTCTTATTATAGTTTTTTATATTCTAACTCTATTCCAGACAAGTTTTATGCCTTTTTTTGACATAAATGGATTGACTATAAACCTTGTTTTGGTCTTAGTGATTCTTATAAATCTTTTTGAAGTTCCAGAAAAAAAGATAGGGCTTTGGAGCGCTTTTATGGCCGGATTCTTTCTTGATGTTTGGTCTAGTATGCCTTTCGGAATAGAAATTTTAATTTTCGTCTTAGTAGCAGTTTTTATAAAATTTATTCTCAAAAAATATGTTCAAATTCCTACCTTTGAAAAGGTATAAAAATCGAAAAGTGAAAGTAAAATTTAAGGAAGAAATTGAACCTCAAGAAATTCTTTTGGATAATTTGTCTAAAAGAAGACATGACGAGACAGGTCTTTCGGAGAAAAAACTTGAAATTCCTCTTTCCAAAAGAATCCTTCAAGGAATTTATTTTATTTTTTTAATCTTAATTCTTATTCTTTTTGGGAAAACATTTCAACTTCAAGTAGTTCAAGGTGAAGATTTTTCCAAGTTATCCGAAGCCAACAGATTTATTGTTCATCGCCTTCAGTCCCAAAGAGGGGTTATTTATGATAAAGATTTTAATCAGCTCGTTTTTAATAAACCGAGTTTTGATTTAGTTTGTTATAAAGAAAATCTTCCTGGAGAAGAAACAGAAAAGAAGCGAATCTTAAGAGAAATTTCTGCAGTTATTGAAAAAGATATTAGCCTTCTTGAAGAAGAAATAGATAAATCTGACACTTCTCAAATTTTAATTAGCGAGAATCTTGATTACCAAAAATTAATTATTCTTGAAGCAAGAAAAAAGGAATTTCCTGGTTTTGAAATTATTGATAATATAGTCAGGGAATACAAAAAGGGTCCTCTTTTTTCGCATTTAATCGGCTATGAAAGAAAGACGGGTGAGAAAACTGGATTAGAGAACTTCTACGATGAGTACTTAAAAGAAAAACCCGGAGAGTTTCATTTAGAAAGAGATGCCCAAGGTAATTTAATTTCAGAAGAAATTCTCTCTTTGCCAGAACCAGGGAATAGTTTAGTCCTTTGGTTGGATTCTCAATTACAAGAAAAAGTTCAAAAAGAACTGCTGAAAGGGATTGCAGAAGTGGGCTCGAAAAAGGGAGCAGTTGTTGTTTTAGACGCTAAAACAGGCGGTGTTTTGTCTCTAGTAAGCATGCCTACTTTTGATAATAATCTTTTTTCACAAGGAATGTCTATTGAAGAATGGAAGGAAATAGACGATAATCCTTATTCTCCTCTTTTAAACAGGGTAGTTTCAGCAGGTTATCTCACTGGTTCTACAATTAAACCTTTAATTGCTTCAGCTGTCTTGGAAGAAGAAATAATCAGGCCTGATAAAAAAATCATTTGTCAGGGAAAAATTACAATTCCTAATCCCTGGGATCCGTCTTCGCCCACTATTAAAAAGGACTGGACAACTCATCATTGGACTGATATGAGGAAAGCTATTGCTGAATCCTGCAATGTTTACTTCTATACAGTGGGAGGAGGGTATGAGAATCAAGAAGGTTTGGGGCCCACAAGGATTAAAAAATATCTGGATTTCTTTGGTTGGGGAGAAAAAACTGGAGTTGATATTGGAGGAGAAATAACAGGTTTTATTCCTGATAAAGAATGGAAGAAGGAAAAATGGGGTCAGGGCTGGTGGGACGGAGATACGTATAATCTCTCTATTGGCCAAGGTTTTTTGGAAATTACCCCATTAGAAGTAGTGAACAGTTTTGCTGCTATAGCTAATGGGGGAACCTTATTTCAACCTCAACTTGTCAAAGAAATAGTTGATAAAGAGAAAGAAATAGTTAAGGTCTTTGAACCCAAAGTTATCCGTCAAAACTTTATTAGTTCAGCCAATCTTCAAATAGTCAGAGAAGGAATGAGGCAGGCAGTAACTGGAAAAAATAGTCCTCATGCTTCAGCTGTTGAATTAAATTCTTTGCCAGTAGCTGTTGCTGCTAAAACAGGAACAGCTGAATTAGGAAACGACTACTATCACAACTGGGTCACTGTTTTCGCTCCTTATGATGACCCAGAGATTGTTTTAACTCTTGTTATTGAGAATGTAGAAGGAGATAGGATTGCTGCTTTACCCGTGGCAAAAGCAATTCTGGAGTGGTACTTTAGAAACGAAAAATGAAAAATAAAATCTTGCTTTTGTCGAGATGTTGGGTTATTATTAAATTGTAAATATAATTTTTCACTTTTCACTTGTAACTTTTAACTTAAGCAAAGCGAATATGTCAACTGTTGAAGGAATCAGAAAAACACGATTAAAAAAACTTAAGGCAATTCAAAAAGCTGGTCTTTTAGCTTATCCCTTAGAAACGAAAAGAACCCATACTTGTTTGGAGGCAATAAAGGATTTTAATAAATTATCTCCTTCTCAAAAAGAAATAGTTTTAACAGGCAGAATTCGGTCAATGAGGGAGCATGGCGGCTCAACTTTTTTACATATTGAAGACAGCTCTAGTCGCATACAAGCATATTTCAAAAAAGACCGGCTGGGTGAGAAAAACTATAAATTCTTTTTGGATAATTTTGACATTGGTGATTTTATTGAAGTAAGGGGCATTTTATTTAAAACCAAAAGGGGAGAGAAAACTCTTGAAGTGAGTAATTATAAAATACTGGCCAAGGCCTTACTTTCTTTGCCAGAAAAATGGCATGGCTTAAAAGATGTTGAAGAAAGATATAGAAAAAGATATTTGGATTTAATATTTAATCCAGGAGTAAAAGAGAAATTTATTTTGCGGGCAAAGATTATTAAAGAAATCCGCGATTTTTTAGAGAAAAAAGGATTTTTGGAAGTAGAAACACCTATTTTACAGCCAATCTACGGTGGAGCAAAAGCAAAACCATTCAAGACCCATCTAAATGCCTTAAACATGGATTTGTTTCTAAGAATTGCCCCAGAACTTCAATTAAAAAAACTTTTAGTGGGTGGCTTTGAAAAGGTCTATGAAATAGGTAGGTTATTTAGAAACGAAGGCATGGATAGAGAACATAATCCTGAATATACCTCTTTCGAACTTTATTGGACTTATAAGGATTATAAAGAGTTAATGAAATTTGTTGAAGAAATATTTCAAAATTTAGTGAAGAAAATATTTGGTAAATTAGAGATAGAATATGAGGGCAAAAAGATAAATTTTAAAACACCTTGGCCAAGAATTGAATTTTCCCAAATTATAAGAAAATATGCCAAAATTAATTTAGATGAGATAAGCGAAAAAGCTTTAACTGAAAAAGCAAGAAAATTAGGGGTTAAATTAACTAAAGGAGCTGGCAAGGCAGAAATTGCTGATGAAATTTTTAAAAAATTTTGCCGACCCAAGATATGGCAGCCCTGTTTTATAATTCATTATCCCTTAGGAAGTTTTCCTTTATCCAAACAGCTTGAAGGCGACAAATTCAAGAAAATAAAAGATGAAATCAGTGGTAAACCCAAGTTAGCAAGTTTTCAATTGATAATTGCTGGTTGGGAAATTATGCTCGGTTTTTCCGAACTCAATGATCCATTAGAGCAAAGAAAAAGATTTGAGAAGCAGGAAAAATTATATAAAAAGGGCTTTGAAGAAGCCCAGAGAACTGACAAAGATTTCTTAGAAGCACTGGAATACGGAATGCCCCCAGCAGCTGGTTTTGGCATGGGAATTGACCGTTTGGTAGCATTGTTGACTAACTCTCATAGTTTAAGAGAAGTAATTCTGTTTCCTACCATGAAGCGGAAGGGAAAATAGAATTTTCAATTTCTAATTTCTATTAAATTTCTAATTCTTTAATTTTTAATTGAAAATTTAGTAATTGAAAATTCATTGAAAATTGATAATTGATAATTGAAAATTAAAGCCATGCTTGATATTAGATTTATAAGAGAAAATCCAGAAAAAGTTAAACAAGGTTGTCAAAAAAAACAGGTCAAGGTTGATGTTGATCGGATTTTGCTTTTGGATAAAAAAAGGCGGAATTTGATTCAAGAATTAGACAAATTAAGATCCGAACAAAATCGTATTAGTTCCGAAACTAAAGCCGTTGTCCAAAGTCACGAAGTTTTACCAAAAGATCGTCTAGAAGAGCTTGAGGGGGAAGGAAGAGAAAACAAAAAAGAAATAAAGAATAAAGAAATAGAATTAAAAAAAATAGATGAAGAATTTAATGCCTTAATGGTCCAAGTTCCAAATCTACCATTAGATGACGTGCCAATAGGAAAAGATGAATCAGAAAATAAAGTTTTAAGAGAAAAGGGTAAGAAGCCGAAATTCAGCTTTAAAAACAAGGATTACTTAGAAATTGCTCAAGATTTAGATTTAATTGATGTGAAAAGAGCAGCCAAAGTTTCTGGCACAAGATTTGGTTATCTAAAAAATGAAGCAGCTTTATTAGAGCTTGCTTTAATAAATTTTGCTTTTAATAAAATCATCAAACAAGGATTTATTCCAGTCATCCCGCCAGTAATGATTAAATCAGAAACAATGGAAGCAATGGGCTATATTGCTACAAAAAAGGATTTAGCAGAAAGATATTTCTTTGAAAAAGATAATTTATTTTTAGTAGGAACAGCAGAACAGTCAATTGGTCCGATGCATAAGGATGAAATTTTTGAAGAAAAAGATTTACCAAAAAGATATTTAGCTTTTTCCACTTGTTTTAGAGAAGAAGCAGGTTCTTATGGTAAAGACACCAAGGGAATACTTCGGGTTCATCAATTTGACAAGATAGAAATGTTTAGTTTCTGCAATCCTGAAATTTCAAGAAAAGAGCATGAATTTTTTCTGAACTTAGAAGAAAAATTAATGAAAGAATTAAATCTTCCTTATCAAGTAGTTAAAAACTGCAGTGGCGATATGGCATTTCCTACTGCTATTCAATATGATATTGAAACCTGGATTCCATCAGAAGACCGTTATCGCGAAACTCACTCTACCAGTAATTGTACTGATTTTCAGGCAAGACGATTGAATATTCGCTATCGGGATAAATCTGGCAAATTAAATTTTGTTCATACTATTAATGGTACTGCTTTTGCCATTGGCAGAACCATAATTGCTATAATTGAAAACTATCAACAAAAAGACGGCTCTGTCTTGGTGCCAAAAGTTTTACAGAAATATATAGGATTTAAAATAATTTCTAAAAAATGAGAGCTTTAATTTTCGAACAGGGCGAGAAAACAAGGTTCTACCGAGCAAAGCGAGGTAGGGTTCTTATTATTTTACATGGCTGGCAGAGTTCAAAAGAGAAATGGCAAACTATAAAGCAAGAGCTTCAAAAATGCACCGAGAACGGTTCTCAGTGCATTGAAATCAAAGTAATTATTCCTGACTTGCCAGGGTTCAAAAAAGAAACAGAATTAGATAGAGTTTGGGATTTAGATGATTACATTAATTGGTTTGAAAAGTATAGTTCAGGATTGTCTGAACCTTTTTATTTGTTGGGCCATTCTTTTGGTGGAAGAATGGCAATAAAATTCGCTGCCAAGCATCCAGAAAAATTAAAGGAACTAATTTTAGTTTCTTCTGCCGGTATAAAATCAAAGCAAAATATTCTCTATTTGACATTTCTTGCCTATGCCAAGAAATTCAAATGGATTTTTTTAAAACTTCCTTTATTTAAAAATTTATTCCCTATTTTAAGAAAGATTTTTTACAAATATATTTTAAGAAAAACCGACTATATTAATGCAGAAAAAATGCCTTATCTTCAAAAGACCTTTAAAAAAGTCATCGCAGAAGATTTAACTCCATATCTGTCTCAAATAAAAACTCCTACCTTAATCATCTGGGGCAAAGGAGACAAAATAACTCCTTTATCTGATGCCTATCTGATGAAGGAGAAAATAAAAAACTCAAAATTAGAAATTTTAAAAAGTGTTGGTCACGTTCCACATTTAAAAAACCCAGAGATTCTAACCCAGAAAATTAAGAAATTTATGGAAGAGCAGATTTAAACAGGGGGAGGCCCGGCCTCCCCCAAACCTCCCCCAAACTTTATGTCTATATTTCTTTTATTATTTGTTTTAATATCTGTTTTTTGGTTTGTCAGAACAACCAAAGCAATTTTGTTTTGGCTTTATCTTTGGCAATTAAAAGAATATCATATTGGCAGATTTAAAGCTCATTTCCAAACATATAAAGGAAAACACCTCATATTTAACAAGCTTTTACTTCTAAAAATTATTTTATTACTTAGTTTTCTCTTTTCCAGCGTCCTCGTTGGCCTTCAATTGCTTAATTTTGTGGTATTGCTTCCTTCGGTTCTTTTTTTCTTGTATCTACTTGAATCAGCCAAAACTCTAAAGGATTTTTTTCAGATAAAATTAAAAAAGCCGGTTCTTACTAAAAAAACTATACCAATTTTAGTTTTCACTTTTGTATTATTTACCTTCATTCCTATTTTTTTATGGCAGAAAGTAACATTGAGTCAGGTTATTTATGACTATCCTCCCTTATATAGGTTTTGTTTCTGGCTTTTACTTATTGATATTCTTGTTCCGATAATTGTTTCTTTGATTGTTCTTGCCTTCCAGCCCTTTACAGTTTTATTAAGAAACAGAATTTTAGAAAAGGCAAAGAAAAAAAGAGAAAAATTCAAAGATTTGTTAGTTATTGGAATTACTGGCAGTTATGGAAAAACCTCTACTAAAGAATTTTTATATAGTATTTTATCTGAAAAATACAAAAATAAAATTCTAAAAACCAAAGAGCATCAGAATTCAGAAATCGGAATTTCTCAATGTATTCTAAATGACTTAAAACCCAAGCATCAAATCTTTATTTGTGAAATGGGCGCCTATAATAGGGGAGGGATAAAACTTTTATGCGGCATTGCTAAACCCAAAATCGGAATTTTAACCGGCATCAATGAGCAGCATTTAGCCACTTTTGGATCGCAGGAGAATATTATTCGCGCTAAATTTGAGTTAATTGAGAGTCTGCCAGAAGATGGGATAGCGTTTTTTAATGCTAAAAATAAATATTGTGTTGAGCTTTATGAAAAAACCCGAATTAAAAAAATTCTCTATGGCCAGGAAATTGCTTTTTCTGGACAGGAAAACATTTTAGGAGCTATAGCTGTAGCCAAAGAAATAGGAATGGATGAAAAAGATATTATGAATGCCTGTGAGAAAATTAAAGATAAGATTGGTGGAATAGAACTAAAGAAAGGAATAAACGGCTTAAATATTATTGACGCCACTTATTCCGCTAATCCTGATAGTGTAATTTCTCATTTAGAGTATTTGAAAACTTGGAAGGGAAGAAAAATTTTAATAATGCCTTGTTTAATTGAGTTAGGAAAGGTGAGTAAAGAAGTCCATCAAAGAATTGGTAAAAAAATCGCAGAGGTCTGCGATTTAGCCATAATTACTACAAAAGAATGCTTTGACGATATAAAAGGCGGAGCGAAATTAGCCATATTTATTGAAGACCCAAAAAAGATTTTTGAAAAGATTAAAGATTTTAATAAGCTAGAAGATATAATACTTTTAGAAAGCCGAGTGCCAAAAGAATTAATTGAATTATTAAGTATATGAACAGTATAATAAAAATCAAAGAAATAACCCAAAAAGAAGTTTGGGAAGATTTTTTGATGAGGTGCGATGAAAAAACTTTTTTAAGTTCTTGGAATTGGGGAGAGTTTCAAAAGAAAATGGGATCCGCCCCTGGCGGAAAAATCTGGCGATTGGGGATTTATGAAAATTCTAATCTTGCGGCGGTTGCTTTAATAATAAAAATTACTGCAAAAAGAGGAAGTTTTTTACTTCTTCCGCATAATCCAGTAATAATTACAAATACAGGTGGAATACACAGGTCAGACCTGTGTCATTTGCTTTTAGAAGAATTAAAGAAAATTGCGAGAAAAGAAGATTGCAGTTTTATTAGAATCGCACCGATATGGGAGAGAAATCAAGAAAACATTAAGATTTTTAAAGATTTAGGTTTTAGGCAAGCGCCGATACATATGCATCCAGAAGCGAGCTGGAAACTAGATATTTCAGAGTCAGAAAAAGAACTTTTAATGAATATGCGGAAAACAACACGTTATTTAATTAAACAGGCCCAAAAAAATAAAGACCTTGAGGTTTTTCAAACTCCCGCCTTCGCCGAAGTTACGGCGGACAAGCAAAACTTAGAAGATATTGAAATTTTTAATAATCTTTATCAAAAAGTGGTTAAATCCCAGCATTTTATTCCTTTTTCTTTGGATTATTTAAAACAGGAGTTTTTGGCTTTTCAGCAGGATAACGAAATATCTTTGTTTTTTGTAAAGTACAAAGAAGAAATAATTGCTTCAGCGTTTGTGCTTTTTTGGTCAAAGATTGGTTTTTATCATCATGCAGCTCTATCTCCGAAATATCATAAAATCCCGGCTGCTTATCTTTTACAGTGGGAAGCGATAAAAGAAGCAAAAAAGAGAGGATGTGTTTTATACGATTTCTGGGGATATGTTAATCCAAAAGAGCAACCTAAACATCCTTGGGCAGGACCAACCCTATTTAAAATGGGATTTGGAGGAAAAGCGTATGAGTATATTAAAACCCAGGATTTAGTTTTATCTTCAAAATACTGGCTCACTTATATTATTGAGACAATAAGGAAAAAGAAAAGGGGACTTTAATTATTAAGATGAAAGTAAAAAAGTTTAGAAAACTGCATAGGATAAAAAGAAAAAAATCTTTGTTAAAAAACAAGTTTTTTTGGTTTGGGGTTTTAATTTTGGCAATAGTTGTTTCACTTTCTTATTTCTTATTTTTTCATTCATTTTTCCAGATAAAAAATATAGAGATTTTTGGCAATGAGAAATTAAAAACAGAACAAATTGAAAGCTTAATAGAAAAAGATAAAAATATTTTTTTGTTTAATATAGATAAAAATAAAAAGAAAATTTTAGAAAATTTTCCTGAGATTACAGAACTATTATTAGAAAAAGATTTTCCAAGAAGTATCAAGATTCAAATTGAAGAAAGAAAACCAGTAGCTATTTTTTGTCAAAACGAAAAGTATTTTTTTATTGATAAAAAAGGAATTGTTTATGAAAAAGCAGAAGCAAATAGTATGCTTAAAATAAAAAATTTAACTCTTAATAAAGAATTAGAATTAAGGCTCGGAGATGAGATTTTAACAGAAAATCAATTAAATCAGATTATATACATAGAAACAAAATTAAAAGAGAATTTAGAAATTCAGATTGAATTAGCTGAAATTGTTTCTGATCAACGGTTGAATATTAAAACCTCAGAGGGTTGGGAGATTTATTTTAATATTCAGGAAGATATTGATTGGCAGCTTATTGAACTCGGTCTGATATTAAAACAAAAAATCTCTCCAGAAAAAAGGGGAGAGATTAAATATATTGACTTAAGATTTGAGAAAGTTTTTATTCAATATAATAGATAAAAATAGAGTAGCCGATTTTGGTAATTGGTTGGTATTTATCAAGCCAGCGATAATGATTTGAGGGCTGGTCGAAACCCTTTACTGGTTCAGCTCTGCCTCCTTGCAAAGAGTTTACTGAAACAGCTAAATAGCTTGATTTTGGCAATTTATCTGGACTTTGCTTGCTCGGCCAGGGCAGGTATTTTTCTTTTAGATAGTATTCAGGGTTGCCTCCTCCGAAATAATCAAGGTAAAGCTTGTCTATATTATTATCATCAGTCCATTTTTTCAAACGTTTTAAATCTTGGCCCCAATCAAGATTTGAATCAGTGACATATAAGTATCCATTATCAGGTCCGCCTGCTGATTCATTGAAATAAGCGAGAAAATGAGGATAAACAGCCATTACTGAACTTGCCTGCCAAAAAATTAAAAGAGCCAATATGCCGTATTTTATTTTTAAAAATGGTTCTTTTAAATATTTTGTTATTGCTATGCTTACTAAAATAAAAATAAAAGGAAAAGTTGGCAACAAATGGCGCACTCCAATATTTAAATTAGACGTTAAGCTTGTTGCCCAATAGATAATAATAAATAAAAACATTGAAAATTCAGCAAAATGAGATTTTATCCATTCTTTAGTTCTTTGAAAAGGTCTTTTCCAGAACGGTTCCTTAATATACCAGGCCAGGCCCAAGAGAGCGATAATAGATAAAATATGAAGAGTTAAAGGTTCTTTAATTGAATAGACAACCGGAAAATAAGTTTTCCATCCAGCAGCTGAAATCTCTCCAAGAAAATAAGTTGTATTGCCAGTAGTGCTTCTATTAAGAACCATCAGTATGCCTAAAAAGTATTGGGAAAACGGCCTTGATGCTGGATTGGAAATCATTGCTATATCTAAATCTGCTAATGGTTTAGGAACAGTTGTTGTGGAAAGAAGAAATTCAGTGTCTCTTATTTGTCTTTCAATCGGGTAATTTAGAATATGATATTGATAAACAGGCCAGACAATAAATACCATTCCAATTATTAAGACAAGAAAAGATAAAACAATATATTTAAGCAGTTTCTTCTCATATAAGGCATAAATTAAAGTAATAATTCCAAAAAAAGGAAGCAATAAAATCAAAGAGAATTTTAAAAGCATTGAAACACCAAACGCCAAGCCGGCTAAAACTATGTTCTTTTTTAATGGTTCTTTTAAAAATTTTAACCAGAAGACAATAGCTAAAACAACCCCAAAGGCAGCTCCAACATCAGTAGTTACTAATCTTCCATGAGCCAAGAAAGTAGGAGAGAACGAAAATAGGAATAGGGCCAAGAGAGCTGCTTTGTTTCCAAAGCAGCTCTTTGTCCATAAAAAAATAAGTAATCCTAAAAGAATTAAAAGTAAAATCATTGGCAGGCGCGACCAAAGCAAGATTTTGTCAGGATCATTTTCAGAATGGTATAAGAATTGGTTTCCGAAATCAAATTGAAGCCACCAAACAGGATTTCCTTCCTGGAGCCAGGAACTGTGGTCTTTGGGAAAATTAAGATCTAAAAAAAGAAGAGGAATGGCGGCTAAATCTTTTATCAATGGCGGATGTTCAGCATTTAAACGGTAATCTTTTTGAGTTAAGTATGAATAGCCGGAAGGAATATGAGAAACTTCATCAAAAGTTAAGGAATCATCTCTAATGCTTAAAAAAGCAGTAAAAAACATTACAAATAACAATATGCCAGCAATAATGTAAGTGAGACGATTAGACATAGGCTATAATTAAAATAGATTAGAAAGTAAGCTTAATACAAAACCAAATGCTAATTCCCAAAATATTGAGAAAATAATAACACTAATAATAGCTATTAAAACAAGTGATAATATTTTTATTTTATCATTCATTTAGTTCGTATGCCCAGATTTTATTTTTTTCTTTTAATTCTCCTTCAGGAAAAGCGATTTTGAGTTGATTTACTATTTTTTCATCATAACTCATTAATACGATAATTGTTTTTTTATTGTCTATTTTTATTTTAGCTATATCATCTTCAAAAATATATTTAGTTTCTTTGTCTTTATTTTCTGTTCGTTGGATGAAAATGATACTCTGAACCGGTAAAGGCAGATTTGGGCCAGATTCATTTATGATAACATACTTTTGGGTTTCTTTTGGGAAAGAATTTAAATAGTTGCCGATTTCTGCACATTCTTTAGAAAAGGCCTTGGCAACTTCTGGGTTTCTTGCCCATAAGTTAAAGTATCTATTGAACTGGAGAAAAACAAAACAAATTACCAATAAAACAGACACCAAGATCATAAGCTGGTAAAGCAGAGACCCCTTTTTAAATATTTTCTTAATGTTTCTGTAAAAAAATTCTCCTCCTATCCCGGCAAAAATAAAAGTTGGAGGAATAGCGCCGATACATCTCAAACAGTGAGGAATACCTTCTATTGTTAAAATTCCAGGGAGAAGCATTATAAACCACCAAGTTATTAATAACCAATAACTAATTACCAATGGCTGGTCTTTAAGTTTTAAAGGCATCAAACACTTTTTAAGAGAAAGAAAAATGCCGATTAAAAATAGTATTCCTACTGGCCAGAAAAGAACAGGAAAACCAGAAATATTATGACGCCAGTTATAATCGCCGGCAATATTAAACATTGCTAAATGAGTGATTAAACTTTCTCCAAACGCTTTTATGGGATTGGCTTGGGAGAAAATGGAGACACCAACAGTCCTACTTACAAAATTTTCCGGGTTTTCAAGGAAATAGAATCCAATAGGCGCAGCAACAATAAAAGTAAAAAGTAAAAATGAAAAAGTAAAAAGGAAGAATTTCTTTTTAAGATTTTGCCTTTTGTAAATTAACCACCACAAGATCAAAATTACAGGAATGATTAGAACAGCTAATCTAAAAGCAATATAAGTATGAAAACCCACACCGAAGATTATTCCTGCCAAAATAAAAGCCCAAGTTTTTTTTGTGCGAAAGCCGTAGAATAATAAGTAAAACGAAAAAGTTAAAATTAAAGGAACTAAAATTGCCCGAAAGCCGATATGGGAAAAATTAATATGCCAAAAGCTTGTTGCCAAGAAAAAGGAGGAAAGAAGAGCAATACATTGAGAACGGTTCTCAATGTATTGGAAAAATAATTCCTTTGTCAAAAGATAAAGACCGAGAATAGTGAGAATACCAAAAAGAGCAGAGACAATTTTAAAAGACCAAATACTTATGCCGAAAACAGAAAAAGATAAAGCAATTAAATTGATAAATAATCCTTCTCGGCCATGATTTTCCGGGTAAAATATTTTTCCAGGTTCAGAAATGGCTTGATTGGCATTTATTGCCTCATCAGGGTAAATTCCGGGCGGAATTGTTTCTATTTGCCATAATCGGAAAAAACCAGCTAAAGCAATAATCAATAAAAGCAAAATCAAAATGTAAAGTTTTGAACTTTTTATCAGCATTATCATATTTTAACACATCAAAAAGAAAAACAAAAACCGGTTAATAAGCCCTCTTGACCCCCACACCATAACGAGGAGTAGCTTTGCTAATTTGTCGCGGAAGGCGATTTATTCTCGTTTGGTGTGGGGGTTGATATCTGTTTTTAATTTGATATAATGAATTTATGGAAGAAGAAAAGCATACTGAAGAAAAAGATAAGACCGAAAATACTAAAAAAAAGGAGTTAGAAAAATGTGAAAAGCAAAAAGAGGAATATTTAGCCGGGTGGCAGAGAGCCCGGGCCGATTTTTTAAATTACAAAAAAGAGGAGATGGAAAGAATTGGCGGGATAGTATTTTATGCCCAAGAGGGAATGATTCTGAAAATTTTGCCAATTTTAGATAATTTTGATTTAATAGAAAAAAAACTGCCGCAGGAATTAAAAGACGATCATAATATAGAAGGTATGCTCCAAATCAAAAATCATTTTCACGATTTCTTAAAAAATTATGGCATAGAAGAAATGAAAGTGCTTGGAGAAAAGTTTGACCCGAATTTTCATGAAGCAGTTGAACAAATTGAAATAAAGGATAAAGAAAAAGGCATAATTGTAGAAGAAGTTCAAAAGGGCTACTTAATTCAAGGCAAAGTTTTAAGAGCCGCCAGGGTAAAGGTCAGCAAATAATTTTCAATTTTCAATCAAATCCCAATTATCAATTTTCAATTAATTTAATTATGAACCAATACGAATATCCTAATATTTCTATTTGTATATTCGTAAAAATTCGTAATTCGTAGAAGATGGAACAAAAACAAATTCAAATTAAAGCCAAAGATGAGGATATAAAGGGTGTTTATTCTAATTTAATGCAGATTGTCCATACCAAAGAAGAATTTATTTTAGATTTCTTTTTAGCTTCACCGCCCCAAGGGATTTTATCTTCCAGAGTAATAATGAGTCCGGGACACATAAAAAGGATGCTCAAAGCTCTTCAGGAAAACTTGGCAAAATATGAAGATAAATTTGGCAAGATAGAAGAAGCAAAAGGACCAGAAGTGCCAGAAGAAGGCGAAGGCAAAATCGGTTTTAGAGTATAAGAGTTGGGCGTGTGGCTCAGTGGTAGAGCGCATTCCTGATAAGAATGAGGTCGAAGGTCCGATTCCTTCCACGCCCACCAAAAATTTTAAGGGCCCGTAGTTCAGTTGGTTAGAATATCTCATTTGCAATGAGGAGATCAGCGGTTCGAATCCGCTCGGGTCCAATATATTTTAAAAAATTTTTAATTTTTAATTTTTAATTTTTAAATAATTTTTAATACTTTAATTTTTAAACCCCGCCATTCTTTCTTTAAAATTATAATTATATTATTTATTTTTGTTTAAAAATTTGGTCATTAGGATTTATTTATAAAATTAGAAATTACAAAATTAAAAATTAAAATTTTATGAGTAAAATTTTAGGTATTGACTTAGGAACAACTTTTTCGGCTATGGCAGCAGTTGAAGCTGGTGAGCCGAAGATTATTGAAAATAAAGAGGGGGCGAGAACGACGCCTTCGGTTGTGGCTTTGACAAAAAATCAGGAACGGTTAGTGGGAGTTTTAGCCAGACGCCAGGAGATTACTAATCCTCAAAATACAATTTTTTCTATCAAAAGATTAATTGGAAGAAAATTTTCTGATTCAGAGGTTCAAAAAGATAAAAAACTCCTACCTTATGAAATTAGAGAGGCAAGTGATGGAGGCGTAGAAATAAAAATGGGAGATAAGTGGTATAAGCCGTTAGAGATTTCAGCAATGATTTTACAGAAGCTAAAGAAAGATGCCGAAGAAAAGTTAGGAGAAAAAATAGAAGAAGCCATAATTACTTGCCCGGCCTATTTTGACGATTCCCAAAGAAAAGCAACAAAGGTAGCTGGAGAAGTAGCTGGTTTTAAGGTGAAAAGGGTTATTAACGAGCCCACTGCCGCTGCTTTAGCTTATGGATTGACCAAAAAAGGCGAGAGAAAGATTATTGTCTTTGATTTTGGCGGCGGAACTTTTGATATTTCAATCTTAGATGTAAGTGAAGATACAGTTGAGGTAAAAGGAACAGGCGGTGACACCCATTTAGGCGGAGATGATTTTGACCAGAAAATTATTGGCTGGTTAGTGGATAAATTCAAAAAGGACCAGGGCATTGATTTGTCCAAAGATCAGTTAGCTCTCCAGCGGCTAAAAGAAGCAGCGGAAAAAGCAAAAATTGAATTATCTACTACTTTAGAAACAGAAATCAATCTTCCTTTTATCACTTCGGATTTTGCTGGTCCAAAACATCTTCTTTTTAAATTAAGCAGAGCAGAGTTTGAAAATTTAGTTAAGGAATATATTGACAAATCAATTAAATTAACTCAGCAAACCCTAAAAGAGGCGAATTTAGAGCCAAAAGATGTGGATGAAATTGTTTTAGTTGGCGGGCAGACAAGGACACCGAAAATTCAGGAAGAAATTAAAAACCTATTTGGCAAAGAAGCGAACAAAGAAATCAATCCTGATGAAGTAGTGGCTGTTGGAGCAGCAGTTCAGGCCGGTATTTTACAAGGAGAGGTCAAAGATGTTTTACTTTTAGATGTCACGCCATTATCTTTAGGTATTGAAACCCTGGGTAATGTTAACACTATCCTGATTTCCAAAAATACCACTATTCCTACTTCTAAAACCCAGATTTTCTCTACGGCTGCCGAGAATCAGCCCTCAGTGGAAATTCATATTTTGCAGGGAGAAAGACCGATGGCAGCTGATAATAAAAGCTTAGGCAGATTTATTTTAGACGGAATTCCGCCGGCACCAAGAGGACTTCCCCAGATTGAGGTGAGCTTTGACATTGACGCCAATGGTATTTTAAGTGTTTCAGCAAAGGATAAAGCCACTGGGAAAGAACAGTCAATTAGGATTGAAGGTTCTTGCGGTGTTTCCAAAGAGGAAGTGGAGAAAATGAAAAAAGAAGCAGAAGCGCATGCTCAAGAAGATATAAAGAAAAAAGAAATAATTGAAGCCCGCAATATTGCTGATAATTTGGTCTATACTACTGAAAAGACCCTGAGAGAGGCCGGCGACAAGATTTCAGCAGATATAAAAAAAGAAATTGAGGAGAAAGTTAATGAATTGAAAAAACTTAAAGATAGTGATAATATAGATGAAATAAAAAGCAAAACATTAGAATTATCGCAGGTGATTCAGAAAATCGGCGCCCAGATGTATGGTCAATCCCAGTCAGGGCAGGGACAGCAACCCGGGCAGGAAAAGCCGAAAGAGGAAGGCGATGAGAAAAAGGGGACAGAAGAAGGAGAATATAAGGAAAAATAAAATTTTTAATTTTTAATTTTATAAATAAATCCTAATTTTTAATTTTTAAACTTTTTTGTTTTTTCTATTCTTGTTTAAAAATTAGAACATTAAAACATTATTTAAAAATTATAAAATTAAAAATTTTCTTTTATGACTGATTACTACCAAATTCTTGGCGTTTCGAGAGACGCTAATCAAGAAGAAATTAAAAAAGCGTATAGAAAGCTGGCTCATCAACACCATCCGGACAAAGGAGGCGATGAAAAGAAATTTAAAGAGATAAACGAGGCCTACCAGATTCTTTCTAATAAAGAAAAAAGGGCTCAGTATGATCGTTTTGGCAGAACTTTTGAAACCGGAGCTGGTTTTGAGCCGGGATTTGATTTTGGCGCTGGATTTGGTCCAGGCGCAGATTTTGGTTTTGGCGACATAGGAGAGATGTTTGAAGAGTTTTTTGGTGCTGGATTTGACAGCCGAAGAAAAAGAGATTTAAAAAGAGGAAGAGACATTGAAATTGACATTGAAATTCCATTAGAGGCAACCTTAAAGAGCCAGAAAGAGAAAATCGTACTTTACAAGATGGTAAGTTGTTCTCGCTGTCAGGGAACCGGTGCTGAACCAGGAACTTCTGTAAAAGAGTGTTTTACTTGCCGGGGTACGGGCCAGGTTCAGCAGATAAAAAGAACCATTTTTGGTTCAATTACCCATTATGTTATTTGTCCTGAATGCAACGGTGAAGGAACAAAACCGGAGAAACCCTGTAATGTTTGCAAGAGTGAAGGGAGAATTAAAAAAGAAGAAGAAATTACTGTTTATATCCCGGCGGGAGTAGACACTAATCAAGTGATAAAGATTGAAGGTAAAGGCGATGCCGGTAAAAAAGGAGGAGGTCCTGGCGATTTATATGTGCGAATCATCGTTAAAAAGCATCCTCTGTTTATGAGAAGAGGAGATGATTTATATATTTCAGTTCCTATTTCTTTTTCCCAAGCAGTTTTAGGAAATGAAGTAGCAGTGCCGACCCTGGAAGGAAAAAACATTTTATTAAAAGTGCCGATTGGTGCTGAATCAGGCAAGGTCTTACGGATTTCTGGAAAAGGTATTCCTCATTTTTCTGGTTTTGGCAAAGGAAATATGTACGTAGAATTAGAAATTAAGACACCAAAACGATTAACAAGGAAACAGAAAGAATTGTTAGAAAAGTTGAAAGAAGAAGGAATGTAATAATTTAACGAAGTGCTGCGCTCATAGCTCAACTAGGTAGAGCAGATCCCTTTTAAGGATAAGGTTGCAGGTCCGATTCCTGCTGAGCGCACTATGTTATTTGCTTTAATTATAATACTTTTAGGAGTAATATTTCTGGCAAAAAACTTGGGAATTATTACTACTCAAACATGGGGTATCACTTGGCCTTGTATTTTGATTTTATTTGGTGTTTGGCTTCTTATAATGAGATACGAGTGGAAGATTCGAAGAAATAAATTTGTAGAAAAAGTTTGGAGAATAATAGAAAAATAATATATGCGGATAGGAATTTTTACCAATATCTATCTT
Source organism: Candidatus Parcubacteria bacterium (assembly GCA_023130975.1). Classification (GTDB taxonomy): domain Bacteria; phylum Patescibacteriota; class Minisyncoccia; order Minisyncoccales; family JAGMDC01; genus JAGLYZ01. Next base: position 78,995 of record JAGMAD010000001.1, on the reverse strand, counting down.
CCCATAATCAGTGGTGTTGTTACTATAATAGAGAACTATCGAAAGGAATTAGAAAGACAAGGCCATAAAGTTTATATCTTTGCTGCCAAACAGCCAGGATATAGAGATGAAAATCCCCGAGTTTTTCGTTTTAAATCAATAGACCTTAATTACAAAATTTCTTATCCTTTACCTATAATTTCTTCTTCTCGCATTAATAGAACAATAAAGAAAATAAATTTAGACATTGCTCATACGCAGCATTTTTTTGTTTGTGGACAGATTGCTTGGTATTATGCTAAAAAGTTTAATATTCCTTTGGTCTTCACCCAACATACCCGTTACGAATATTACACTCACTATATTCCTTATTTACCTAAAGAAATAAGTAAGCCACTTGCTCTATCACTTCGTGCTTTTTATGCTAATTCCTGTGATGCTGTAATTGCTCCTACTGAAGATATTAAAAACTCTCTTTTAAAATATAAAGTGAAAACACCCATAACCATTCTTCCTTCCGGAGTTGATTTAGAAAGATTTTCTAAGGCAAATAAAGAGACAATAAAGAAAAAATATAACATAGATGAAGATAAAATTGTTCTGTTAACAGTTTCTCGATTAGCTCCAGAAAAAAACATTTCTTTTTTATTGAAGTCATTTAAAAAAACTATCTTAAAGAATCCTGATGTTTATTTTATAATAGTAGGGGATGGTCCTTCTAAAAAATCATTAGAAAGTCAAAGTAATCAATTAGAACTTAAGAATAGAGTTATATTCACAGGCGAGATAGAACAAGAAAAAATTCCTTCTTTTTATAAAGCGGCTGATATTTTTTTATTTAGTTCTTTTTCTGAAGTTCAACCAACTGTTATTACTGAAGCTATGGCTTCTGGTCTTCCTATTGTAGCCGTAAAAGCTGGGGGAATAAAAAATGCTATTATAGATGGAGAAAACGGCATTTTGGCTCCTAATGGCATTGATGAATTTAGCAAAGAGGTTCTAAAATTAATAAACAACGAGGAGTTAAGAGGAAGCATTTCAGAAAAAGCCAGAAAAATGGCTAAAAATTATTCTGTTGAAAATGCTACAAAAAAACTTCTTAATCTTTACCAAAAATTAATAATTCAAAAGAAAAAAGATTATAAATCACAAAATAATTTTGCTTTATTTAAAGATAAATTTCTAAAAAATAAATTTAATCAGATTCTGACTCAAAAATGAAAACCCTTAACTATTTTAAAATGTTAAGAATTAAAGATACGGTTAAATTCTTTTTCTGGATTCCGCTTATTGGAGCGATATTAACTAATGTTTCTTTAAGTAACTTCATTCTCATTGCCATTATTTCTTTCTGCACTGTTTCTTATGCTTTTGTAATAAATAATTATTTTGATGTAGAAATAGATAAAAAAAATCCAAAGAAAATCAAGTCAAAAAGCAATCCATTAGCGCAAGGACTTGTGACAAAAAAAGGTGTTTTAACTCTTTCAGGAATATTATTACTCATCTCTATTTCTTTATCCTTATTTATGAATTTTATTGGATTTATTTTTGTTTTGTTATCTATTTTTGGGGCTACTTTTTATTCAATGTCTTATATCCGTCTTAAAGAAAGAAATATTATTGATATGATCAGCCATGGTTTTGCATTAGGACTTTTTCTTTTTTTAGCTGGAGTATTCTTGTCTCAAGGAATGATTAATATATCCTTGCTGGCAATTGCATTTCTGTTTACTATATTGAGCGCCAATGTTCTTTTAGCTCATCAAATAATGGATTACGAAGAGGACTTAGGTAATACGCAAACTACTGCAATTAAAATTGGCAAAGAAAGAAGTTATTTATTCCTGTTTATTTTTTTAATTGCTGCTTTATTATTGTTTGAAATAATAATATTGAAATATTATTCAGATGCTCAATGGTGGTTTTTTTATTCTGCTTTATTACTTTTAATATTTTGGTGGCTTCCGCTTAAACTAATCAGGCAGTTTGGAAAAGAGAAAATCAAAGACGCACTAATAGAAGGACTACTTTTACCAAATCTGATTTATGACAATAAAATAAAAGTTTACCACAAGAAAATAAAAAAGATATTTTTTGAATAATTTGAATAAATATGAGAAAGATTATATTTTTCTCTTTATCTTTATTAATAGGTTTAATCCTTTTTTTTATTGCCTTTAAAAAAATAGGAGCTGAAAATATTATTTCAGCAGTTTCAGCAATTTCTTTATGGCAGTTTCTTTTTGTTTTTGGGATTATGCTTCTGAGTTTTTTAATCGGAACTTTACGTTGGAGGATTATAATCAAAACTCAGTCCTCAGCGCCAGTTTCCTTTTTAGATGTTTTAATAGCTCGGACTGTTGGTTTCGCTATTAATTATTTAACTCCAGTTATTTTTGCTGGAGGCCAACCATTTAAGGCCTATATTATTAAAGAAAGAACAAAAGCCTCTTTAGATAAAATTATCATTTCCATTATTATAAGTGAAGCCATTTTTTTAAGTATATTATTTTTCTTTGTTGTTTTGGGAGTATTCTTTTTGTTTCTTTCTTTTGATTTGCCTTTTATTTTTGAAATTATAATTTCTGGGATAATATTTTTCTGTTTCATTATTTTCTGTCTTTTCTATTCCCGAATAATTAAGAGAACTCCAGATAAAAAAGGATTTTTCACATTCTTTATTGAGTTTCTTCGTTTAGATAGAGTGGGCCTGATAAATGGAGTGAAAACAAAGATTGCTGATATTGAGAGAGAAATTTTTTATTTTTTTAAACATCAAAAAATTCAATTAATTATAGTTTCTTTTTTAACTCTGATAGAGATTTTACTTTTAATTTTAACTTATTGGCTGACAATATTATTTTTAGGAAGTATTTTAAATTTTAAAGAGTTGATATCTGTTAATGCTTTGATAAATTTGGTTTATTTTATACCTATTCCCGCTGCCTTAGGAAGTTTTGAATGGAGCCAGGCCTTAATCTTTGATATTTTTGGTTTAAATTTAAATACAGGAATTGCTTTTAGTTTAATAGTGAGATGCCTTAGTTTAATTATGGCTGGCTTGGGAATTCTTTTATTAATCCATTTTGAAGTAAAAACCTTGGCTGAAAGATTAGGAAAGATTGTTCAAAAATTCATGAAATGTTTTGAGTAAAACCGTGGATTTTTTTTGAAAAATTTGATACAATATTATTGCAATCATGCTTTTTTTAAAATCAGGAATTAAAAAATCAATAATTCTTTTTTTGTTGATCATTGCTGTATTGATTGGTTTTGGGTTTGGGTATTATTTTGGTGAAATTGAAGGAAAGAGAATGGTTTCTCCTTCTGATGAATTAGATTTTTCTTTATTTTGGGAGGTCTATAATACTCTCCAAGAGAAGTATGTTGAGCCAGAAAATTTTGATTCCCAGAAAATGATTTACGGAGCTATATCTGGAATGGTGGAGAGTTTAGGAGATCCTTATACTGTTTTTTTTGATCCTGAAGAAGCAAAAATATTTGAAGAGGATGTCAAGGGAGTATTTGAAGGAGTGGGCATGGAAATAGGATTAAGAAGCGGACAGCTAACTGTTATTGCGCCTTTAGAAGAAACTCCGGCCCAAAAAGCAGGATTAAGAGCCGGAGATAAGATTATGAAAATAGATGAGACCTTAACTGTTGATATAAGCATAGATGAAGCAGTAAAACTTATCAGGGGTCCCAAAGGAACAGAGGTTTCACTTACTATTTATAGAGAAGATTGGGAAGAGACAAAAGAAATAAAAATTATTAGAGGTGTAATAGAAATACCTTCATTAGATTGGGAATTACTCGTCTCGCCAGGCGAAGCCGGAGGGCTGGAAGATAATATTGCTTACATCAAACTTTATCAGTTTTCTGAAAAAGCAAGTTACGATTTTAAAAGCGCTGCTCAAGATATTTTAAATTCTCCTGCGGAAAAAATAATTCTGGACTTAAGAAACAATCCAGGAGGTTATTTAGGAGTGGCTCAGAATATTGCTGGCTGGTTTTTGGAAAAAGGACAAATTGTAGCTATTGAGGATTTTGGGGGAGATAAAGAACAAGAATTTTATAAAGCAAAAGGTCCGGAGAAATTTTTGTCCTATCCAGTAGTGGTTTTGATTAATCAAGGTTCAGCTTCTGGTTCTGAAATTTTAGCTGGTGCTTTGCGAGATAATAGGGGAGTGAGGCTAGTTGGTGAGAAGTCATTTGGAAAAGGAACGGTTCAAGTATTAGAAGAATTACGGGAAGGAAGCTTAAAAGTTACCATAGCTAATTGGTTGACTCCTAATGGTGAAGTTTTAAGCAATGAAGGTTTAGAGCCGGATATTAAGATAGAGATGACCAGGGAAGATTATGAAAAAGAAAAAGATCCTCAATTAGAAAAAGCAATTGAAATTTTAAGGGAAATGTAGTATAATAATCAATATGAGAGTTATTCTTCTTCAAGATGTAGAAAAATTAGGAAAGAAATATGAAATAAAAGAAGTGGCAGATGGCTATGCCAGGAATTTTCTTATTCCTAAAAGTTTAGTTAAGTTGGCAACAGAAAAAAATCTTAAATGGCTGGAAAATCAAAAAGAGACAATAAAGAAAGAATCAGAGAAAGAATTGAAAAATTTCCAAGACATAGCCACAAAAATAGATGGGTTAGAATTGAATATTCCAGTTAAAATTGGAAAAGAGAATCAGTTTTTTGAATCAATAACTCCTCAAAAGATTTCTGAAAAATTAAAAGAATTAGGTTTTGAAATCAAAAAAACACAAATTGATTTAGAAGAACCAATTAAAGAAATTGGTGAATTTCCAATAAAAATAAAATTTGAACATAATTTAGAAGCAGAAGTGAGAATAATAGTTGTTGAAGAGAAATCTTAATAAAATTTTCAATTTTCAATTTTCATTCAATTTTCAATTCTAAAATTTTCAATTAAAAATTAAAGAATTAGAAATTTAATAGAAATTAGAAATTAGAAATTAAATTTTGGTTATGCCAAAATTTATATTTGTTGCTGGTGGCGTAATGTCTGGTATTGGTAAAGGAATAGCTACCGCCTCAATAGGAAAAATATTACAGAGCAAAGGATTTAAAATAACAGCAGTCAAAATTGATCCTTACATTAATGTTGATGCCGGGACCATGAATCCTATTGAGCATGGAGAGGTTTTTGTTACTGATGACGGAGTAGAGTGTGACCAAGATCTTGGAAACTATGAAAGATTTTTAGATGAAAGCTTATCAAGTATTAATTACATTACTACTGGCAAGGTATATCAGGCAGTAATAAACCGAGAAAGAAATTTAGAGTATGGAGGAAGATGCGTTGAGGTTGTGCCAGATATTCCCAATGAAGCGATTTCAAGGATATTAAAATCAGCTAAAAAAAATAGAGCTGATTTTGTTTTAATTGAAGTAGGTGGAACAGTAGGTGAATATCAGAATATGTTGTTTTTGGAAGCAGCCAGAATGATGAAGCTTAAATATCCAGGAGATGTTCTTTTTGTTTTGGTGAGTTATTTACCAGTTCCTAAAATGATTGGTGAAATGAAAACAAAGCCGACCCAGAACGCAGTAAGATTGTTAAACGAAGCAGGGATTCAGCCAGATATTATTTTAGGTCGTTCTTCCTTTTCCTTAGACAGACCAAGAAAAAAGAAAATTTCTATTTTCTGTAATGTAGATATTAAAGATATTATTTCTGCTCCTGATATTAAATCCATTTATGAAGTTCCAATTAATTTTGAAAAAGAAAATTTAGGCAACCGAATTTTAAAGAAATTTGACTTGAATCCAAGAAAAAGTAATTTAGAAAAATGGGAGAAATTAGTGAAGGTAATAAAAAAGAAAAAAAAGCCGGTTAGGATTGGTATCGTAGGAAAATACTTTGAAACAGGAAAATTTACTTTAATGGATTCATACATTTCAGTAATTGAAGCAGTTAAGCATGCTGCTTGGTTTTATAAAAAGAAGCCAGAGATTTATTGGTTATCAGCAGGAAAATTTGAGAAGGATTCTCAATCTCTAAAAGAGTTGAAAGATTATGATGGTATTATTGTTCCTGGTGGTTTCGGGAACAGGGGAGTGGAAGGAAAAATAAAAGCTATCCAATTTTGTCGAGAAGAAAAAATTCCTTTTTTAGGACTTTGTTTGGGTATGCAGTTGGCCGTAATTGAATTTGCCAGAAATGTCTGCGGTTTAAAGAAAGCTAATTCCACTGAATTTTCTTCTAATTGCCGAATGCCAGTAATTGATGTAATGCCGGAACAAAAAGCTCTTTTAAAAGAGAAAAGATATGGCGGAACAATGCGGTTGGGTGCTTATAAATGTGAGCTGAAAACAGGCACTAAGAGCTGGAGAATATACGGAAAGTGTAAATATGCCTCTGAGCGCCATAGGCACCGCTATGAGCTAAATAATGAGTTTAAGAGCGTTTTAGAAGATAAAGGTATGATAATGGCTGGTGTGAACCCAGAAAAGGACTTGGTAGAAATTATAGAATTAAAAAAACACCCTTTCTTTATTGGGGTGCAGTTTCATCCGGAATTTAAGTCGAGGCCCTCGAAGCCACATTCCTTGTTTAGGGAATTCGTGAAAGCATGCGTAAAAAATTCAAAAATTAAATATTAGAAAAAACCAAATGTCAAAAATCAAAATTCAAAATTAAATCCGCCCTATAAAAAAAATAGGAGAATAGCATATTCTCCTTATATTTCTGTTATTATCCTGAATCTTTCACAACCTAGTGCCACAACTATATAAAATATACCGACGAGGACGATTGGCACTAGAATGCAAAACTCAGATATTGCTATCATTGCTGCTAATGATAGCAATAACCCAGTAGTGGTCCAGAACAACTGGAATAACTGCTTTCCTATCATTTTTTTGTTTCACCCCTTAAATTTTCAATTAAATTTTCAAATTTCTATAATACATTAACAAGTTTAACAATTCTCTGTGATTTGTCAAATTTCTTTTTCCGTTTAGTGGCAAACTTAATTTCCCCTTCTTTTAAAGCATAGAGGGTATCATCTTTACCTTTTTTGACATTTTTTCCAGGAAGAAACTTTGTTCCGCGTTGACGAATAATCACATTTCCTACTTTTGCTTTTTGGCCATCTGTTAGTTTAACTCCTAAATATTTTGGTTGGGAGTCCCTTCCTAATTTTGTTGCTCCAGTAGCTTTTGTCTTTGCCATGTTCGAGCGAGCGATAGCGAGCGAGAACCCCCTCCTCTTGCGCAAGCGCGAAAAGGAGGGGGTAAAATCCCTTCGCTAACGCTTCGTGATTTTATGTTATCAAAATTATCACAGTTTGTCAAGCAGAATAAAGAAGATATAATACTCCTAATTGGTGTTATCTTAATTTCTTTGCTTTCTTTTGCTATGGGATATATAGTAGCTCAACAGCAGGAAAAAGAGCCAATTAGAATAGAATATGAAAAACATCAGTAAAATTCCGTACCATATTGCAATAATTGCTGACGGCAATAGAAGATGGGCGAGAAAAAATAATCTTTCTTTAGCCGAAGGATATTCTGCCGCTTACAATAATCTAAAGAAATTCACTTATTGGTGCAAAAATAGAGGAGTAAAAATGGTAACTCTATGGGGTTTTTCAATGGAAAACTGGAAACGACCCAAAGAAGAAGTTGATTTCTTAATGTCTTTTTTTGAAGAGAAAATTAAAGAGATTTTGAAAGACTCTATTGCAGAAGGAACCAAAATTAAAGTTATAGGTTGTGTAGAAAAATTACCCAAATCTCTAATAAATGTTATAGAAGAGGCCGAAGAGAAAACAATGAATAACAAAAATTTTTTTATTAATTTGGCAGTAAGCTACAGTGGAAAATGGGATATTGTAGAATCGGTTAAAAAAATAATTGAGAAAAGAATTCCAGCTGAAAAAGTTACAGAGGATGTACTAACAGAACATCTTTGTGCCGGTACATATCATTTCCCCGATTTAGTTATAAGAACCGGTGGAGAACAAAGGCTTTCTAATTTTCTACTTTGGCATATTGCTTATTCTGAATTTGTTTTTTTAAAAAAACTATGGCCTGATTTTACAGAAAAAGATTTAGATAAAGCTCTTAAAGAATATAGTAATCGCTGGAGAAGGTTTGGTACTTAAAAACCGTCTCTAAGTATTATTTTTGCTTTAAAATCAGGCAATTTAGTATTAATTTAATTTTTATGAAGATTGTTATTGTCGGAGCAGGTATTACAGGATTATATCTTGCCTGGAAACTTTCCCAAAAAGGCGAGGAGGTAATTGTCTTTGAAAAAAAAGGAAAAATAGGCAAAGAAGTCTGCTCAGGCCTTTTTAGCGAAAGAATCTTTGACTTTATTCCAGAAAGCAAGAAATTAATTCAAAATGAAATCAAAGAAGTATTAATTCACTTTCCAAGAAAAACTTCAAAGATTATTTTTAAAAAAAGTTTTTTCGTAATGAGCCATTATAAATTAGATAATTTAGTGGCCCATCTAGCTCAAAATTCAGGAGCGAAAATTATTTTAAACAATAAAATAGATGATTTTCCAAAGGAATTTGACCCCCACACCAAACGAGGACAAGGTGCTGAAGGCACCAAAATTAACGAAGTTAGTCCTCGTTATGGTGTGGGGGTTGATAGAACTATTGGCTGCGATGGAGCAAATTCTGTTATTAGAAGAGAATTAAACCTTTCAGAACCGCGATTTTTCTTGGCTATTCAAGGATTTTTAGAAAAAAAAGATAATTCTAACTATCTAGAAACCTGGGCAACTAATTCTGGTTTTATTTGGAGAATCCCTCGAGGAGAAAATATAGAATATGGGATAATGGAGGACTTTAAGAAAGCAAAGAATTATTTCGATAGATTTTTAAAAGAAAAGAAAATTTATCTTCTGAAAAGAAAAGCAGCCATAATTCCCCAAACATTAGTGCCGATAATTCCTAAAAATTCTAAAATCACTCTTTGTGGCGATGCTACTGGTCTTACCAAACCCTGGTCCGGCGGGGGAGTGGTATGGTCTTTAATATCAGCTGATATTCTCTTGAAGAATTTTCCAGATTTTATAAAATATAAGAAGGAAGTTAATAAATTTTTCTTGCCAAAAATTATTTTTTCAAAAATAATTAAAAAAACAGTTTATTTCTCTAGAAGCAATTTTCCCTGGCTTCTGCCAAAAGAAATTAACATAGAAGGAGATTTTTTATTCTGATTATTTAATTAAATGAAAAAGAAAATACCTTATCATTTAGGCATTATTTTAGATGGAAATAGAAGATGGGCGAAAGAGAAGAATTTGCCTGTTTTTGATGGCCATAAAAAGGGCAGAGAAGTGGTAAAGAATATTATTAAGGCCTCTAAAAACAAAGGAATAAAAATTCTAACATTATTTGTTTTTTCCACTGAGAACTGGAAAAGGCCCAAAAAAGAAATAAATTATTTAATGTATTTGATTAAGAGCATTTTAGATGTTAAAGACCTTGACAAACAAGGAATTAAGGTTGTGGTTATTGGTCAGAAGCAAAGATTATCTAAAGACCTTCAAAAGGCAATAAGAAGGATTGAAAAAATTACTAAAAATAACAAAAATATGATTTTGAATATTGCTTTAAGTTATGGCGGCAGAGCTGAAATTGTTGAGGCAATAAAAAATATAATTAAAAAGAAAATTTCTTTAGAAAAAATTAATGAAGATGTAATTTCCAAAAATCTTTGGACGGCTGACCTTGACTTAATTATCAGAACTGGCAAGGAAAAACGGATTTCTAATTTTTTAATCTGGCAGGCCGCCTATTCTGAAATTTTCTTTTTTGATAAATATTGGCCTGATTTTACTGAAAAGGACTTAGATACAGCCCTTTATGAATACTTTCTTCACCACCGCCGCTTCGGAAAGTGATATTATCCGACATTTAAAGAAAAACCAAAAAACAGGGGATTTAACCCCTGTTTTTTATTCTTTGAGTTTTTTACCGCTGTGAAATTGACGATGAATGTCCCGGAGGCGTTTATTCGTTACATGGGTATATATTTGGGTTGTAAGAATACTTTTATGTCCCAAAAATTCTTGGATTGTTCTTAAGTCAACACCTTGATTTAATAAATCAGTAGCATAAGAATGACGGATAGTATGAGGGGTAGTAAAAACAGGAACACCAGCTAATACGGCATATTTTTTTATCATTCTTTCTATAGAACGTGCTGTAAGCCGGTTATCTACGTCTTTTCGTGACCTATAATGTACGAATAAAGCTTTTTCTTCATCTTTATTTGTTTCTAAATATTTTTTGATCCAACTTAATGCTCTTTCAGAAAAATATACTGTTCTGGGACTATCTCCTTTGCCGATAATTGAAAGTTCTAAATCCTTTTTATTTTTTATATTACTAAATTGTTCTCTATTAAGAGCTACTAATTCAGCTATTCTTAGACCTGTTGAAAAAAAGCTTTCTAAAATAGTTCTATCCCTTAAACCAACTTTTGTTTTTGTATTAGGTGCTAATAAAAGCTTTTCAATTTGTTCTAAGTTAAGAAATTTTATAGTTTTTTCTTTTTTAGCGTCTTTAGGCAGTTTTACTTTGTCTGCTGGTATGGAAACTATATCTTTGTCTGTATAGTAGCTTAAAAGGGCTCTTAGGGCGATTAAATAGTAATTTTGGGTTACTTTCTTTAAAGATTTACCTTTTTCATCTTGGAATCGTGATAAATAAAGTCGGTAGTTCCAAATATCATCAGCAGTAAATTCGTACGGTTTAAGATTTTCTTTTTTTGTTATTTTCAACCACAAAACAAATTTATTAAGATATCTCTTATAATTTCTTTGAGTATTATTTGATAATCCTTTTTCTATTTCACAATAATCTAAAAAATCAGAAATAGTTTTAATTATTGGAATGTCTATTTTTTTCATATTTGTAGGGCATATATAGAGAGCGTTAAAATTGAATATAAGAATAAGCGGTTTACCTATATTGTCCGACTATATCTATATTAATAGTATAACAGCCAAATAGCTGTGTCAAGCTCTTCCCTGCCATATCTATCACTATTTTATAACTATTTTATAAGCTCTTTAAATCTCTGCCATAATCCTTTGCTGACTTCAGGAATTTCTTGTTTTATCTCTTGTTTTTCTTTTTCAAATTCTTGTTTAATAACTGGTTTTCTTTCAATAATTTTTTCATTAATGAAACTTTTTATTTTATTCAACAAATTACTAATCCAGGGTTTAATGGTTTCATACCAAATTCCTGAAAACCATTCTGCTGTCTCGTTAAACCAGGATTTAAGGGTTGGCATGATACTTTTTAGCCAGGGCAAAACCGATGTTTTCCACCAATTAGAAAACTTTTCTGCCATATTGCGCCATACAGGCAGAACTTGGTTTTGCCAGATATCTTTCATAGTATTGGGCAAGGGCTTAACTAATCTTATTATAAAGTCCTTGGCTTCTGTAAAAGTACTCGGTGTTTCAACTGTTGTCTGGGCAAAAACAACTTGAGGCAAAATCAAGCCGCAAATTATCACAGGGGTTGACAATATTATTATAGTTTTGTATAATTTTAAGTAGTTCATTTAGGAGGTTAAGATGATAGAAAAAGGATTTGTGAAAAATATTGCAAATATTGCGATAGACATAGGAGGAATACTCCTTATTTTATTGCTGGCCTATATAGGAATTATTGTTCTATGATAGAGGAATTAAATCGTGATTCCTCTTTTTTTTATTCTGCCCTGTTTTATATTATATATATCTTTAAAAGCTTGACATTTTAAGTGTATTTTGTATAATCTTAAGTAGTTCATAGAAGGTAATAAAAAAAAATAAACTAAGAGAAAACTGAAAAAGAAAAAGAAATAGGAGGTGAGTATGGAAGAATGAGATTGTTGAGGATTATAATTGTAGGAGTCATATGTGTCGTAGTAGGTGCAAATATGGATTATTTTGGACTACCATGTTATATCGGAGCACCAGTGGGATTAACAATATCCTACTATGAATGGTTTGTTGTTAAGTGAGATAAATATAAAATATAATTTGAGGACACTTTTTAAGCCCTCTCTTTTTTATTTTATCAATTTTTTTGCTTCCCCTATCCTCTTTAGCGTTTTCTCCTTCCCTAAAATTTCCGCTATTTCAAAAGGTGGCGCAGAGGCCTTTTTTCCTGTCAGGGCCACTCTCAATGGCCATAAAAGTTTTCCTCTATCCCCTATTTTTTCAGCTTCAAGCATTAAAATCTTTTCTAAGTTCTCTTTATTAAAATCTTTGACTTCTATTTTAGACAATATTTTCTCTAATTTGTCAAGAGTATTAAAAACTTCTTTGTCAGTCATATCTTTCCATTGTAACAAATCCTTATCATACTCTAATTTGTCTTTAAAAAAGAAATCTGTTAATTCAGCAATTTCTGATAAATATCTTAATCGCTCCTGATATATTTTTACAATTTTTTTTAAATAATCAAAATCAATGATTTCGTCGCCCTCCTTTATTTTAAATTCAGGCTTTTCTTCTTCAAATAAAGAAACGGTCTCAGGGCAATTAACTCCATCAGGACAATCAATATCTATCGGCTCTATAAAATCAGCTTTTATTAAATATGGAATACACAATTCTGTTATTTTTTTATCTGATTTCTGCCGGATGTAAAAGCCGTTTAGATAATCTAATCGTTTGATATTAAAAACAGCTCCTCCTTTTTGGACATTTTCTAAAGAAAATTCTTTGATTAAAGAGACAATATTATATATTTCTCTTTCTGTGCCTGGATTCCAACCTAAAAAAGCCATAAAATTAATTAAGGTTTCTGGTAAAATGCCTTTTTCTCTGTACTCGGAAATTGCGGTTGCCCCATGCCTTTTGCTTAGTTTACTCCTATCAGGACCTAAAATTAAAGGCAAATGAGCATATTTTGGTTGGGAAAAACCTAAGGTCTGTTGAATGAGAATTTGTTTTGGGGTATTAGAAATATGGTCTTCTCCTCTTATGATATGGGAAATTTTCATTTCAAAATCATCTACAGCAGCAGCAAAATTATAAAAAGGTTTTTTTAGTCCTTTACTAATAATGAAATCCCCAATTAACTCGGAATCAAATTCAATTTTTCCCCTGATTAAGTCATCAAAAGCTATTTTTTTAGAGGAATCAGAAATTTTAAACCTGACAACAAAAGGTTTTTTTTCTTTTAAGTTTTTGTTTATTTCCTCTTTAGGCAAACCTCTGCATTTTCCTGAATAACAAGCTGCTTGACCAATGGAAATTTGGTATTGTTTCTGGGCTTCTAATTCTTCTTCTGTGCAAAAACAGTAATATGCCTTATCTTCCTTTAATAGTTTTTTAATATATTTCTCATAAATATCCATTCGCTCGCTCTGTCTATAGCATTCATCCCATTTTATTCCTAACCAGTCCAGGCTTTCTACAATATCTTTTTCATATTCTTTTTTTGACCTTTCCGAATCAGTATCTTCAATCCTTAAAATGAAGTTTCCCTGAAACTTCTTAGCAAAGATATAGTTAAAAAGAGCAGTTCTGGCAGTGCCAATATGTAAAAGGCCTGTGGGCGAAGGAGCAATTCTTGTTCTAATTTTATTTGATTGGTTATTAACCATTGACTATTGATTATTGACTATTGATCATTGATTATTGATTATTGTTTTAGGTATTCTACAAGATATCCGGCAATGATTCTGGCTGCTTTTGGTTTAGAGAATCTTTTTGCTTTCTCAGCCATATCTTTTATATTCTGTCTTTGAAAAAATAAATATTTTAATTTTTCCAAAAAGAAGTGGGGAGTGAAATTTGATTCTTCTATAACGATAGAAGCGCCTGTTTCAGCAAAACAATAAGCATTTTTTAATTGATGATCTTGGGCTGCCTCTTGCAAAGGGATTAGAATAGAAGGTTTGCCTAAAGCAGCAATTTCAAAAATAGAACCAGAACCAGCCCTGGAAACAATAAAATCTGAAGCAGCATAAGCACTTTTCAGGGTTTTTTCGTCTAAAATAGCAAAGGGATGATAATAATTCTCTAATTCTTTAGGAATTACTACCTTAGATTCAGATTGAACGGTTTTGAAGTTTTTAGAACCGGTCTGATGAATAATTTCAAAATTCCTCAAAAGGTCAGCTAAAATTTGTAAAATTTTATCATTAATTCTTTGAGCTCCCTGGGAACCGCCCATAATTAGAATTACTGGTTTTATCCCGCTTAATTTTAATGATTTTTTTGCTTCTTCCTTTTTTCCTTCTAAAATTTCAGCCCTAATAGGATTTCCGACTGAAATCATTTTTTCTTTAGGAAATGGTTTGGTCTTTTCAACTGGAAAAGAAACAAAAATTTCCAAAGAAAATTTACTCAAAATTTGGTTAGCTAACCCGGCTGTTATATCAGATTCGTGCAGAAAAATTGGCACTCGCAGAAGCCAGCCAGAAAACGTTCCTGGGATTGAACCATAGCCGCCCTTACTAAAAATAACATCAGGAGCAAGAACAAAAACATACCAAAACGACTGGCAAATTCCAATAGGTGTCTTAAATAAGATATCTATTATATTCTGAAAAAAACTTTTTATTCCTATGTATCTTCTAACCTTACCAGCCAAAATGGCCTTGACTTGAATTCCTTCTTTAGAAAGCAAAGAAGAACCAAAATCATCTTTTGGACCAATATAATGAAAAGTTAAGTTTTGATTTCTGTAGATTTTTTTAATTTCTCTGGTAATGGCAATTACTGGAAAAATATGACCTCCAGTGCCACCACCTGTGAATAAGATTTTCATAATGTATTTTTAGAAATATTTAAAAGTATCCCTACTCCAATCATTTCAGCCAGAAGATGTGAGCCGCCATAACTTATAAAAGGCAAAGGAATACCAGTTAAGGGGAAAACAGCAATCATTGAACCAATATGAACTAATGCTTGGATGCTAATCCAAGAGCAAATTCCTAGAGTTAAAAGCCGGGAAAATTCATCTGACTTTTTTTTGAAAAGCCTGCATCCTTGCCAAAAGAAAAATAAGAAAAGAAGAATTAAAAATAAACTTCCAATAAAGCCGGTTTCTTCAGCATATATAGAAAAGATTGAATCTGACATTGATTGAGGCAGAAATCCGAACTTTTGATAAGACATTGCCAGACCTAATCCAAATATTCCTCCAGAGCCAATAGCTATTAACGACTGTTTTATTTGATAGCTTATTCCCATAGGATCTATCTCTGGTTTGAAAAAAGCTAAAATTCGATTAAACCTATAAGGAGCTGTTTTTACTAAAAACACCAAAGCGGATAAACCAGCTACAACCATAAAAACACTGTGCCAAAAAGGGGTCCCTACAGAGAAATACATTAGAACAGCCACTAAAACAATAATACCCAAGGTGCTTATATCTGGCTGAAGAATCAAGAATAAACTTATCAGACCAATAATTATTAAAAAAGGAGCCAATCTTTTGGATATTTTCTCAGTAACTACTTTCTTTATTTTCTTTTTTGGATGTTCTATTTTAATACCAGAATGGCTTAACCAAGCAGCTAAGTAGATGATAAAACTAACTTTTAAGAATTCTGATGGCTGGAAGGAAATAAATCCTAAATTTATCCAGCGAGAGGCTCCCCATACATTAGCGCCAATTCCGGGTAGAAAAACTAATCCTAAAAAGATTAAATTTAGCAAAAGCAGAGCCAAGGACCATTTTTTTAAAAAAGATAAAGAAATTTTATAAGCCAAGAAACCCAATATAATTCCAGGTATTAATCCATATTTGATTTGATGAATTAAAAAATAACTGCTATTGCCAAATCTTTCTTGAGAAAGAGGAGCAGAAATGTCAGCCAGAATTAAAATTCCCAAGCTTATTAAAGTAGTTGTTATTCCCAAGAGAATATAATCAGGATGTTGAATATAGCCCTCTTTCATTGTTTTATTATAACAGAATTTTTGATATATCAAAAATTCTGATATATCAAATCTCTGATTTGCTATAGCAGGCTTTAGCTTGATATATCAAATTTTTGAAATGTGCTTTTTAAATGAATTTCCTCTTTCTTTGTAATCTTTAAAAACACCAAAACTTGGTGAAGCTGGCGATAATAAACAGATTTTTCCTTTTTTGGTGTGTTTATAAGCTAATTTTACTGCCTCCTTCATATTATCAACAAAGAAAGCTTTAAACCGTTTTTTAGAAACAATAGAAGTCCAAATTTTTTTACCAGTAGCTGGAAATAAAATCAATGTTTTTACTTTACTTCTCACTATTCTTTGGCCCAGTTTTTTAAAATCCAATCCCCTATCATAGCCGCCCAAAATTAATGTCTGAACATCTTTTCCTAATGTCTCTAAAGCAGCAATAGTGGTTTCTGGGATAGTAGACAAAGAATCATTGTAAAATTTAATTCCTTTATAGATACCCACGAACTCTAATCGATGCGGCAAAGGTTTAAAGTTTTTAACCGCTTTGACGATTTCTTTAGAAGAAAGCTTAAATATTTTTCCTACCTCTTTGGCTGCAGATACATTTAAGAGATTAAATTTTCCTTTAATCGGAATTTTTTTTGCCTTTGATTTTTTGGCAATTTTTCTCACAATCTTGTCTTGGGAATTAAAAATTAAATAATCGTTTTTTGCCTGCCAGCGAGTAATATTTGCTTTTGCTTTTATATATTCTTTAAAATTTTTGTAATAATCAAGGTGCTCCGGGTAAATGTTTAAAAGAACCGCGATGTGAGGGCTTTTTTTGAGATTATATAATTGATGGCAAGATAATTCATAAACAAAAATATCGTTTGCTTTTGCTTTTTCTAAATAAGATAAAACTGGTTTTCCAATATTCCCGATTAAATGAACTTTTAACTTAGCATCCTTTAGAATTTTGTAAATTAAAGAAGTAGTAGTGCTTTTTCCTTTGGTGCCAGTGATGCCAATAATTGTTCCAGGGCAATTCTCAAAAAAAATTTCTGTCTGGGAAATTATCTTTCCTTGTTTTAGGGCATTTTCAACCTCTGGCAGATGAATTGGTATTCCAGGTGATTTAATTATCACATCATAATTTTTCAGTGCTTTAAGATAATTTTTTCCCAAATGAAATCTTGCACTTTTAACTTTTAACTTTTTACTTTTAACTTGTTGCTTGTCAGCCAATCCCAAAACTTTATTCGGAAATAGCCTTCTCAAGAATTTGAAATTATCTATTCCTTCTTTTCCTAAACCTAAAATCAAGATTCTCTTATTTTTTAATTCCTCTAATTTCATCATGATAAACGAATTTCTAACAGGGTTTATTTTTTTATCATAACTTAAAATCCTCAAATCGTCAAAAAAAAGAGGAACTATTTAGTCCCTATCTTTTACTTTTTTGTTTATTTTGTCTTTTTTTTTCCACCAACTGCAAAATCCTAAACCTACTCTCGTTTCAGGTGCTATTTTTCCTTTTGCATACAAGCTAGAGAAAATCTCGATAACCTCACGAATTCCCCCATATTTTTTTGACAACATATCGATGTCTTTTAGCATCTCTTCCTCTTCCTCTTCTGCTGTTGGTATACGGACTATATCTATCTGAGATCGTAGGGATGGTTCAAAATAGGAAAGCCTTCTTTTCTCTACTTTCTTAATGTCTTCATCGGCGAATATTACTCTTCCGTTCAATACTAGTATTGTTTTCCCAGCATTTTTTTTCCAGCTATCATCTGCTATGATTTCTTTCGCCATTTTTATCATCCCCTTCTATTATTCTTTTGTCTCTTATACTTCGCTAATCTATTCTTCCCTCTAGATGTAAGTTCGGCAGTATTCTTTTCTGTGTTCAGCCGAATCCATCCTTTATCTACACATCTCGGAAGCAAATTTCCTTTATGCTTTCTTTCTATCTTACTCTCTTTCTCAAACTCCTGTAATATTTCTACAAGATTCATTTTTTTCTCCTGTTTTCTCTCTATATTCTTATGCTAAATAGCCAATTTCTTTTCATTTATAATATGCTTTTCGTAAAATTTTGTCAAATTTTTTAGGAAGATTATTTTGCTTATTCCATGAATTTAATATCCTTTTTGAATCATTTTCTAATTTTAATTTTGAGTAATTCGGTAAAACTTTATTTTGAAAGTATTTCAACAAAGCCGATAAATTATCACTATTGCCATAGAAATTGCCATAGGTGTCACCTATGGATTTTTTGTATGATAGGTAAAAAGCAATTAAGCTTTCTTTTTTTGTGCCCACACATTCAAGTGGCTTGCATTTACTATCCCCTATTAGTTCTTTCATTATTGGAATTAGATTCTTATCTTTAAAAAGATTTTTTTTGAAAATTTTAATCAGCTCTTTTTCTTTTACAAAAGGATATAAAATTGTCCAAATAAACAAGCATTTTGAGCATTTCCCGCACCATTTGCCAGTTGGTTTTTTGGTTCCAGAAGCAGTTTTATATGCCTCATTACAACTAAGGAAAACCGAAAAATATTTTGTAAGCTTAGAGAATAATCTTGCTATTTGAATTTCATATAAAGGACGCAAAAAACTAAAATATTCTACTTCTTTTGTTAAATATTTCTTAGAATAATATCGGAATTTTTCCTCAAATTCAAAACTTTTTGACCATTGATGATTAATGATTTTTCCTTTACTCCCACACCAAATGGGGGCTGGCCTTGCTAATTTCGCCGCTGAAAGCGGCATGTCTCCATTATGGTGTGGGGGCAAGTATTTTATATTACCTTCATTAGCGCTTTTCTCGCAGGACATTACTACGTTTCCATAACCAAATAAAACTCCGCAAAAAACTGCTAAGTTGGAAATTAAAGCAGTTATCGGCGTATGTCCGTTTAAAAATCCTTTTCGATTCAATGCTAATAAAGTTGGATCAACTTTCCGTTCTACAATTACGGGGTTTTTAATTCCTGCGATTTTCAAAATCTTAAAATGCTCTTTAAAAGGATTAACAATAAAACAATTAACCTCTAACTTTTTTCTTTTTAGCAGCTCTAAAGTAACAATTGAATCCTTGCCATCTCCCATTGGGATTAAAAATCTATTTTTTTGCGAGACAAAGCGAGGACGGACTTCGCCCAAATTGAACGAAGCAGGCGAAGTCCGTCTTCGCCCGCTTTTTTGCTCATTTGAAATAATTTTTAGAAAACTTGACTCTCTGAAATCAATCCTATTTTCATAAAAGAATTGGCCCATTCCATTGATAATTAAATCTTTCCACCATTTAATTTGTTCTTTATTTAAATAGCCGGCTCTAATTTCAATTTCTGGCGAGCAAGTAGTTTTCCAATAACTGGGAATTTCCATTAAACCCAAATGAAAAACAAGATTATCTAATAATTTATCACTGATCATTGATAAATTTTGTTTGTCAATATTTTTTACAATTATTGTTGGTCTAAATCTAATGTCAGGAGCTATCCTAAAATCAAAAAAAATCTTTAAATCATTTTTAAAGATTTGATAAAAATATTTTTCATAAACAAATCTCGGATATTTTTTTCTTAATCTATCAACTTTTTCCATAATAACTTCATTATATTCTAAAATTTAGCTGAAATCAAAAAAAATAAGAACCTTTCGCTTCACTTAAGAACCTTGTTTTTTTGATTTGCTCAAAAAAATAATTGGAAGAACAGTCAACAACTTTTTGAATAAAAAGGAAGAGGATAAAGAATACCCTCTTTATATTCTGGTTCTGAAACTAATTTCGGTATTCACCATTTTCTAGTTTCTCAAGTCCTTCTTGCATTACTTGTTTCCATTGTTGGATGCCCTCAAAACTTTCATCAATTCCCAGGCAATCCATTATTGTTCCTATTGTCTTTTCTATGTTCATGTCCATTACCTCTTTTTTATTTTAACCCAAAAAATAAAATAAGTCAACCTAATAAACGGATGGCGGTGCCGATGATGGCTAAGACAATTCCGATAATCCAAAATCTCATTGTTACTTTATAGGGAAGCCATCCTTTGGCTTCAAAGTGGTGATGAATTGGCGTGCATAACCAGATTTTCTTTTTTCGGAATTTTTTGGATAAAAGCTGTAAAATAACAGAGCCGGATTCAATTACCAAAAGACCGCCGATTATCGGCAAGACGATTAAAGAATTAGTTAGAAAAGCAACAACAGCTAAAGTAGTAGTTAGTCCCAATATACCTGTTTCTCCCATATAAAATTTAGCCGGAGGGATATTAAACCATAAAAAAGCAAACAATGTTCCGGTAATAGCAATACAAAAAGCAGCTAAATCTACTTTTCCCTGGGAAAAAGCAATAACAGCAAAAGCGCCAAAAATGGAAGCAAAAACCCCGCCGGCTAAACCGTCTATTCCATCAACTACTCCGCTGCTCCAGCAAGCCAACATAGTAATAATAAATAAAAGAACATACCAAATTCCTAAAGAAAAATCACCTACTAAAGGAATATGCATAGAATCCCAGCCCAGCTTACTATAGAACCACCAAGCACCGATTGCTCCAATTAAAATCACCATCAGCATTCGTCTTTTAAAAGCCATGCCGCCAGCAATATATTTTCCTTTTCCAAAGACCTGTAAAATGTCATCTGTTAAACCAACCAAAGAAGCAGTTATTAAAGTAAACAGAGGCAGCCAGGTTTCTCCTCGTGATAAAAAATTGAGGGATTTCAGCCACCAGATGTCAGAGAATTTACTTATTAAATAAAATAGAAAAATAACTATAAGAACAGAGCACCAAATTATTAAACCGCCGCCTCTGGGCACGCTCACTTCCCTATCCTTATGTAGAGAATAAAAAACTTCTGCTTCCTCTCCAGTAATAGTTTTAGTTCTGGCTTCTTTTTTCCAAAATTTGATTTTGTATAAAAATTTAATTAAAAAAGGAGCCAGAAAAATGGCAATAATTGCCGTGAACGAGGAGATAAGAAAAATTTTAACTACACTGAAAGTAAAGAGAGTCATAGAGAAATTGTTTGATATATTAATTTCTTCATTTCTTCAAACCTGTCTTCTGAACCCAGGATTACATTAATTAAATAACCATCTTGGTTTTCTTTTTTCATTACTAAAAGAAGGCAGCCCTGGGCTTCTGGGGTCCAGCCGGTTTTGCAGCCAATTATCTCTATCCCCCACCATGTTTTAATAGGGAGGTCTAAAAGTTTATTAGTATTAGATGCTATAAAATGATGGACAGAACCATCGGAATTTAAAACTTCATAAGATTTTTTTCTGCTTATTTCAAAAATTTGAGGATGTTCTTTCATTATATATTGAGAAAGTTTTACTAAATCTTTACTTGTTGAGTAATGTTTTGGCTCTTCTGTTTCGCCTATGCCAACAGAATTAACAAAATGAGTATTTTCAAGCCCTAACTCTTTTGCTTTAAAATTCATCATTGCCACAAAGGACTCTTCTCCTATATATTCTTCTTGTCCCACAATTTTTCCTTCAGACAAAGCATAGGCAGCATCATTGCTTGATTCAATAAGCATAATATGTAAAAGGTTTTCTACTGAGAGATTTTCTCCTGGGCTTAATTTCCCTTTTTCTTCCGGCTGTTCCATTGCTTCCTTGCTTATTATTACTTTCTGGTCCATATCATAGGTTTCCAAAGCTATTAAAGCAGTCATCAATTTAGTTAAACTGGCAATAGGTAGTTTTTTAGAAATATCTTTTTCAAAAATGATTTCTTCCTTGTCTTGAGAATCAACTAGAACAGAGATAATTGATTGGGCGCTAATCTCTGAATTTTCTGATTCTTGTTCCAATAATTTTTCGTTTTCCGATAATTCTTCTTCTAATTCTTGTTCTGATAATTCCTTGCCTTCCTTTTCTATGTTTTGATGAGGATATTGAGATACCTGGGCAATAAAAAATTCAGGATTATTTTTGGCAATCTCCAAAAAGAAAAAATTCTCTAAATTTTGCTCTAAAACATTTATCCCCCACCAAAAAGGCAGACTGATTAAAAAAACTATGAAGAAGATTTTTATTTTCATCTCAATGTATTTACTTTTTTTTTGTTTTAATATGTAATTCTTTTAATTGTTCTTCGCTTACATCCGATGGGATATCCATCATTAAATCGCGGTTGTCACCTGTTTTAGGGAAAGCAATGACTTCCCGAATATTCGGTTCGTTTAAGACCACGGCTAAAAATCTATCAATCCCTGGAGCAATCCCTCCATGAGGCGGCACACCATAGCTAAACGCTTCAAAATAGTTTTTGAACTTCTTTTTAATTTCTGATTTTTTATGGCCTAAAACCTCAAAAACAGCAGTTAAAACATCTAAATTTGTTGTTCTAATACTTCCTCCGCCAATCTCCTGTCCATTTAGAACAAAATCATATTGAAAAGCTAAAATTTTCTCTGGATTCTTTTTTATTTTTTTGATATCTTCTGTTTGGGGTTTGGTAAAAGGATGATGTTCAGCTCCCCAGGTTTTATCCTCTGGGTGCCATTCAAACATTGGAAAGTCAGTGACAAAAGCAAAAGCTAATTCATCCGGGTTTTTTTTATTCCTCCGAAGGTCTGGTCTGTCAGTTTTGTATTTTTCCATTGCTTTTTTATAAGTGAGTCGAAAAAAAGGAATTTTGGTAATTCTTTTTTCCGGAAATATTTTTTTTATTATGGATATATATAGTTTTTCTATCAAATCCAAAATTTCTTCCTGATTAATAAATGCCATTTCAATATCCAATTGAGTATGTTCTGCCTGCCTGTCTGCTCTTGGGTCTTCGTCTCTTAAACATCTGGCGATTTGAAAATATTTTTCAATTCCGGCTACCATTAAAAGCTGCTTATACTGCTGTGGACTTTGAGGCAAAGCATAAAATTTTCCGGGCTGTAAGCGAGCTGGCACCAGAAAATCCCTGGCTCCCTCTGGTGTTGATTTTGTTAAAAGCGGTGTTTCAATTTCTATAAATCCCTGTTTTTCCAATGCATCTCGCATAAACTGAATAACCTTTTGGCGAGTTTTCAAATTTTTTCTCAATCGATTTCTTCTTAAATCCAAATAACGATATTTTAACCGTTTTTCTTCATTTATCTCATAACCATCATTTTCAATAGAAAAAGGCAGGGTTTTTGCCTTAGACAAAACTTTTAATTTTTTTACTTTTATTTCTATATTTCCAGTAGTCAGTTTAGGATTGACCATCCCTTTTGGTCTTTTATTTACGAGACCCTCTACTTCAATTATCCATTCAGGCCTCATTTCTTGAGCTGTTTTGTCTTTTTCAAATTCCTGTCCAAATATCATTTGCACCAATCCTGAACTATCCCGAAGGTCAATAAAAATAATCTTGCCGTGGTCTCTTCGCGAATTCACCCACCCAGCTATTTTAACCTCTTTTCCAATGTATTTAGTTGTTTCAATAGATAATATCCGTTCCATTCTCTCATTATAGCAAACTTTAGTCTGATATATCAAATCTTTGATTTGCTATACATTAAATTTTAAATTGTAGCGAGTAAAATTTAAAGTATCTGCCTTTCTTCTTAATAAGTTCTTTATGGGTTCCCTGCTCTACTATTTTTCCTTTTTCCAAGACCAAGATTTTGTCAGCGTTTCGGACAGTGCTTAAGCGATGGGCGATAATAAAAGTCGTTCGATTTTTTATCAACTTTTCCAATGCCCCCTGGACCAATCTTTCTGATTCCATATCTAATGAAGAGGTGGCTTCGTCTAAAATCAAAATCTTTGGGTTACGAATTAAAGCCCGAGCAATAGCCAGTCGCTGTTTTTGACCAGTAGAAAGCTTAATTCCCCGTTCCCCTACTAATTGCTCATATTTTTTGGGAAATGCTTCAATAAAATTATGAGCATTAGCAGCTTTTGCCGCCTCTATAATTTCCTGCTCAGAAGCATTGGGTTTTCCATATTGAATATTGCTTTTAATTGTATCATTAAACAAAATTATTTCTTGAGGCACATAAGCGATAGTTTTTCTTAAAAATGAAAGATTTAATTTTTTAATGTCTATACTATCAATTAAGATTTTGCCTCGTGTTGGAATAAAATAAAGAGAAATTAAATCTACTAAAGTAGTTTTTCCTTCGCCGCTGCCGCCAACAATAGCGATTTTTTTACCGGCTGGCGCAGTAAGATTAATATCTGTCAAAATCAAATTTTTCTCTTTATAGCCAAAACTAACATTTTTAAATTCTACTTTTCCTTGGACTTCTTTTAAGATTTTACCTTCTAAATTGTAATGTTCTGGTTTTATAAATAATAATTTTCTCGCTCTTTTAATAACAGTCATGCCTTGCTGGAAAGATATCCATTGATAAAGAAGATCAGATAAAGGTGCTTGGACAAGGTTTAAGTATCCTAAAAACATTATTAACTCACCGCTCGTAATCTGATTTATTTTTAAGAGAAAAATTGCATAGCCAAAAATTATTAGAAAGCCCAAAGAGAGAATAATTTGTTGGCATAAAGTAGTATTATGCCAAAGAATAATAAGTTTTTTAAAAGCAGAAGCGACTTCTTTCTTATACGAGGAATCAATTTTCTCTTTTTGAAACCATTCTGCTGCACAAGATTTAATAGATTGAACATTCAAAAAAGAGTCGTTTATAATGCCTAAGCCTTGATCAAACTTCTCATTTAATTTTTTTGATGCTTCTAAAATTGAAGGAGTTCTGTAAATAGTAATTATTATAGATGGAAGAAAGATTGTTAAAGCTCCGAGAGACAACCGCCAATCCACAAAAAATAAAATAGTCACTCCCACAAGAACGGTAAAAAATTGAGGAAGTATCCAAAAAGTCATATATCCAATGATTTCTCGTAAACGCTCGCAAGCACGGGTAATTCTGGATAAAATTTCACCGACCTTTTTCTCTTTATGAAAACTTAATGGTAAATTTATAATATGTTCAGAACTTTCACAGATTAAATCATTGGAAATATTAATAGAGGTAAAACTCGCACTTACAGAAACTATTCTTTTTAAGATAGCAGAGCATAAACTCATCAGCACCCAAATTCCCAAAAGAGCTAAAACAAAATCCAAGCTAAATACTTCAATAGAAACCGCATCTACTAATCTACCATAAATATAGGGAATAATAGCAGTAATAGTTGCTCCGACCATAGCTAAAATAGCAGTTTTTTTAACTGCTTTTTTATATTTTCTTAAATATTCCCAAATAATTTTGAATTCTTGAATAATTTCCATATTTTTTACTATTTTCTTACTATATCAGATTTACTATTAAAAATAAAGTTTTTATTAAAATTAAAGCCCTGCCTGAAAGGCAGGGCTTTAAAAAAATCTCGAAAATATCTTAAACTCCAGGAGTCGGAGGTGTTTGGCTTGTTGGCCCCTGAGGTAAACCTCCGCCCTTCTTTTTTTTCATCAAAACAACTCCGGCAACTGCTGCTACCACAAGAATTAAAATTATCCAAGTAAGAGTTTCCATATTAATTAAGATAATTATTTAATAAATCCAAGCACCTTTTCGGTGAAACATTAAATTCTACATCGATTGTACTTGTACTCTAAAAAGGTGCTGGATAAACTCTACGACCTTTTTAAGGGCTTCCTTATCTGCCCAAATCGATTATTTTATTATCCCATTATAACACCATATTAACTTGTCAAACAATAGCTACCTGTGGAAAACTATTTTTTCACTTAATTGATAAATGTCCCCTGCTCCCATTATAATTAGGATTTCTCTGCTTTCTAAATTCTTCCTTAGATAGACCGCTGTTTGGTTAATGGATGAAATATGTTTAACATTTCTTGCTACAGCAGAATTTTTCAAGCCCTCTTTTATTTTTTTAACCAGTCCTTTAGAACTTACCTTCTTTTTAATTTCTTTATCCTCTCTACCAGCCACATCATAAATATCTGTAATAATTAACTTATCAATCCAGTTCTCGTCTAATGCCTCTTTAAAGACCTTAACAAAATCATTAAATAAATAATAAGTTCGCTGATATTGATGCGGCTGAAAAACACACCAAATTTTCTGCTTGACAAACTTTTCTCTACAAGCTTTTAAAGTTGCCTTTACTTCGGTTGGATGATGAGCATAATCAGAAACAATTATTATTTTTCGCGTAGTTTTGCGTTTAGTTTCGCTTAGTTTTGCGTGCGTAAGCTCAAAACGGCGCCAAGTTCCTTTATATTCTGATAATGCTTGATAACTAACCTTATCTGGAATTTTTAAAGCTCTGGCTATATTCAAAGCAGCTAAAGCATTATAAATATTGTGTTCACCAGGTACCTTTAATATTTTCTTTAATTTTTTAACATCTTTTGATATTTTTGATAATTGAAAATTGATAATTGAAAATTTATTGGAAATTGGAAATTGGAAATTGGAAATTAAATTTTTTATATTTTTGTCATCTTTGTTTACTACCAACACTCCATTTTTTGGTAAATGCAAGAAAAACTCACCAAAAGCTTTTAAGATATTCTTTAAGTTTTTATAATAATCAAGGTGTTCTCTTTCAATGTTGGTAATAACAACAATTTTAGGCCAATAATTTAAAAATGATTCTTCATGTTCGCAGGCCTCAATTATTAAGTATTTGCTTTTGCCCATTCGGAAATTTGAATTCCCAAATTCTTTTAATTTTGTACCCACAATCACCATCGGGTCAAATCCGGCTTTAATTAAAACCAAAGCAGCCATTGCTGTGGTTGTACTTTTGCCATGAGTGCCAGTTATGGCAATGGTAAAGTATTTTTTTGTTAATTCTCCTAATGCCTCTGGATAAGACAAAGATTTAATACCAAGTTTTCTTACCTCTTTTAATTCCGGGTTATCTTCTTTGACTGCCGGACTATAAATCACTTTTAAAGATTCGAATCTTTCTCTACCTAGATATTTATTCAAATTTTTTGCTTTTTGTTCTCCAATGAAAATTTTTGCTCCTTGCTTTTTTAATTTTTCAGTGATTTCTGAAGAGACCAAATCAGAACCAGAAACTTGCTCGCCTGTTGCTAAATAATACTGGACTAAAGCTGAAACGCCTATTCCGCCAATACCGATAAAGTGAATTTTCATAATTTTACGCTTTCTAAAATCGCATACTCCGCTCCCCCACGTTTCAACTGGCTTTCCATCATCTCAATAGAATTTACTGGAAAGTTTAAAGAGATTTCTTCGTCTATTTCTGGTCTTTCCTCTGGTTCTATTCTACTCCATTCCCAGGTCTTTATTCTTCCTAAAGTAATATGGGGCCTAAAATCTCTGTTTTCCGGAGTAAAGTTAATTCCAGAATCAATTAAAGATTTTTCTAAGTCCTGTTTTAGATCAGCTAATTCCTTTACTTTTTCTCCTTCTGCCCAAACCATCCGTGGTGGTATTTTTTTAGGAGGGGCGTAGCAAATTCTATTCAAGTTTATTGAAAAGGGCTGATGTCGTGCAGTAATTCCTTTAACAGTTTTATCAATTTCTAAAATCTCTTGGTCATTAATATTACCAAGAAAAATCAGAGTAATATGAAGATTGTCCGGTTTTACCCATTTAATTGGCAGTTCGGGCCATTTTTCCTGCTCGGATAAAAGTTCTTTTTTTATCTTTTCAGGCAGATTTATAGCAATAAAAATTCTTTTCATTACTTAACAATAAGAACCTGCCTTGCTTTGCTCGGCAGAACCTTGAAATTAAACTGTGGTTTAATTATAGCAAAATATTGACTTAGTTTCAAGAAATTGTTATGGTTGAAAAATAGTTGTTTAACAACTGGAGATGATAAAAGTGAGTGTAGAAGCTAAAGAAAGATTGAAACGTAATTTTGTCCAGAATAATGATAATAATGATGAAAACTTAAATATAGAAGGTCCAAATAGAATAAGAAAGTGTCCTGAATGCGGCTCTAAAGATTTAATACTGGATCGCAAACGCGCCGAACTTTATTGTGCTGAGTGTGGTATGGTAATAGCAGAAAATATCATAGACCTTGGCCCGGAATGGCGGGCTTTTGACTCTGAGCAATTCTCAAAGAGAGTGAGGGTCGGAGCACCAATGACTAATAGAATACATGATAAAGGACTAAGTAATCTTCTTCCTAAAGATTTTCAAGGACGAGATGATTTTCGAAGAATGCGACGTAGAGTTAGAGATAGTGGACTTATGACTAGTGAAAGGAGTCTTATTTTCGCTCTTTCTGAGATAGACCGAATGGCTTGTGCGCTTGGACTCTCAAGAGACATCAGAGAAGCGGCATCAGTATTGTACCGGAAAGCAATGAAAAAACGTTTGATTCGTGGCCGAAGTTACCATACGAAATAGGTATAAAGAGATGTCAGAGAAGGTGGTGATAGACGTTTTATTATAAATTCTGGACAAAAAACAAAAAAAAATAGGGTTTGCTAAGCTAAGCAAACCACTTTTTTATCTATAATTAGGGAATACTCTTCAAGAAAACTTTGGGCCTCTAGGATATTTCTGTGGAATTTTATAAATTCTTCTATGCATTCATCAGAGATTTTTGTTATTTTACTTCCATTGCAGGTCTCTTTCATCTCTATTGCTCCTATCCGCTCTATTTTTCGCAGAACATTTTTTATTCCATTCTCGTTTTTGTATCTTATTAATGGAAAATATTCAGAAATTCTCTTGAGAATGTTTCTCCAAGTATCCCCAACTTCTGCATAAAGTATTATCGTATAGGCAATAAAAACCTCGTCTTGCCGAAAGTTTACTTCTTCTTTTTTCAAAGATCCATCTAATCTGCTTTGGATTGTTTTTTCTGCCATATTCAACCTCCTATTTTAGGAACTGTTATTAACAAATTAACATAATAACCTTTCTTTGTCAAGATTATGTATTGGTTCAAAATTAAGGTATAATTAAGATAATGAACCCCCACACCAAACAAACACATACTTCGTCTTTTGGCACCAAAGGTGCCGGTGCTTATTATGGTGTGGGGGTGAAAGAAGCATATCTTTACAAAAAACTAAAGAACAAAATTGTTCAGTGCCGAAATTGCGCTCATTATTGTGTTATTGAACAAGGAAAGAGAGGGATTTGCGGTGTGAGAGAAAATATTGATGGAAAACTTTATGCCCTGAATTATGGCAAAGCTATTGCCTGTAATATTGATCCTATTGAAAAAAAACCTTTATTTCACTTTTTACCCGGTACTCAGTCATTATCTATCGCCACTGTAGGATGTAATTTTAGATGTGCAAATTGCCAAAATTATGATATATCTCAAATGCCTCAATTGACTGGAAAGATTGAAGGAGAAGATTTATCGCCAGAAGAAATTGTTAAAATTGCCAAAGAGAATAATTTACCTTCTATTGCTTATACCTATACTTCACCTACCATTTTTTCTGAATATGCTTTAGATACAATGAAATTAGCTAAAAAGCAAGGAATAAAAAATGTCTGGGTTAGCAATGGATTTTGGTCAAAAGAACTTTTTGATTTAATTTCTCCTTATCTTGACGCCGCGAATATTGACCTAAAAGGTTTTTCTGATGAGTTTTACATAAAATACTGCGGCGGACTATTACAGCCAGTTTTAGATACTCTAAAGCGTTTGAAAGGAAAAAACATTTGGCTAGAAGTAACAACTTTAGTCATTCCTACCTTAACTGATTCTAAAGAAATGTTTGAAAATATCGCTAATTTTATTAAAAACGAGTTAGGTATTGAAACGCCCTGGCATATTTCTCAATTTTCTGGTACAATTTCTTGGAAATTACAGCACTTACCTGATACTTCGGTTGAGACATTAAAAATGGCTTTTGAAATTGGTAAAAAAGCTGGCTTAAAATATGTTTATACTGGTAATGTGCCGGGTTTAGAAAGCGAAAACACTTATTGTCCAAAATGCGGGACTTTGGCAATTGAGCGGCTCGGCTATACCATCAAACGTTTTGACAAAAACGGCAAATGCGCTAAATGCGAAGAAGATTTAAATTTAATTTTAAATTAAAAATTAGAGATTTTTATGATTTCTTTTGCTTGCTTTTCTCCTCATCCTCCCCTGCTTTTGCCTGAAGTTGGCTCGCTAGAGGATAGAGAGAAAGTTAAAAAAACAATTGAAAATTTGGAGTTTTTAGGAAAAAAATTAAAGGAATCTAATCCTAACAATATTATTATTTCCTCTCCTCATCCTGATTGGGGTTTTAACGTTCCGCTTTATTTCTTAAATCCTAAGCAACGTATTCCAAGCCGGCAATTATTTATTCCTGATAAAACTCCTGATTTTTATTATCAACGAGGAAAAAAGTTTTATTTCGGCGGCGGGATGAAAGCCGTCGAAAGAACTTGCCCGGAGGGATACCCTGCCCTGAAGGGCAGGGTAGTTCATAATAAATTGGAAAAAGAAAAGAGATATGCCCTGATCGCTTCTGGTGATATGTCTCACTGCTTAAAAGAAGATGGTCCTTATGGTCTTCATCCTGATGGTCCAAAATTTGACAAGGCATTGATTGAATATCTAAAGAAAAAAGATATTAAAAATTTTTTGAAGTTAGATGAATATTTTCCAGAGGCCGGCGAATGCGGCCTGCGCTCTTTTTCTTTTCTTTTAGGAATTTTACAGGCCTCGGGTTTAAATTGGCAGCCGGAAATTTTATCATACGAATACCCTTTCGGCGTCGGTTATCTCGTCGTAAATTTCAAATTACGATAATTTCGCTTGACACAAATCGTAAAAAATGCTATCTTTAATAATGCTCCGGTGGTGATAGTTCAGTTTAGTATTTTAGCTTCTCGAGCCGAAGACGCAGATTCAAATCCTATCCGGAACGTAACGTGTAGCATTGTTTTAAACAGAATAGGAGGTGATAAAAAGATGGAAATAAGTATTGGAAAGAAAGTAAAACATTATGTAACCAGCATGATAACTGGAAAAAAGATGGAAATGAGTATTGGAGAGAGAGTAAAATACCATGTAACTAACATGGTAACTGGATTGATATTCATAGCTGTAGCATGGACTTTGGATTTTGGAGGATTGACAAGAGGATTGACAATTTGTTTATATGTGACAGGATCGATTTTCGTTTACTTAGGCACCACTCTCTTTTTGCTAGATCGTTGGTATCTTTCCAGGAACTATAGATTATATTCTTTAGAAGACATATAGAAGACACATAGAAGACATATGGGGAGACAATTCTCCTCTTTTTTTATTGCTAAAATCATTGTAGAATAAAACCAGAGGCAAGAATTTACAGGCATTTAATACACTTTTTATGAATCAATATATCTCACTTGCCAAAAAGGCGGTGGAAAATTACATAAAAGAAAGAAAGACGATTTCTCCGTCTAAAAATTTGCCAGAAGAGTTTCTGACCCGAAAAGCTGGCACATTTGTGACTATTGAAAAAGATGAGAATTTGCGGGGCGCGCCACGTGACGAGCGAAAGCGAGTTTTACGTGGATGTATTGGCACTTATTTGCCGACAAAAGAAAATATTGCCCAGGAAATTATTCATAATGCTATTGTTGCGGCCACTGAAGATTATCGCTTCTCCCCTATTCAGAAACAGGAGTTGCCCGAACTATCTTATACTGTGTATATTTTGAATAAACCAGAATTAATAAAGAGCATAAATGAATTAGATCCGAAAAAATACGGCATCCTTGTAAAATCCCAGTCCTTTTCTTCTGGTTCTGATGTTATTTTTGAACCTGCGCCAAGGACTCATTTTAAATCAGGACTGCTTTTGCCTGACTTAGACGGAGTGGATACTTCAGAAAAACAAATCTCTATTGCCTGTCAAAAAGCCAATATCAACCCTCAAACAGAAAAAATAATAATTTACAAATTCAAAGTTGAAAAATATCAATAAAGTGACCAATCAAAAAATCGCTAAAATATTATACGAAATAGAAGAACTGTTGAAAATAAAAGGAGTGTCTTTTAAACCGCAGGCCTATCATAAAGCCGCTTTGGCTCTGGAAAATTTAAAAGAGGATATCGTTGATATTTACAAGAAAAGAGATGTTAAGGGCTTGAAAGAAATCCAAGGCGTGGGGAAAAGTATCGCTGATAAAATTGAAGAATATCTGAAAAAAGGCAAGATTAAATATTATGAGAAATTAAAACAAGAAACTGCTATCCGTCAGATTGTTACTCATTATTTTCAAACCAAAGGGCTTAGTTTGGGCGAGCTCAAACAAAATGCTAAGAAAAGAAAGATTATTTATTCCCGGTTTACCAAGCCGGCAAAGCAGCTTTTAGAACTTGCTGGTTCAATGGAAAAAGCAAAAAAAGCCATTTCTACGGTCGCTGAATGGGCGAAATCTAGAAATCTGGATTATGCCATTGAAACAGTATTTAAAAAATGGTTGGAATTAGACCGATTAAAGCCAAAAGAGGTTGTTAAAAAGCCATTTTATAGAGGCGACCCAATGGTTTGGTCAGACACAAAAAGAAAGTGGTATGTCATTGACAAAAATGGCCAATGGTTGGAGTTTGCGGATAAAGAATCAAAAATTGAGTGGAAAATTGTCAAATAATATGCTTAATTTTAATGAATTAGAAAAAGGAGTAAATATTATTATAGATAATCAGCCGCATGAAATTTTAGAGGCCTTTCGTCTTTTCAAGGGAAGAGGTCAGTCCGTTTTGCAAGTTAAAACAAAAAACCTAATTACTGGAACCGTTGTTTCAAAAACATTTCATCCTTCAGATACCTTTGAAGAAGCTGAAATTAAAATATTTAAAGCAAAATTTTTGTTTTCTCACCGCGACCAATTTTATTTTACCAAGGAAAACGACCCTTCTTTTAGGTTCTCTCTGATGGAAAAAAATATCGGAGAAAGCATTAAATTTTTGACACACCAAACAACCATTGAGGCCTTATTGTTTCAAGGCAAAGTTATCAATATTTCTTTACCAATAAAACTGAATTTGAAAGTAATTGAGGCACCACCCGGGGTTCAAGGTAGCCGCTCCCAACCAGGCACAAAAACAGTCACCTTAGAAACAAAAGCAAAAGTTAACACTCCCCTATTTATTAAAGAAGGAGATGTAATTGTGATAAATACTAAAACAGGCCAATATGTCCAAAGAAAGGAAAAGGAACAAAAAAATAATTCCGAGTAAAATTTTGATACAAGATTATCTAAAATAACGAAAATACAACCAGATTATTAAGAACAATAGGATTGTCCTAAAGACAAATAACAGCTTTAAGATTATACGGTGTCTATCTGCTTTGAATATAGCATACCAGTTCATAGCATTTACAAAAAGCAAAGACCGGCAACAAAATTTCAAGGTTTTCCATCTGCTAAATTTTTCGGATTGCTCTATCCAGTTGTATTTAAGTTCTATAGCTTCTTTTGCAAAATTAAAATTCAATAATTTTTGATAATCAAAATTTAATACTAAGTCAATTTCCATAGTTCCTAAGAAACTATGTTTATATCTAACTTTTCCTTTTATTTCTTTTTCTATTTTTTCTACAGCTTTTTTTATACCCCTGCTGATTGGTTTATCTAAAAAGAACAAGACAGATTCTATAGAATAAATAGCTGCTTTATCAGCCATTTTTAAGCAAATTTTTGGAACGAATAAAGCTCCTAAAACAGAAGAAAGGGCAATATGATATGGTATTAAAATGGCTTTGAATTTCTCCCACCAGTTTGCTTTAGCCTGAATTGTTTTTCTTATATCCCTTCCCCATAAAATCTTGCCTTCGTATTTCATTTTCTTAAAGAGCATAGATTGGGAAGCCACTAACTTTGCTCCCAATAATAAGTCCTTCCTCTTTATTTTGCCGTTTACCCAATCTATATCTGTTGGCCCGAAAACTTCATAGGGTACATAAAGTTTGGTCTTGGCTAAGGCCTTTTTAACCTCATCTTTTTTATCACCAACAGAGCAGGATTCTTTGAGTTTTGTATCATATTTCTCATCTAATTTCCAAAATATGTTGTCTATATATTCTTTTACCTCTTTCACTAATTCTGGTTTTTTAACCTGAATTATTAAATCTACATCACTTATTCCTCTTTTCCATTCCCCTCTTGCCGCACTACCAAACAGCAAAATAAAATCCAAATCTTTATTAAATTTTTCCGCTAATTTTTTAGAAAATTCTTGTAAAAACTTTTGAATTCTTTGTTGCTCTTCCATATTATGTTTCAAATAAAATTTTAGCTTCTTTTATTAAAGAATTTAAGTTTTTTTCAGAAATTCCTGTTTGCTTTGAAAATTTCTGAGGATTAATTTTTAAAACATCTTTTGCTAAAATCATTTTTCTTTTAATAAAAACGTCAACCAAACCTTCCTTTAAAGAAGGCAAAATAGTTACAGGATAAAAACCGTTTTTATCAATTATATATTCCAGACCTCCTGATTTAGGGCATTTCCAGCCCAAAAGCTCAATCCCTGCGCATCTTGAATATTCAGCCGCTGCCTTGGAAAATTTAGCGTTAGTAACCAAAATAGGCCTTACATTAAAACCATTAAACTCTTTTTTCTCAAATATGTTTCCTTTTCTTAGGTCTAAAGTTTTAGCCCAATAAGCCAAAGCGGTTTCTGAGTGGACTCTTCCTTCTTCCAATAAAGATCTAAATTTACACTCGCCAACATAAACCAGATTTCCTTTTTTGGCTAAAAAATCGATTTCATATTTCAAACAATGACCCTGAAGATATTGATTTAATTTAACTTTATATCCTTGTCTGAAGAAAATTTCTCCAATAAATTTCTCAAAGGGAAAACCGCTGGGCCCCAATTTTTTCATTCCTTCTTTTAGAGAAAATTTTATTCCCAATTTAAGGGACTGGCGATTTAAAAGTTCTTTTATCCTTTCAAAAATCTCTAAGGTTTTAATGCCAGGATAGGCTTCCCTTTGAATAATTCGACTAATTTCTTGAGCCAATTCTCTTGAGGCGCCCACTTTCCTGGCGCCCCGATAGACCTTCATTAAAGAAAACGGCTTTCTTTCTCCTCTGTAATTGATTACGTAGAGAGATTTTTTCATAGATTTTTCTTCTATTTTATTATTAAAATTTCTAATAACATAATCAAACTAACAAAAAGAAGGTAAATCAAAATTGCCAGCCACCACTTAATTTTTATTTTTTTAGTAAGCAAAGACATATTAAAAAATAGAGATGATTCCTAACTAATTATTTTTTGATGTTAAACTTCGTCAGAAAAATAGATAGAGAAAGTACAAGCACTAAGGAAAGAATTGCGCCAGCCATTACATCTAAGGGAAAGTGAAACCCTGTATAAATTACAGAAAATCCAACTAAAAAAGAAATAGGGATAAGCAAACCTGCAAACTTATTTTTATAAATCAAAAATGGAAGAGCTAAGCCAAAAACTAAGGCAGTAGTAGTAGAAGGAAAGGAAAAACTAGTGGTATGCCAAGGACCTAATAAATTGACAGAAAGAACTTCAAATGGTCGAGGTCTGGCAATTAAAATTTTAAGAAAATCACCTATAATATAACTCAGCGGCCCAGAGATTAAAGCAATCAAACTTGCTCTTCTCCATTCTTTTTTAAAAAGACAAATTAAAGGAACAATAAATAAAAGAGAAAATAAAGGGTAAAATATAGAAATAACTATCCAATCCAAATAAGGATTGGCAATTTTTTTATTTATTATTAAAAATAATTGAGAATCTCCTATTATTAGGTCAATTAAAAAGAAAATAACAAATATTATTATAACTGAACAAAAGAATAAATTATTTTTTATTTCGGTGGCGAAAATATCCCGTCGCAAGCGGCGGGAATGAAAGCCGCCGAAAGAACTTGCCCGAAGAGATACCTTGCGCCTTGGGGCAAGGTAGTTCATTTTTTCTAAAATCATCAATTTAATTATTGAATTTCTAAAAGCTCGACTTCAAAGATTAAAACTGCATTTGGCGGTATGGCTCCGGGTATGCCCATTTTCCCATAAGCTAAATCCGGACCAATTGTTAATTTCCTCTTTTCGCCAATTTTCATTCCTAAAATCCCCTGTTCCCAGCCTTTTATCACCTGTCCTTCTCCTAATTTAAAAATAAACGGCTGTTCTCTGTCCAAACTTGAATCAAACTTTGTTCCGTCCTCAAATGTGCCTGTATAATGAACAACCACTGTATTGCCAACATCAGCTAATTTGCCAGTTCCTGGTTTTAAAATCTCTATTTTAATCTGTTCCTCTTTTATTTCGTCCTGTTCCTTCTCTTCTGTCTCTTGGCCCTGATTCTGGCTTTGGCTCTGCCAGTTATAAAACCAAAAACCAGCGCCTGCAACAGTAATGATTACTATAATTATTATAATACTTTTGTTCATTGTATCCATTATGCTACTTTTTTGAAACTTTTTTCAAGATTAGTAACTATATCAAATTTCTTCAGCTCTTTCGGCTTAATCCATTTATATTCTGTATGCTCCCAATCTAATTTTATCCTTGGCAACTTTTTTAGTTCAACTAAAACAGGATGGACAATCCAGGTCTTATTTCGAGCGAAGCGAGAAACAAAGTTCTTGCCAAAGGCAAGGTTTTTATTCACTTTGTTATCTTTAAATCTATAAGTTTCTCCGATATGAAACGATAAAATGTTGTTTTTATTAATTTTCAACTCTTCTTGAATTTCTTCTAATGCTTTTTCGCGCATTGGTTTTAATTCGTCTAAATAACCAGCAACAGTGTTCCATTTTCCTTGGTATGTACGCACTTTATCGCTTCGTTTTAATAAAAGAATCTTGTCTTTGTATTTTACAAAAACAGTTATCACTGGAGCAATATCAGCATTTGAATAATCAATTCTACCATCTGGAAATTTTGGCAATTTTTTATAAAACTCTTTGATAGTATTTAAAATTTTTTCTTCTTTGTTATTCATTTTATATCTAAAACCCATTCACCTTTTTTCATAATTGGCTCTATCTTTTTATCTTTTTTAACACCAAAGACATCCATTTTATTTGAGCCAATCATAAAATCAACATGAATTAGGCTGATATTGCCTCCGGCCTTTAAAAATGATTTTTCCGACATCTTAACGCCGTTTTTAATATTAATTCTCAAGGCCTTGCCTAACGCAAGGTGGGTAGCTGCATTTTCATCAAAAAGATCGCTGTAGAAAATTAATCCAGATTTGGAAACCGGTGAACTGTTTGACACAAAGGCTACTTCGCCTAATCTGCAGGAGCCCTCGTCAGTTTTTATAATTCTTTTTAATATTTTTTCATTTTTCTTAGCTTTTACTTTTATTATTTTTCCATTTTTAAAGGTAAGAGAAAAATGCTCAATAAAAACCCCTCCATAATTTAATGGTTTTGAAGAAGTAACTACGCCATTGACTTTTTCTCTATGAGGTAAAGTAAAAATTTCTTCTGTTGGTATATTTGGGCTAAATCTTATCTTTCGATTTTTTTCTGTCTCAACTGCTCCACCAGCCCAGACATGATTTTTAGACAAACCAATAACTAAATTAGTGCTTGGCGAAATAAATTCCAGAGAGGTATACTGTTTTCTGTTTAAATAATCAGTTATTATAGATAATTCAGAAATATGTCTTTTCCAAGCTAAGACAGGATTAGGATTGTTGATGCGAGATACTTCGAAAAGCTCATCCCATAGAGCAGACAACTGGTTTTTTTGCGAGAGATTAGGAAATACTTTTTCTGCCCAGGAAGAATTTGGAACCGCTACTTTACACCAATTTATTTCATTTTTTATTAAATATTTTTGATATTCAGAAGTATCTTTATATACTAATTCTCTAAGAGTAGTGATTAATTTAGGATTAATATTTTTAAATAGCTCGGGATTAGGTGAAATGATGTTTAAAATCGAATCGCCGCGTTTAATTGCTTTTATTAATAGTTCCACTTTCCATTTTTCATATTCTCTTAAAAAATTATATTTGCTATTTCGGAGTCTAATTAAATCTAAACTTTTATCTTCAAAAATAACACTAACCAATTTAGATTTTTGTTTGTAGGCATATTCAGTGACAAGACGGACAAGTGGTATTGCCTCAATATCTGCCTTTATAAAAAGCCGCTGGTTTAGTTGAAGATTGAGTCCAATCTTTACAATAACTTCGGCATACTTTTTAAGTTTTTGTTCAAATGACATATTATCCTATTCTACCAAAAAATCGTCGTGGGCAAAAGAGTGGCTCGCGATTTTTGAATTTTCACAAAAAGCCCTTGACAAGAAAATCTATTGTGCTATTATGGAAATGGAGAGAAAAGGAAAAAGAAATCTTTTTCTCAACCTCTATCAGTTAGACACCATCTAATTGATAGAGGATAGTTCATTACATAGTTCATTACAATTTTTAACTGCGGGCTCACTAAAAAACTTCTTAATTTTCTTTTTATCTTTTTCATCTATTTCACTCATTTCCTTATATATTGTACTCACATTTATTATTAAGAAGTTTGTCTTTGGCCTTTCCTCCGAATGTTGCGGAGGGAGAATTGGGAACCAGCCAGAGGTTTTCACCGAATGAATGATATTATATCGTTATTATTATAAGGATGCCTTCTCTAGCATCCTTTCTTTTTTTTATCAAAAAATACAGACAACCTTATTTCTTGATTAATCAAATATTCTTGTTTGGCGATAAAACTTTATTTTCAACTTAGCCAGAGCAGAATTTTCTGAAATTTCAAAAATTTTGGCGAACTCTTTTTCCGTATCTGGGAGAATGCTTCCACTAAACTTCTCCTCTTCCGACAGCCAATAATTGGCTTGATAGGAAGCAGTAAATCTTCTTCCTTCTCCGTCAATAAAATAAGTGGCTGAAAGATTAATTGAATCCTTTCTTTTATTCAGAACTTTCACTTTTACTTTTACAAACTTTCCTTCTGTTTTCAAATCTTTTATTCTTTTTAGTTCCTCTTCATTAATAGGTGGAGACACTATCTCTGCTGCTTTTAGGATGTCTCCCATTTCCTTAACTTCTAAAATCTCGCAGCTAATGTTTCTTGTTTCAACTGATTTTTCAGGCAGACAATTAACTTGAATAGTGTGCAGCTTTTCCATTGAAACGAAAAAGCAAATAATTCCTGCAAAAACCAAAAATACCCCTATTATTCCCCCAAAAATCCCGATTAGAAAAATTCTTTTTTCTTGATTTTCCATAAATTTAATTCCTCAAATAATAATTCTTCAACCTTGTTTTTAAATTTTTTTATCTTCTTACATAAACTTTTCCTTGAATTATTTTGTTAGCCAGCCGATTATGGTACATAGCTTCTCTTGCAAATAACTGTTTACATTTAGGACATTTCAAATCCCCTTTTGTATTATCTTCAATAATTCCATCTTTATAGCATTTTACTAAATGTCCCTGTCCTTCCTTTTTGTATCTATAAAGAAGAGTTTTGCATTTCATACAATAAATCTTTATTGTATAAGCTTGAGAATTTTTCTTTACCATAAACATTTTAAATTTCCCTCAACTTCAGCCTAAATTTTGGTTATTTATTTCACCTCTTGACAAAGGTCTGTGGTTTGCTATATTGATAATAGAATACATACGAAAAAGCACCTTTTAAGGTTTTGTCCTTACGCGGTGCTTTTTCATTTTATATTCAAGTTTTTTACGCAAATTTTCTATAAAAACAATTTTTTCTTTAGCTGTTTTTTTTAACAAAACCGAACAAGTTTTAATATATGGACTTATCACGCATCTAAGTTTATCATTTTTGTATAAATATTTAACTAAAGAATAAAAATCTCCGTCGCTTGTAACAATTATAGCTTTGTTATATTTCTTATAATCAATCATTACCTGTAAAACCAAATCTGCGTCCACGTTACCCTTTACCTCTCCATTCTTATCAGGCAACGTCGGCTTGAAAACCAAAACATACCCGGCTTCTTGCAATGAAGAATATAAGTCTTGATTAGCTGGAATATAGCCGATAAACAAATAAGCTATAGATACTTTATATTTCTCTTTTAAATAAACTCTAAATCTTCTGTAATTCAATTTCCAGCCCAAGTTTTGAATTCCTAAATTAAGGTTTTGACTGTCAATAAACGCAAAATTGCTTTCTTGTTTTTCCATAATTTTATTTAAATTTAATTAATTCTTTAATCTTTTGTTTTGCTTTTAACTCTTCAGCATTCATTAATTTATAAAAAGGTTCCTGATCCCTTTTTCACCTCCTATTTATCAATTTTGTCTTTTATCTTTTTTACAAGATCGTCTGTTTTAAAAAGATAGGGCATGGAAAATTTTGGATTCTTTTTTTCCTTATCAACTATCTTACGTAATATATCTTTTGCCTTATTGTAATTCTCAAATATTTTTGTAATATTTGCCTTTTCAAACAAAATGTTGTTCTTATCAGCTAATACTTTTAATGTAAATAATAAATAATAATGTGCATAATTTAAAAATCCATTTCTTTCTATTTTTGTTTTCATTTTTTCCGTTTTTCCCGCCTTTTCTAATCTTTTTAGTTCTACTTTAAATTCTCTAACATCGTTATCTATCTTTTTATATAAAAGATAGGGTAATAGAACAAAATCGCTATTTATTCTGCTTTCATCAAAAATACTATTATAAAAATTTCCAAAAATTTCTTGCTTCTTATTTTTGGCAGAACCCGGTTTGTCAATATAAAAAGCAAGGATTGATTGTCCTAATTTTTCTGCATCTACTTTTTTATCATTACCAATTTTTTGATCTCTGAATTCGTATTTCTTCCTTTCATAAAAAAATCCTTCTTTTCTTAATTCTTTTTGTAATTTAACCTGAATCATATCATTTGACATTATATCTCTATTTTTTACAGGATTTTGAGTGTTTGTAAATCTTGCTATATCTTGACCAATTTCCCTATTTTTTTTAACCTCATAAACTCTTAAAAGTAAATAAATATTTCCTACATTATCCTGTAATCCATTTTTATAGGCTTCGTAAATAGCATGCATTGTTTGGCCACCATTAACAATTTGAAAATTATCCATATTAACAATTGGACTATCAGAAAAATTGTGTTCAAAATTATCACAAATAGCAGTAATGCCATTGTTGTAATAAAAAAATTTATAATTACTTTTGCTTTCAATAGAATTATATATCTGTTTATTTATTTTTGTATTGGAACGCAAATAAACCCTAATATTTTCATTAAACACATCTTCAATTAAATTATCATTTTCATCTAAAATTGATTTTAAAAAATTTAACGCATTTACTTCTGAAATCAACGCTCTGACATCACCGGTTGATTCTTCAAAGTAATTTTTACCCTTTAACTGTAATTTAATATCTACTGGAGAAAACTCTTCTTTTATAAAAACCTTTATTAAATCATTTAAAGATAATATTTTTAATTTTCCTCTAAATTCATTTTTAAGTTTTTTTTGAATTTCCTTAATATTTCCTCCATTAATTGTATCTTTATAATTAGAAACAAAGTAAATATTTGTTTTAGTATATCCATCTTCAAATGCTGACCAAATTTCCTTAATTGCGTCTTTTAATTTATGATTTGCTTTTTTAATAAATTCCTCGTCCCTATCCCAAATATACTTTAATTTTATAATAAAATCGTTTATTTCTTTTTCTTTTAAAGCGTTTTTATTTCTTGCTGTATTAAAATTTTCAGTATATTTGAATTGAAAAATATTTATTGTTTTCGTATTTTTATCAATATAATAAGCATCTACACTTAAATCTCTTGTGTCATCAGTAATATTCTCAAAAGGTTCTATATCTGGATATAATTTCTCTAGGACCATAAAAATAAAAGCCATAGATAATTTATCTATATCATTTCTTTTTTTAACAAACTCAACCTCTTTTTTAATTAAAGAAAAATCTTGATAAGTAGCCATAAATTTTATTTTAATTATTTAAAAATTATAAAACTCCTTATTCATCTTTTTATTTTTGCTCAACAATTTTAATTTTCTCCTTTGTTAAGCCGTAAAGTTTATATACCATTTTATCAATCTGGTTTTAGTATTCTTTGACCTTTTTGCAGACGCTTAGTGAAAACTACAAATTAAAACAGCTAGCTAATTAGCTAGCTTGCCTTTTCCGACTTGCCTACTAATAATTCAACATTTAGTCCCTTCTTTGATTTATCAAAAAACTTGTCAATTTCATTAACTACTTCATAAGCAAGGTAACGCACTTCCTTGTCAAAGCCAAGTTCTCGGAATGTCGGCCTCTTCACTTGTTGAAAAACACGGTTCTTCTTTGATAATGGAGCCACTATAAACAATGGATACGGGCTGTTAGGGGCTATAATTTTTAAATCAGAAAAACGAAGTAAGCCAGAATATATTGCAGTTGTATTCTCTATTTCGAAGGCTGCATGGATACGAAATTCCTCCTTCCACACCACATCAATATTCTCAACATATTGCACAGGTACATCTATACCAGATGCAAATTGTTTCTCAAAATCCCTAAAGCCAAATTGCTTTTCTATTCTTGACTGATCATTTCGTGGAATCCAAACCTTGGAGTCAGCTTTCAACCCAAGTCGGATAAGCTTCCATTGCATTTTTATATGTTCGGAGAGTTCCTTATTATTCAGAATGTCATCTATATCTTCCGTCTCTAATCTGGTTTTCTCTATTTCTTTTTCCCTGATAAACTCTGGCTCAAGTTTTTGTTCAATTTTTTCTCCGCCTTTTATCTTTTGCAAAATTGAATAAAGGTCATCATATTTATCATAAAATTCCTCAAGCCTATCATCAGAAATATTCGTAAAACCACGCAAGTTCCAACTTGGTTTGTAACCAAATATCTTCTTAAATTCATTGAATGGTAGATTAATCTCAAGTGGGTTAGCGATAAAATAAATAAGGTTCCATCCCTCTGTTGATTCCCCTCTTAAATTTTTCCAAAGCTCGCACGACAAATTAGGGCTAATTACTTTGGCTGCCACTTTTCCCATCAGTTTGATTATTTCGCCCTCTACGATTAATATATCGTCCCCTATTTGCATTTTTTCGAAACGCGAACGATTAGCACTAGAATCTCTAGATCCCCACACAGCAATAGATCTGTTACTAAAAACATTTTTTAACCTATTTTGTAAATTAAAATCCAAATACTTAAAGATCCGTTCCTGCGGAACTTTATTCTTAATAGTATCTTCATAGTGTACCATTACTTCACTGTTACCCGGCGGCATATAAAGTATAAATATATTACGCATAGTTACAATTTATTATATTTAGTGTGATTACCTTTGGCTTTCTTAATGGGATATTTTTTTGATTTTTTTGAATTTTCTTCTCAAGCACATCTAAGATATCCAACTCGAGATCATGACTCATCAATAAAATCCAATACAGAACATCAGCCAATTCTTCCCCAATTTCATTTTGGTTGGTTTTTATATATTCTGCAATTTCTTCTGGATTCTTCCACTGAAAATGTTCCAAAACTTCCGTTGCTTCTAAAAGTAAAGATAAAGCCACATCTTTAGGATTATTGAATTGTTTCCAATCGCGTTCATCCCTGAATTTTATGATTTTTTCTGTTAGGTTTTTTATATCTGACATAGTTTTAATATATTTCTAGTTTTGGATTTTGTTTATTATATCAACTTTTTTTCTTTGAAGCTGAATGCTTTGGTTTTGGTGATGATTATGTGGTCTAAAACATCTATGCCCATTATTTTGCCGGCTTCAATAATTCTCTTTGTTATTTCTAAGTCATCTTGGGATGGCTCGCTATCTCCTGAAGGATGATTGTGGACTAAAATTACTGAGGCGGCATTGTGTTTTAAAGCTTCTTGAAAAATTTCTCTGGGATGAACTAAATTGGTATTTAAAGTGCCAATAAATGTCGATTGTTTTTTCCAAACCATCTCATTTCTAGCGTTGAGATAAATAGTCATTAGGTGTTCGCGAGTTCTATCTCTCAAATAAACGGCTTGAGCTATTACATCTTTAGAAGAATTAATAATTGGTAAGGTTTCATCCTGGATTTTTAAGGCTCTTTTGACTAATTCCATACTGGCGAGAATTGTGCAGGCCTTGGCTTCGTTTATTCCTTTCACTTTTATTAAATCCTCGTATCTCATCTTCAAAAAACGCTTTTTTGAATGTTTATTCAAAATCTGCTTGGCTAAATCTAAAACATTTTTGCCTTCCCTGCCAGTCCGAAGCAAAATTGCCAGAAGTTCTTCATCTTTTAAATTTTCGGGCCCTTTCAAAATTAATTTCTCTCTCGGCCGTTCTACTTTGGGTAAGTCCTTTATTCTGTTTTTATTTTCCTCCATTACTTTAATTTAACTCATTTTTGGGTTTTTATCAATTCCTTCGACAGGCTCAGGACAGGTTTTTTTGGTACTCAATAGCAATCAAAAACAAAAGCCCGAGGCAATCGCCTCGGGCAAACTAATTCAAGTTTTATTTTCTTTTTTGGTTAAGTGTAATTTTCCACTTGACAAGGGGTGTCAGTTTGCTATACTTAATATATCACGAAGGGGAAAAGTCTTTAAGGTTTCGTCCTTAAAGCGACACCCCTTTTTTTATTTGTTGTGTCTTTCAAGTTTATTTCTTAAATTATTCATAAAATCCATATATTTTTTGAATTTCCAGAGAAGCTGAGAATAACTCTTTCTGTTCGGAATAATAACTCGTCCCAATTTTCTTTTTTGTTCTAAATATTCAATTAAGCAGTGAAAATCACCATCGCCAGAAACGATAACCGCTTTATCATAATTTGGGTATTCTATCATTGTGTGTAAAACTAATTCAGCGTCAACATTGCCT
Organism: Candidatus Parcubacteria bacterium; assembly: GCA_023130975.1. Taxonomy (GTDB): domain Bacteria; phylum Patescibacteriota; class Minisyncoccia; order Minisyncoccales; family JAGMDC01; genus JAGLYZ01. Next base: position 34,379 of record JAGMAD010000001.1, on the reverse strand, counting down.
TTGGTATGCACTACATCGTCCTTTTTGTATTCTAATGTTGGCTTAAATATAACAATATATCCTGTTTTTTGTAGAAAGGTGTATAGTGCCTCATTGCCGGCAACATAACCAATAAACAAAAACGCTTTTTCCGCTTTATACTTATCCTTAAGATAAATATAAAATCTGGCAAAATCTAATTTCCAGCCACAACTTTGGATGCCTAAATTTAGATTCTGGCTATCAATAAAAGCGTAATAAATTTGGTCTTTAGGTTTTTTAGCTAAATCTTGTGTCGCCATATTTTTAAATATTTTTTAACTTTCGCTAAATCTTTTATTCTGTTTTTATTTTCCTCCATTCTTTTAATTTAACTCATTTTTGGGTTTTTATCAATGAAAAACAAAAGCCCGAGGCAGTCCTTCGACGAGCTCAGGACGAGCTCAGAACAAGGTTGCCTCGGGCTAGAAGTCATAACTGCGGAGTCAGGTATTCTTTTTACTCTGCAAGTGTAGTAAATGTTTCTTCCTCGCTGATTTCATTATTATCCGCTTCATCAGTAGAATTTACTATAAAGTAGTAGATAGTATCCAGGAAAAGATCAGATAATGTGATTTCGTGATCTAACACAAGATCAGTAGAGATTGCATCCAGGGTTGAATCAGTTGTAGTGACAAGCGGAGATATCGTGCTATACCAGATCCTGCTGTCTGCTTCCTCATCAGTGGTCCAAGTAATTTCGGCTGAAATACCGGTAATGTTACTTGCTGTAACATTTGAAATAACAGGCGGTGTAATGTCTTCTCCAATTACACCCAATTTTTTAGCAATACCAGGAGGAAGTTTCTGTCCAGGTAATGGCTTAAGAAGTTCAAGGTCAACTTTTTTCCTAATTCCTGGAGCAATTAAAAGACCGGGCGGCACTTTACCGGATTTACCTGCACCCACAAGAAGCAATTCATTAATCCTGGCTGATGTTTTTGGTCCGACTAGTCCAACTTGTTCAATGCCTGCTATTTTTTGAAATCTTTTTACTGCATTTTTTGTCAATGGGCCAAAATATCCTGTAACCAGTCCTTCAGGATAAACATCTGTGTCTGTTGCCAATACTTCCTGCAACAGCTTAACATCTTCACCACTCATGCCCTGACGTAAATGTCTGATTAGTTTTAAGGTTCCTTTAATCTCTTTGGTCGTCTCCCTTGCTTCTAACTTTGCTTGTCTTAATGATTCTATCTGTGTAATTAATGCTTCTATCTGGGCTTTTAACTTTTCAATCTGCTGTTGTAATGTCTGGATAAGTTCCTGCGCAGAAGAATTATTTGATGTTGTGGCTGAAACAAAAACAGGCGCACATAAAACAGTGAATAAAATACCTGTGCTTAAAAGAATAGCAATAATTTTTTTCATTTTATATTTTGTTTTAATTTTATAAAACGTATTTTTTCTCTTAATTCGACCTTTTTAAAGATAGGACTTATCTTTTATTATAGTATAAACTTGAAGGAAATAAAATTCAAGCCCCTTGACAAAAAAATAGAGCATAGTTAGATTTTGTCTATGCTCTTTTTATAGGTTTCAAAAATCGTGTCAAGACCCAATTAGGGATAACTTGAATTAAAAAAAATAAGCTTAGAATAAAAAATTCTAAGCTTTTCTCAAATATTCTCTTAAAAATCCTCCGCTTGCCAATACAGCAAATGCTTCACGGGGCTTCATTTCAATTTCTTTCAAGGACTCCTTCTCTACCAAAAAGGTAAATCCGGTAAGGGGAACAGGCGTGTTCGGGACCATTACTGGAACAAGATTGACTTTAGGGTTGGAAATCACTTCTTTATTGGTAAAGCCCAAAAGATACTTTCCGGGAAATACCTCAATCCCTACTACCTGAGCGTTCAATAGGTTTTCTGAAAGATGTCCTATTGAAGTCAATCTTCCCAAAATCCAGTGTTGCTTCCCCTTGCTCATCAAGGAGTTTATGACTGCTCCCATGACTATTAAGAGCAGAAGCCCAAGACCTGCTTTGACAAATATTTGTTGACTCTGCCAGCCAGGAATTAATCCTAAAAAAAGACTGTTTCCCTTTAATATTAAATCTATCGCCCAACCAAATATTCCTATCCCAATGAATAGTAGAATACCTGTTCTTAAAGCCCCAAAAACAAATTTTCTTATTTCTTTTCTCATCTTCTCACCTCTTTTTTATATATTATGTGCTGTATTTTCAATACTAATTTTAAAAACAACAAAAGTCAAGACCAAACAAAAAAAATCGCCTTCTTGGCGAGGCGGCTTGAAGTTTGCTGCCGGGTTAGGATTCGGACCTAAATAGACAGCTCCAAGGGCTGTTGTCCTACCATTAGACGACCCGGCAATCTTTTATTTTTGTTCTTCTCCAACTATTTCTACGATTGCTAATTCCAGAGGTAATTGAGGTATAGATGAGTATTTAATTCTGTTTTCGGCCTGTAAAAAAAGGTTGATGATTTTTTGAAGCTCCTGTTCTGTAAATTTCTCTACTTGCTTTTCAAGGTTCTGGATTTCTTCTTTAGTCAAGCCAGTGATGAGCGGATTATTCTCTCCTCTTCCTCCGCTTATTTTTAAAATCAATGCCTGTCTTAAATAATTTACTAATGCCCGGCTGAATTCCTGGATATCCTGTCCTCTGTTAATGAGGTTGTTTAAAAAATCCACTGCTTCAGCTGCTTTTTTCTGGGAAATCAGTTCAACAAATTTACTAACTTGATTTATTTCTACCAATCCCAAGAGGTCTTTAATCTCTTCTGCTTTTATTTCTTCTTTTGTTTCTAATTTAAAAGTCAAAACCCTGTCTAACAAACTCTCAGCGTCCCTGATTGCTCCTTCAGAATTTAAGGCAATTAGCTCTAGGGCAGGTCTTTCAATCCTGGCATTTTCTTTTTTAGAGATGAGTTCTAATCTTTTGATAATCTCTTCCAATGTTAACTTGCGAAAATCAAATCTTTGGCAGCGGGAAATAATCGTAGGAATCATTTTATGGATTTCTGTAGTAGCTAAAATAAAAATAGCATAGGATGGCGGCTCTTCCAAGGTTTTTAATAAGGCATTGGCTGCCTCTCGTGTTAATTGGTGCGCTTCATCAATGATAAATACTTTGTATTTTGATTTTGTCGGTCCAAACCTGATGCCCTCTCTCAATTCTCTTATTTCATCAATTCCCCGATGGGAAGCGGCATCAATCTCAATAAGGTCTATGGCTTTACCTTGTTTGATTTCCAAGCAGGAGGAACATTGGTTGCAGGGCTCGAAATTGGATTTTTGATTTTGGATATTAGATGTTAGATTTTCACAATTCACTGCTTTTGCCAAAAGCCGAGCAACTGAAGTTTTTCCAGAGCCACGAGGACCGGAAAACAAATAAGCATGGGAAATCATTCCTGAAGCAATGGCATTGGTCAGGGTTTTCACAATATGTTCCTGACCAACGATTTCTTTAAAGGTCTGGGGCCTGTATTTTCGATATAGAGCTAAGGACATATAATAAGAATTTTTAATTTTATAATTTTAAATTTTTAAATTACTTCTTGAAGACGATGAATTTGTAGCCGAGGAAATTCCAGGTTAATCCGGCAAAAGAAGCACTAATTGCTCCTATGTTCGCCCATTGAGCCAAATTCAAATTGAATTGAGGGCCGACTAAATTTACTATTATAGAAGCAGTACCAACATTTATTGCAAAACCAATAGCACTAATAATAAAGAATTGTAAAAATTCTTTTTTGGGTTTAACAGTTTTTTTCTTTCCAAATGTCCAGAATTTATTCCAAAAATAACTGTTTATTGTTGCCGCAATAAAGGAAATTCCTTTAAATAAAGAATAATATGGGCCCAAAACAACTCCTGAAAATAACATTAAAAAATTTAAAATCCCTAAATCAATAACTGTATTTAATACTCCTACTAAGACAAATTTAGCCAATTGCCAGAATACTTTTATTTTCTGGCTTAAGATATGAGCTATATAAAGACAGGTCAAACAAAAAACAGGCAGGAAAACAGGCCAAATCCAATATAACAGTTTTGCTTCCAAGCCAAGATTTTTTAAAATGCCGAAACTTAATAAAGCAATTAGCTCTCCAATAACAAGAGCTACAATAATATCTGTCTTTTTCATTAGTTCATATTATCAAAATTGTCCTGTCTTGACAAGGTTTCGGGGTTGACCCCCACACCAAACAAGGATTTCCGCCAAACCCAAAGGGTTTGGCGGGTTAGCGAATTCGCTTTGCGAATTCGCCTATCCTTGTTATGGTATGGGGGTTGAAAGAATTGCTTATATTAGATATAATAAAAAAAACAGGTCGGGATGGCAGAACGGATATGCGGCCGGCTGCAGACCGGTTCAAGGGAGTTCGACTCTCCCTCCCGGCTTATGAAAAGAAAAAAAGGTAAGCCACATTCTGTTATTGAGCTAACTGAAAAATTTAGAAAAGTTTTTCTTGATTATGGGTTTGAAGAAATAATAAACCCTTCAATTATTCAGGAAAAAGATGTTTACAGGCAATATGGAGCCGAAGCTCCTCTTATTTTAAATAGGAGTTTTTATTTAGCTGGTCTTCCTATCCCCGAACTTGGGATATCCAAAAAAACCATTGGAGAGATAAAAAAAATTGCCGATATTGATGTTAAAGAGCTTCAAAAAATCTTCCGTGAATTTAAAAAAGGGACGATAGAGGCTGATAACTTGATTGAAGAAATGGTCAAAAAGTTAAAAATAAAAGCAGAAAAAGCAACAGAGATTTTAACTTTATTCCCAAAACTCAAAAAATTAAAGCCAATACCAACAAAATCTGTTCTCCGTTCCCATATGACTGCTGCTTGGTTTCTGACCATTAACTCTCTCATCAAGAAAAACATTCTTCCCTTAAAGCTTTTCTCTATCGGAAGTAAATTTAGAAGAGAACAGCAGCAAGATTCTTTGCATCTTTACGAGTCCCTAAGCGCTTCTTTGGTGGTTGTTGATAAAAAGCTTGATTTAAATGAAGGCAAAATCCTAACAAAAAAAATCCTCTCAAAAATGGGTTTTCCAAAAGTTATCTTTGAAACCAAAACAGCGACATCAAATTATTACGCCCCGGAAACAGAATTTGAAGTTTTTGTGAAACAGAAAGATAAAAACATAGAGGTTGGAGATGGCGGGCTATACTCTCCGATAAGTTTGTCTAATTACAATATCCCCTACCCGGTTTTCAATGTTGGCTTTGGGGTGGAACGGCTCGCCATGCTTAAAAAAAATATAACTGATATTCGGAAATTGGTTTATCCCCAATTTTATGCCTCTTCTGTCTTTAATGATAAGGAAATTGCTTCTCATATTAAATTAAAAAAACAGCCAAAGACAAAAATAGGCAAAGTATTAAAGAAAAAAATTGAAAAAGCCATTTTGAAATACAAAGATGAAATTGGTCCCCAAAAATTTCTAATTTATAAGGATCAGGATGTTAAAATTTTTATCAGCGAACCCGAGACCAATAAAAAACTGTTGGGACCGGCCGGATTAAATACTGTCTATGTTTATCAAGGAAATATTTTAGGAATAAATAAAAATGATAAAAAGTTTCAAAAAGAGGTTCAAAAAGGAATTAAGGTCTACAGTTACATAGAAGCGATTTCCAATTTGTTCGCTTGGCTGGCTGAAAAGAAATCTTTTGGCAGGCATACCATAAAAATAGCTGATACTTTGCCGTCAATTAATTTGGAATTAGAAAAAGTAATGGAAAAATTTATCACCTCAAAAAACAAAAAGATTGATGTTAGGGGTCCTATTTTTGTGGATATGGAAATAGAGAAAAATGACTAATGAAAATCTCAAAAAATTTGAGAAATTAGAAAGAAAGAATAAGGGATTGATTAACTTAAATCCCATCCAGAAAGGAGGAGAATTAACTAAGGTGGCAGAAAAGGCCTTGGTTGAGTTTGGTGATGGATATTCTATCTATGATCTTAGTCCTGGGTTAGAACTGATGGAAATGCCTTTAATTAAAGAATTTATTCAGGAAACCATGCCAAAATTTTTGGGGGCAGATATTGTTAGAATTACTCTTGGAGTAAGGGAAGGCATATTTAATGTAATACATTCCATTGCAAAACCAGGCAAGACAATACTTGTTGATGGAAACAGACATTATACCACCATTATAGCAGCTGAAAGGACTGGCTTAAAAGTTGTTGAAGTTCCAAATTCTGGAGAGCCGGAATATAAAATAAATGTAGAGGATTATGAGGACTTAATCAAAAAACATAAACCAGCCCTGGTTCTTTTAACTTATCCTGATGGAAATTATGGGAATTTACCGGATGCCAAAAGATTGGGAGAGATTGTCAAAAGATACCAGGTTCCGTATTTAATCAATGGGGCTTATGCAGTGGGAAGAATGCCAATTTCTATGAAGGAGCTTGGAGCTGACTTCATAATTGGTTCAGGCCAAAAATCAATGGCTTCCTCCGGACCTATTGGCGTCTTGGGTATGGATAAAAAATGGGAAAAAATCATCTTGAGAAAATCAAAAATCTATCCTCAACAAGAAATAGAATTTTTAGGTTCTGAATTAAGAGGAACAGCTATGGCTACTTTAATGGCTTCATTCCCTGCTGTTTTAGAAAGAGTCAAAAATTGGGAAAAAGAAAAGAAAAAAGCCCAATGGTTTTCAAAAGAAATGGAGAAATTAGGCCTGAAACAAATAGGCGATAAACCCCATAAACACGATTTAATATTTTTTAAAGCAGAGCCATTTTATAAAATTTCATTAAAACATCCAAAAGGGAGATTTTTCTTGCATTACGAACTCAAGAAACGAGGAATAACAGGAATAAAACCAGGCCTTACCAAGCATTTCAAACTTTCTACTTTTTCTATTGATAAAGAAGATTTAGAAAAAGTAATTAAGGCATTTAGAGAAATATTAAAAAAATAAAGGGACCATAGTGTATCCCTTATATTATCTTTGCTTTTTCTAAGAACTTTCCAAAATTTATTACTTCTTCGCTTTTGACCTCTTTTTCGAGGTCTACTAACGAAGTGAACTTTACAGGGAAAGAGCTTTTTCCTATTTTTTTTAGGGGAGCAATTTCGATATCAACGATATCTGCTTTTTTGACTGCCCAACCATTTCCCTCTTTGGAGATTTTTAACCCTTTTTTTTCATCTACCAAAGAGACATTTTGAAGGTTTCTCTCTATTTTTCTCAGAAAACTCCTTATGTTCCTCCGAGTTTTCAAAATTTCTCTTTCTCTTCTTTTCTCTCCTCGTCTCATTTTTCTTTTCCTGATTTTCCTATACTTTCTTTATACCTGCTATTCCTGAAATTTCTTCCGCTTCTGTTTCTTCTGTATCAGAATACACTCTTTTATCTCCGCGATATATTCCAGAGATAAGCTCTCTTGCTTTGATTAAGGCCATCTCCTCAGATATCCTTACCAATTTTCCTTTTTTTACCATTTTTCATCTCCTTTTTACCTGTTTCTGCTCCAATTTTTCTCAGAAACAGGAATCTGGTAAAAAACTTATTTCAACCAAATTCCTGCCTCTGAAAATTCTCCTTTTTGGTTTTTAAGAACTATTTAAAATAGTAGCACACTAATAAAATTCTGTCAAGATTTACAAAATTTTTAGATAAGTTATATTGAAAACATGAACGGAGATATTTCTAAAAATGAATTACCGGACAAACTTCCGCCTCAAAACATAGAAGCAGAAAAGTCCCTGCTCGGTTCTTTAATGATTGATAAAAACGCTATTGTTAAGGTGGTAGATTTTATTCAGTCAAAAGATTTTTACCAAGGAACCCATCAGCAGATTTATCAAGTAATGGCAGAGCTTTTTGAAAGAAGAGAGCCGGTTGATTTGCTATCTGTTTCCAGCCGTCTTAAGGAAAAAGAGCAATTAGAAAATATTGGAGGAAACAGCTATTTGACTGAATTAATAAACTCTGTTCCCAATGCCCTTCATGTTTTTAATTACGCCAGTATCGTCCAGAGAAAAAGAATTTTAAGAGATTTGATAAGCGCTTCTTATGAAATCGGCTTAATGGGCTATAACGAAACAGATGATGTTGATGTCTTGCTGGATAATGCCGAAAAAAGAATTTTTAGCATTGCCCAAAAATCACTTTCTCAAAACTTTGTGCAAGTAAAAGATACTTTAGAAGAAGCATTTGAAAGAATAGATGCTCTTTCAAAACAAAAAAGCGGAATTAGAGGGGTGCCTACCGGCTTTATTGATTTAGACAACAAATTGGCTGGGCTTCAAAAATCTGACCTGATTATTTTGGCTTCCAGGCCATCTTTAGGAAAATCAAGCTTGGCTTTGGATATTGCCCGCTATGCTGCTCTTCACCATAAAATTCCAGTAGGAATATTCAGTTTAGAAATGTCCAAAGACCAGGTGGTAGACAGAATAATCGCCAGCACAGCCAATGTTGATTTATGGCGTTTTAGAACCGGCCGTCTCTCCAGTCAGGGGGAAGATAATGACTTTTCCAGAATCCAGCAATCATTAGGAGTTCTATCTGAAGCACCTATTTTTATTGATGACGCTGCCACTTCTAATATTCTTCAAATGAGAGCCATGGCCAGACGTTTACAGGCAGACAAAGGGCTGGGCTTGATTATTGTTGATTACCTCCAGCTTATGGAGCCAAGAAATATAAATGTGACTATGGTTCAACAAATGACTGAAATCTCCCGTTCTTTAAAAGGATTAGCTCGAGAATTAGAAATTCCAGTTTTGGCTCTATCCCAGTTATCCAGAGCAGTTGAGCAACGTTCTCCTCAAATTCCTCGTTTATCAGACCTTCGCGAAACCGGAGCCATCGAGCAGGATGCGGATGTAGTATTGTTTATCCATCGGGAAGATAAATACAGGCCTGATACTGCGCGAAAAAACATTGCTGATATTATTATTGCCAAGCATCGTAATGGTCCGCCAGGTAAGGTTGAGCTTTATTTTGACGAGCAAAGGGTCAGTTTTAGAAACTTAGAAAAATCAGAAAAAGAAGAACTTGGCGAATCCGAGTATGAATAATTATCCTCCATCCATCCAAAAACTTATTGATATATTTTCCCGTTTTCCGACTGTGGGTCCCAGAACCGCGGCTCGTTTTGTTTTTTATTTAATGCGGCTGCCGGAAGAAGAAATAAAAAAAATCTTAGATTCTATTTCCAATCTGAAAAAGAGCATAAAAATTTGCTCTTTTTGCTTTAATCCTTTTGAAGCAACAAATACTGAAGGAACTCTTTGCCCGATTTGCCAAAACAAGACCAGGAATAGAAACCTGCTTTGTATTGTTGAAAAAGAAACTGATTTAATTACTCTTGAAAAAACTAAAAAATATCAGGGTCTTTACTTTATCTTAGGCGGAACTGTTTCTAAACTCAAAAGAGACGCTCTCAAAAAATTAAGAGCTGAAGAACTTGTTGAAAGAATAAAAAATCCAGAAAAATTTGGTCTTTCTGGAGCTGATTTTCAAGAAATCATTATTGCTTTTAATCCTACGACTGAAGGCGAAGCCACTGCTTTATATTTAGAAAGGTTATTAAAGCCGCTTGGCAAGGAGATGACGCGGCTGGGTCGTGGATTGCCCGTAGGTGGTGAATTGGAATACGCTGACGAGGAAACTCTATCTTCTGCCTTAGAAACCCGGAGATAAATCACAAAATCCAGCAATCGCTGGATTTTGTGACAAATTAATTCTTCCTTTTTCTAACCCACAAACTTTTATGAATTAGAAAAAAGAAAAAAAGGAAGGGAAATTTTTTGTCTATTATTGCAGATATAGCAAATCACCTATTTTGGTGGTTTTCCATGTTTCAACTCGTACAACAGATGTCTATACACAGGTGGACAATTACCCGGCCCAAGATCATCTATCTGTTTTTCTACGTCAGCTATTACTTTATTTCTTTCGTCTCTGGAAAAATGATCAAATCTTTTTGCCATTTTCCCTTGAATGAGTTCAATATATTGTCCGTTTCCAAAATCTACGTACACTGTACCATTAGTACTTCTCTCGTCACCTTCCCATCGATCTCTTCTCAAGAGTTTTGTTTTTTTAACAACCATCTTTTTTCATCACCCCCTCTTTAACCAACTTATTGTAATTTTTAATTAGCTAAAGAGGAGGTGAATTTCTTTTCCCTTCCTTTTATATATTTATTTCAAAGAACTATTTTATACTTAAAACATAACATATATGGAACTATTTGTCAATAGCAAAACAGCGGAAATACAATCTCCGCTGTTTTTGTTATTACTATTTTTTGTTTATGCCTCAATTTTTGTTATCTCTATTTCAGTGAATGGCTGGCGATGGCCGGTTTTTTTTCTATATCTTTTTTTTGCCTTGTATTTAAAAATAATTACTTTTTTTGCTTTGTCCTGTTTTAAAACCTTTCCAATAACTTTAGCTCCTTTAATAAAAGGTGTTCCAATTTCCAACTTTTTATTCTTCTCTAAAAGTAAAACTTCGGAAAATTTTATCTCTTTTTCCTCTTTTGTATCAAGTTTCTCTATTTTTAGTTTAGTTCCTGGCTCAACAATATACTGTTTTCCACCAGTTTTAATTACTGCAAACATAATTACTCTGTTTTCTCTATTTCTAATGGTTTAATGGTTTTTTCTCCTTCTGTTAATTGAGCCACATCTTTATCTATTTTAGCAAATTCTTTGTAGGCCTGATTATAAGTATTGACTGTGGTATTAAGATTGTTTCCCAGTTTTTGTAAAAAACTGTCATAATTTAATAAATGTTTTTGAAGTTTTTCTACTTGCTTTCTAATTTGCTTGGCTGATTCTTCTATCTGTAAGGCGCGCAAACCCTGAAGCACGGTTTGTAAATAAGCGTAAAAAGAAGTTGGAGAAACAATAATTACATGCTTTTCTTTAAAGGCGTATTCAATTAAATCATAGGTAGTTATCTTTATAGCACCAATTTGATTAATGAGCAAGTCGTAATAGATGCCCTCCGACGGTATAAACATAAAAGCGAAATCCATTGTTCCTTCGTCTTGCCTAATATATTTAGCTGTTTCTTCAATTCTGGTTTTTAAATCCTGCTTAAATACTTTTTCCAATTTTTCTCTTTGGGCCGGTTCTTTCTCTTCTAAAATTTTATTATAATTTTCCAAAGAAAATTTGGAATCAATTGGAACAATTTTGTCTTTTATAAAAATTACTGCGTCAACAATTTCACCATCTTTAAATTGATACTGGAGCTTGTATTGATTTGGCTGAAAAACATTTTTTAATAGGGTTTCTAAAAAATACTCGCCTAGAATTCCCCTTTGCTTTGGATTAGCCAATACATCTGTTAGTTTCCCTAATTGGGATTTTACATCCAAAACATGCTTGTGGTCGCTGTGGATTTTTTCCAACTGACTCGTAACATCTTTAACAATTTTGCTGCTTTCTTTTAATTGGCTTTGAAGAGATTCCATGCTTTTATCCCCAGATTTTCTTATTTCGTCACGAATTTCTTTTAATTCCTGCTGAAACAAAGTTAAAACCGGCTCATCTTCTTTTCTTTCTTTTAATAACCTTAGTTCTTTTCTAATCAAAAAAACCGAGAGTATCACTCCCCCACTTACAACTAAAACTATTATTAAAACAAAAAACAAATCAGCCATTATGAAAACAATCTTAATAGTAATTTAATAAAAAACTTATTTTTTCCAGTATTTTTTGATTCTTTCTATCGCGCGTTTTTCCTCTAAATCTAAAAGAAATATCTTTTTTAAGGTCTCAAATAGTTTTAATCTTTCTTCTTCATCCAATCGGGGAAGCTTTTCAAGTAAAGCGGTCTTTCTTTCTGAATCAATCTTGAGTTTCTTAATAAGGCCTCTTAATGCTGGATTAGTAATAAATGGATTAATCATATTTATTCTTTATTTTCTTCTTTTTTTTCAAGCCCTAAAACATATGCTACTAATTCTTCAAAATAATCCCAAAGTCCCTTTTCTGATTTTACTATTTCTCCTAAATTTATCCCCTGCTTTTCTTGACTTTCAATAAAACGTATAATGTCATCTTCAGATGTTTCTATGTTTTGGCTATTTTTAAGATATTCTTCAATAAAACCAGGGTCCTCTTCCATATCACCGCTTATTTTATCAAGGCCTTTTTTTCTTTCAATAACCTCGGACATAAACCTATAAGGATCTTTTATCTTTCCTTTTTTTTCATATTCTTTTAATTCTTCTATTTCCTCAGCAGTTTTTCTTTCTTTTTTGGTTCCTTTTTCTAAATATTCATTAATTAACCTTCCCTTAATACTATCAAATAAAGCCTCTATTCCTCCAGCTGCTTTTTCTGGAGATTCTACCATAGTGCTTATTTCTTTTTCTATCTCATCTTTTATTTTCTCTTCACGCTTTCGTTTCATTTCTTTCCATTCACTTCCTAATTCTTCTTTTGCTTTGTCTTCAATTGCTTGGTCGTAATTTCTTACTTTTTCTTCAACGAATTTTGAAAATTCTTTATATTTTACTTTCTCTATTGTTCCATCAGTTTTTTTAAGTTCAACTCTACCGAATAATCCTTCCAATGAAAGTCCTTTTAATCTAACTTCTTCCACATTATATCCTGCATTCATTAAAGCCAATATCTTTTCATCGTCCACGGTCATCATTTTCTTTGGATATGCTTCTTCTAATCTTTTTTTAATCTTCGCGAGACTGTCCTCAAATTCTTTTTTTATTCTGTCTCTGTCAAATTTACCCATATCTTTCCATTTTCCAAAAGTCATTTCCTTGCCCAATACTAAATTACACTTTTTACAAAATTCTTCTCCTTGCTTTCTTTCATCTGTTAATCTTTCAATATAAGAATCTTGTCCTTCTAAGGGTCCCACTCTTTCTTCAGCTATCTTATCTAAATCTAAACCCTTAATTTTTCCAGCCAATTCTTTTCTATCTTCTAATAAATCATCTAATTCATTTTTCTTTTCATCTTTTTCTATATCTGATTTTCCTGCTTTTTCCATTTCTTGTATTTCATCTCTAATACTCTTTGCTCTTTTGTCTAAGGTATGTAAAATTGCAAACTGGCTTTCAATCGGGCACTCTACTCCCTTTTCAAAATCTTTCCTCATGGCATACATATTTTCTATATTTTCCAAATCCCTCTTATATTTTTTATTTGTTTCCAAATCCTTAAATGCACCTTTTTCAATGGCTATCTCTGCCATTCTATCTTTTGAAAGTTCGACTTCTGAAGATATGCCTTTCTTTTCGAGTTCTTCTCTATGCTCTTCAAACCATTTTACAGCAAATTCAATTCTTCTCTCATCTGTCTCTGTTTGAAGTACCTTTTCAATATGATCTTTCTTCTCCTTTTCTAATTCAAATTTTTTAGTAAATTCTTCATACAATCGAACCTCTTCCCTTTCTGCTGTTTCTTCCCAGGGACGAGTAATTTTTTCAGGTTTTACTTCTTCTACTTCTCTTTTTTCTTTCTTTCCTTTTACTTCTCCTTTCTCCGCTTCTTTTTTTCTCGCTTCCAGTATTTCATCTTGTTCTTCCTTTGACATACTATCTTTATTTATTTCTTTATCCGCTATTTTTTCTCCTTTTTCTTGTTTTCCCATATTTTTGTTATTATTATTTTCATCTTTTTTTTCCGACCTTTTTAGTTCTTCTTTTGTTTTATTTGTAACATTATCCTCTTCAACTTTTTCAACCGAAACATCCCAGCCCGTTTTTTTGCCCACTTCTTGCATCTCTTTAAGAATTTTTTTTTCTAATCTTCTTTCTCCTTTACTCATATTTTTCTATTTTTTTAAAACTTCTTCAAAGTAAGAAATACGTTTTTCTATCTCTGGATTTAATTTTAGCTCTAATAGCAAAGCAGAAATTTGAGATAAAATAGAGGTCTTAAAATGCTCAAATAGTTTATCTTCAAAATCACTTTTGTCTTCAGAAGAAGGAATAAATTCTTTGACTCCTTTTTTGATCAACCCTTCTTTTAAAGCTAAGTAGAAAACCGGGATATTTTTTTGTGGGTCTAATTTTAATTCCCCTTTTTCAATTTTTAAACCATATTTTAAAACTCCTCCTTGTTCCCTATCTTTATCTAAAATTGCTTCTTTCTTTTCTTCAAACCTTGGTCCTCTGCTCTCTCCTACTTCATCAAAAGCGCAAATTACGTTTCCAGTTTCTTTTTCTAATATTAAATTATCAATTTGATTCTTTATATCATCATAGCGAGAAGAACGCACAACAATAAAATCTTTTCCTAAGAACTTACCAAGAATAGCTGTAACGAGCATTTCTAATTGTTCTCCTGTATGTTTTAATTTTTCTGCTCTTTTTTCTTCTTCGTTTAGATCTTCATACCCTAACCATTTAGATTCAGCTCTCTGAATTGATTTCTTATCTTTCTCTACATTATAAATATCTTTAAAAACATCCATATCAATGCGACAATCGTCATCCACCGGTACTTTTTCTGTTCTTAAACTTTCAGCTATTTCTTTTAAAAAATTGCTTAATTTTTCTATATATCCTTGGTCCTCTTTTCCTTTCTCAGGATACTCAATTTTCGGTCTTTCAAATGAATTTTTCATCTTAATATGAATCCAAAATTTATCTTATCCTAATTTTGACCTTTCCATAATTTCTCTCTCCACTAACGCTCTTGGTCTGCCGTATTTTAGTTTGGAGTGATATTCTACCAACACATAATGCGTGAGAACTAAATTCCCCTAGAAAAAATTCAAATTCAGAAAACTTAGGATCAATGTTCTCCTTTTAATTGTTCTCTGACCTTTTTTAATTCCTTTTTATCTTCTTTGAGGGTGCTATTCGTTTTTTCTGATGAATGTGATGCTTTTCTTATAATGCCTCTTTCATATGCATTTCCAACTTCATTTTCGTCAAGACCATATTTTCTTGCAAATTCTTTACAGTTTTCCATCCCTTCTTCTGTTATTCCAAATGGATCTTCTATTATGGATTCTAAAAGTTTTCTATATTTGATAGGAGCACCTTCTTTTATCGCCGCTTCTAATTCACCTATCGGCAAACCAAAATCCTTTGCCAATAATTTTGTTCTTTCAATTATCGTCTCGAATATTTTATCTCCTGCGCCCTTTCTAATTATTTCGATATCGTGTTTGTATTGTATATCAGGATTTAACTTTGCTGTTTCTCGAACTTTACTACGATCAAAATTAAACATCTCTGCTATCTTTCCTGCCCTTTCTCTATTATCTTCTACTACCGAACCTATGTCTAAAGAAGTTTCAGTAAATATCTCGCCCTTTTTTAATCTCTCAATACATTTATTGTATTCATTGTACGCACCTTTTTTTACTGCAACTTCTATTCTCTCTTTTGCTTGTTTCCTTTCTTTTCTTGGAAGATATTCCACAGTATCAATTGCGTATTCTTCTCTTTCTATTGCGCCTTCTTTGATTTCCGAAATCTCCTGTTCAAGTCCTTCATGTCCTATTTTTATTTTCTCTTTTTTGCTTTTCATAATTTTTGTAAATTAAACTGTAAGAAATCTTAGTGCTGTTCATACTTCCTAAGCATTTTTGAATTTATTTTATAAGAAAAGTGCAAACAACACTGCTAAATCTTACAATTAAACTTTAATAAAGTTTCGACCTTTCCATAATTTCTCTCTCCACCAGGGCTCGCGGTCTGCCGTATTTTAGTTTGGAGATTTTTTTAACTGGTTCTACAATTTTTGGATTGCCACTGATTGGTTTAATGGTTTTTACCTTAAACGGACTAGAAACCTTGTTTTCTATCATCATCTTAACAATAAACTGGAAATTATCAAGGTTGACTAAATCATAGCGAGAAAATTCTGGTTCAAACTGCTTTTCCAAAAATTCAGCGTCAGTGGCTCCGATTCTGAAAGCAGCAATAGTGCCCACATTTCCGATTACGGCATTTCTAATTTCCTCAGTTAATTGAGGAATAAACTGGTGAGCTAAAATTAAATCCAAGCGGTATTTTCTTGCCTCTGACAAAATAGTAGCAATAGTGTCAGTAGTAAAATTCTGAAACTCATCAATATACAAATAAAAATCTTTTCTCTGCTCTTCTGACATTTTTCCTCTTTTCATTGCTGCAAGCTGCATTTTTGAGACCAAAATCAAACCCAATAAAGAACTATTCATTTCACCTGTTTGTCCTTTTGATAAATTGGCTAAGAATATTTTTCCTTCATCCATAATCTTTGCTAAATCAAACCCAGAAAAGGACTGGCCGATAATATTCCTCATCATTTCATTTTCAACAAACCTGCCAACCTTGGAAACAACATAGCCAAGCATATCTGACCTTGTCTCGCCGGTTGTTTGAGCCCATTCTTTTAACCAGAATTGCTTGACTAAGGGGTCTTTAACTTTTTCTAACCGCTCCTTCATAAAATCATCATCAGTGAAAATTCTGGGAATTTCCACCAAAGTGCCAGGATTATCCTTGTCTGCCATTAAAGCCAACATAGCATTCCTCATATAATGCTCAAACATAGGACCAATGATTTCTGGAGGAAAAAGCTTAGAAAAAATAGCAATCATTTCAGAAACAGCAAAGTCCTTTTGTTCAGGCGTATCCCATTCCAGCATATTTAATCCACAAGGCCTCTCTAAATCAAACGGCTCAAATAAAATCACATCTTCAGCTCTTTCTTTTGGAATATTGGCTAAAGTATCTTCAATTAAATCACCGTGAGGGTCAATTACAGCTACCCCTTTGCCTTGTTCTATATCCTGACGGATCATTTCTCTTAACAAGGATGACTTACCAGTTCCGGTTTGACCAATGATATAACAATGGCGGCGTCTGTCGTTTTCTGTTGCAAAATAAACCTCTTTCTCTTCACTGCGAAATACTGCCTTGCCTATTAAATTAAGGCCCGTAGAAGGTAATTCAGTAGGTGGAGCCACTTCTTTTGTTTTAACCCATTTAATCTGAGGGCTTTCAATATGAGATAAAGGAAAGTGATAAATACTGGTAAGTTCTTCTAAATTTAAAATACTTCTCTGATTTTTATTAAAAACACGAAAGCTGAAATTATAAATAAATTGCTTGAGTTTGTTCGCTTTTGTTTTTATTGCCTTAAATTCATTGAAATTATTGTAAAACTGGGAAAAACCGCTTTCTAAGTGGTCTAAAATTTCCTCTGCTCTTGATTGCTCCTGAGCAACTCCTAATAAACGAATATTTACTTCAAAAACCGGTTTCTGGATTTTTGCTTTAATTGCTTCAAAACTCGGTTCTTCAAAAGGTTTGTCTTTTTCTTTATCTAATAGACCCTTCTTCTCTTCTTCTTTTTTTGGAGATACTGCTTCAAAAAATGATTCAAAAAACTTCATTATTCCGCTTTTCTCTGCTTCAGCAATAGCTGATGAGGCACTTTTTCCTTCTCTGATTTTAGAGAGAACTTTTTCGCCTTTGGATTTTAAATCTATTGAACAAGGCCTAAGTATTATTTGAACTGCTGCTCCTTCGTCAGGATTAATCTTGCTTAAAGTATTGGTAATGCTTGCCAAAGGATCTTTATCTAAGTTTTTATAAGTATTAATGGGATAATAAATAGCTTTCTTTAATTTTAGATAACAACCAGCTACTTTTCCTTCTGGTTCAAAAACAGTATAGTCCTCAGGAACTTTTTCTACTTGAGCGCCTGGATATAATCCCTGAATATTTTTCTCTAATCTCGTTTCTAGAATAGTTGGCACAGCAACATAAAACGAAATATCACTGCCGCCAACTTGCGAAGCAATTTCTAAAGCAACTTTTGGAGAACCGTAAAGAAATTTTTCAATAAAGTTCGGCTTCTTTAAGTATAAAAAATTGGAATATATCTGCTCCATTATTCCAATTACTGATTTTATATCCTGTTTTTCTTTTTCTTCTTTTTTCTCGTATTTTGGCAACCGAACCAAAAACAAAACCATATCCAATGACTTTGTTAATTGTTTGATTTTTCTTTTCTTGAAAAGCAAAAACCAACCTGTTCCGCCAAAAATTAAAATAATTATTCCAAAAATTATTAATAAAAAATCCATAATACTAACTTATTGCTGTTTTTATTTCTTCCCAAATAATCTTTTTTTTATTCCTGTTATTATTCCTGGCTTGCCTTTATTTTTCTTTTCTTCCCCTTCTGATATTTCTGCTTCTTCTTCACTAATTTTTCCTTCTTCTTTTTCTGACTCTGTTTCTCCTACAAGCTCTTCTCTTCGTTCTAATTCTCGTAATTCTTCCTTCAGTTGATTATAATTTTCTTCCAATTTCTTCATTTCTTTTTCCCTTTCTTCTAAATCTATTAGAGGGTTTTGCCATTTTTCTTCGGGTATAGATTTATAAGAAATCTCACCTCTTTCTATTCTTGCCTTAAATGTCTTCGCCTCATCTTTCACATCAGTTAATATCTTTGCCTTATGCTCTATTTCTGAAATTACTCCTTCTAATTTATTCAAAATCCCCTTGGCTTTTTCTGTTAACAATCCTTTTCTTTGTAATTCTCTCCAATTCTCCATTTCCCATATTTTTTTCATACCTTCTTCTTTTTCCTTTTCTTGTTTTTCTATAATTCTTCTTTGCTCTGGTGTTAATTCTTCTTCAATTTTTGCTCTTTCTTCCGCAAGTTCCTTTTCATCTTTGGCTTCAATTTCTTTCTCTTCTTTTTCAACATCTTCTTTTAGAATTTTCTCCCCTTCTCCTTCTTTAACTGCCTCCTCTTCTTTTTTTTCTGTTCTTGTTCTTCCTTCCTCAGGATATTTAATTTTAGGTCCCTTTTCTGTTGGCATAATTTAAATTTTTAACTCTAAAATTTATTTATTAAGACCGACCTTTTTATTTCGGCGGCAGAGTTGAAGGCCGCCGAAAGAACTTGCCCGAAGGGATACTCCGCCCCAAGGGGCGGGGTAGTTCATTTTTCTAAAAATTTCTTGAAAAGGCCTTGTTTTGCTAAAGTGTCGTGGAATAAATCTAAAAGATATGGATCGTCCATTTTTCGAACCACTTCTACTGCATAAGCCAAGCCCTGAGTTTGAGCCAAATCTAAGAGATGCTGGATTTTTCCCTGAACCGTTCCTTTTTTTATATCTTCGGCTTGCTTCTGGGCCTGAATTTTTGCCTGGGAAGACAATTTGACCTTTTTAATCTCTTTTTCCAGCTCTTTTCTCGCTTCTTTTTCTGTCTCGGTTAATTCCTTCTTTTCTAAAACCTCTTCCCTCTCTTCTATGGTTTCTTTAGGAGAAATCTCTTCCCTATATTCTTTTCCTGGCTCCTTTTCAATTTTCTCAAAATCTTGTTCCATATTTTTATCTTATCATAATTAAACTAAAAATAAAGAGTTATCTTCAATTTTTGGTCCAAATTTCTCTCGCATAAATTTATAATTACCGAGAACCGTTCTCGGCACAGTTTTATTTTACGAGGATTTCGGTTATTACGAAAGCGATGTAGACCATTAAGAGGAATAATCCTTCTTTTTTAGTGATTTTTCTGTCAGTGCGGACAAATATTAAAAAGAATAAAGCAGCCATTACTAAGAAAAATCGAGCCACAGCATAAGGAGAAAAACTGCTAATTTCAATCGGGCAAATAATAGCTACAACACCTAAAACTAAAGTAGAGGCAACTATAACAACACCCATTAAATCGCCTAAAAGCATCCAATTCTGATTTTTCCTGGCTGAAAGAATAGTAAAATATGCTTCTGGAAAAGCATTGCCAATGGCAATAATAAACATTCCAACAAACACCAAAGAAAAATGGAAGGTCTCTGTAAAGTAATAAGCTGTTTCTACCATTCCTTTAGAAGCTGCGAGTAAAATAAGTATTCCGAATATTACTTTTCCTAAGCCATTAAAGAAACCTTTAAGGTCTTGGCTATTTCTGTTATATGATTTGCTGAATCTTTCTTTTTTAGAGAAAAGCCAAAGAGCATAAAATATAAAAGCAGAAATCAAAACAGCTCCATCGCCTCTTGATAGAATGCCGTCAAAAATTAAAAAAAGAGGCAAAAGAGCAATGACAAAAGTAAAAACTGCTGATGATTGAACCATCTTGCTTCTCGCAGGTATTCCTTTACTAACGAAAACAGATAAAGCAATAATAATTGTTAAATCAATAAGATTTCCCCCAAGAGTATCTCCAAAAGAAAGCTGAGGCACTCCTTTAAGGGCAGCTAAAATGCCAAAGAAAAAATTAGGCGCAGAACCAGCCACAGCCACTATAAAAAAGGCAATAACAAATTCCCTTAATTTCAAAAAACAAGCCATTTTTACTAAACCGTCAACCAGCCATTTGCCGGACCAAAAAAGGAGAAAACAGGAAAAACAAAAAAGTAAAATATAAAAATAAAGCATAGATTATTGAATTAATAACTCAAAAAAGACAAAAGCAATGTAAATCCCTAATAAAAACATAGCTTCTTTTTTAGTGATTTTTCTATCACTGCGGACAGCAAAGAAAAAGAACAAAGCTGAAATGATTAAGAAAAACCGAGCGATAGCGAAAGGAGAAAAATTTGTTATCTCAATTGGGCAAATTATAGCTACAATTCCTAAAACCAAAGTAGCTGGCACCATTATTGAACCCATTAAATTGCCTAAAATCATTCCTGTTTTTCCTTTTTTAGCAGTAATAACAGCAAAATATATCTCCGGCAAGGCATTTCCAACACCGACAATTAAAATACCAATTAAAGGCAAAGATAGGTTCCAGTTTTGAGCAAAGAAAGAAACTGACCTGACTATCCCTTCTGCTGCCCCTAAAAGTAGAATTAAGGCGAAGGCTACGGTAGCTAAATCTTTTATAAAAAGTTTAAATCCTATAATAGTATCTTTTTCTTCTTCATAAACTTTGCTAAATCTTTCTTTTTTAGAAAAAAGCCAGAAAAGATAAAATATAAAAGCAGAAATTAACAAAATTCCATCTCCTCTGCCTAATGTTCCATCTAAAATCAAAACTATGGGTAAAAGAGCTATTATGATAGTAAAGATTGAGGAACTTTGAATTAACTGGCTTTTGGCTGGAATAGATACTTTGGTAATTAACACTACTAAAGCCACTGCCAAGGTTAGGTCAATAACATTGCCTCCGACTACATCTCCGAAAGAAAGTTCAGGAATTTTGTGGAAAGCTGAATTCAGGCCAATAAAAAGATTGGGCATAGAGCCAGCAAAAGCCATAACAAAAAAGGCAACTACAAACTCTTTCCATTTTAAAAATCGAGCCATTCTGGTTAACCCTTTAACCAATAACCCTCCTGACCAAAGAAGAATTATGCAGGAAAAAATGAAAACAAAAGTATAAATCCCAATCATATTTTTTGTTTCTTAGTAATGAAATACCATTTGGTAGCTTCAATTAAAATTAAATTAGAGAAGCCCACCCCTAAAATTAATTTCCAGTCATAAGAATTTAGGGGTACAGTTCTTAAAAAGGTCTGCAAAACTGGAAGATATAAAGAGGCAAGAAGAGCGAAAAAACCTGCAATCCAGGCGAAAATTAAAAATTTGTTAGAAAGAAGATTTATATGCCAGATGTTTTTTCTTAAACTCTTGCAGGAAAAAATATAAAAAAGAGAATCAATGGCTAAAGCAGCAAAAATTATTGACTGGATATGCTGAATCTCATAATGAGAATATTTCAAGAGCCATAAAAATAGTCCTAAAAGTAAAATATCTGTGATTAATCCAATAATAAAAATCAATGCCTTCATTTCTTTTGTTAAAAGAGGACTATCTTTTCCTTGTGGTTTTCTTTTCATTAAGTCCTTTTCTTTTGGTTCAAAAGTCAGAGCAATACTGGGCAAGCCGTCTTCAATCAAATTTACCCATAAAATTTGAACAGCAATAACAGGTAAAGGCAGGCCCAAAACAATACTTACTCCGATTAAAATGGTCTCTGTGAAAGAACTGGAAAGAAGATAAGTGATAACCTTTCTGATGTTGTCAATTATTGCTCTTCCCTCTTCTATGGCAGCGACAATAATATTAAAATTATCAGTTAATAAAATCAAATCCGAAACTTCTTTTGCACAATCTGTTCCTGAACCCAAAGCTACTCCAATGTCAGCTTTTTTAAGAGCCGGCGCGTCGTTGATGCCATCGCCAGTCATTGCTACCACCTCTCCCTTTTTTTGCCAGGCCTGAATTATTCTCAATTTATGCTCTGGCTCAACCCGGGCATAAACCTGAATATCTTTTATTTTTCTTTCCAATTTTTCATCTGAAAATTCATCCAATTCTTTTCCTTCTATAATATTTTTTTCTTTTATTTTAAACCCTATTTCTTGGGCTACTGCCTTGGCAGTTAATTTATGGTCTCCAGTAACAATAATGGGCTTCATACCTGCCTGGATACAGGTTTTCATTGCCTCCTTTACTTCTTCTCTGACAGGATCTTTAAGAGTAATAAAGCCGAGAAAAGTTAAATCTTTCACTTCTTCTTCCAAGTTGTAGATTTTGGATTTTGGATTTTGGATTTTTTTATGTGCTGTTGCCACCACCCTTAATCCTTTTTTAGTTAAGCCCTCTAACTTTTTATTTAATTCATCTTTTAATTTCTCGTTTAATATTTTATTTCTATTGTTTACTAATAGATGAGAGGAAAAAGAAATGATTTTTTCAGGCGCGCCAGAAACATACAAAATATTTTCCTTTTTGTTTTTTTGACGCAGGGTAGCAATGAATTTATTTTTAGAATTAAAAGGGATTTTATCTATTTCTAAAAATTCTTTTTCTATTTTTGGTTTTTCCAGACCCAACCTTGCTCCAGCTAAAACAAATGCCTTATCAGTCGGCTTGCCTTGAATCTGCCAAAGAGGATAAAGGTCTTGAGGATTCTCAACAAATGCTTCACTACACAAGACAGCGGTCTGGAGAGCCAAAAGCTGTTCTTTATTGGCTTGTTTTTTAAATAGGACTGGATTTTTGATGTTTTTAAGAGAAATTTTACTATCCAAACTAACAATCTCTGTGGCTTCCATTTTTCCTTCTGTTAAAGTTAGGGTTTTATCAGTGGCAATAAGAGAAGTGCTTCCTAAGGTTTCCGCTGCTAAAAGCTTTCTTACCAACCCTTTTCTTTTTAAAATTCTGGTCATTCCTAAAGCCAAAATTACAGTTACAGCAATAGGCAGTCCTTCTGGAATAGCAGCCACTGCCACAGCCACTGCTACTTCAAACATTTCTAAAGGACTTTGCTGTTTAATTAAGCCAGCCAAGAAAATATAGACAGAAATAATAGTAATAACCAGTCCAATTTTTTTGCTTAAAAGAGCTATTCTTTTCTGAAGAGGCGTTTTTTCTTCTTTGGTTTCTTTTAACAAAGAAGCTACTTTGCCTATTTCGGTATTTTTGGCAATTTCCGTAATTACTGCCCTGCCTTTTCCATCTTCTATAATGCAGCCCATATAAACCATATTGTCCCTGTCAGCCACTGAAGTTTTTTGTGGCAAAATATCTGTTGTCTTTTTAGCTGGCAGCCACTCACCGGTCAAGGGTGACTCGTTTATTCTCAAGCCATAGTTTTCAATTAAACGGCCGTCTGCCGGTATTCTGTCTCCAGCAGATAAAACTATAATATCTCCGGGAACAAGAAATTCGGCATTAATCTTTCTTTCCCTGCCTTCTCTAATCACTCGAGCTTCTACTTTAACTACTTTTTTTAATGCTCTTAATGCCTGAGAGGCCTTATTTTCCTGAAAATAACCAAAAATGGTATTAAGAACAACGGCAGCTAAAATAACAATACTGTCAGTGTAAAGTTGAAAAATAGCTGTCCCGATTCCAGCAATAATTAGGATATAGATTAAAGGACTTTTAAATTGCTCAAAAAATATCTCTATTTTAGATAAATGTTTTTCTTCAGGAAGTTTATTTAAGCCAAATTTTTTTTGCCTCTCTACCATTTCTTCATTAGACAATCCTGTCTCTCTGTCAGTTTTTAAGATCTTGACTACTTCCTGAATAAAAAGATTATGCCAGATTTTATTAGACATTATTCTATTTTACCCTGTTAAAGAATTTAAGCAAATGCTATTCAAACAATGAAACCAAAACTTGTTGCTGAATAAAAAATAGGAAGATAAATCTTCCTATTCTTGCTATCTGGCGATTTTTAAACTCAAAATTTTGATGCCTGGCTGAGCCATTTATGATATTGGCAGTCCGGACTATGTGGAGGCGGTGTTTCTCTTTTTAGAACCGAAACTGCTTCTTTAAAAAGATTATGGACATATGTCGGATCAACGTCTATCTCATGAATTTCTTTTTTAAAAGGCAATCTGTCATTAAAACCGTTTCCCTTGTCAACAATATAAAAAGCTAAATAACCTTTTCGCGGTGTTGAATAGCCATTTTTCTCTAAGAGAAAAGTATAAACATCCATTTGCAGTTGAAAGCGGTCATATACAGTGGGAACGCGGCTGCCAGTAGATTTGTAATCAAGAGGGGCTAATTTATTGCCTGGAAATTCCAAAATATCATCAACAGCCCCAAAAAGAGTTGCGTCTAATTCAAAATCATAATAACGTATCCCCTTAAAATTACTGCGCCATTGATTTAATAAACTCTGATTGGAAAAAAGTTTGGCAGGAATATTGTGAATTTTAAGCAAAGGATGGGGTTCATTTTTAGCTCTATAGCTGTCAAATTCTTGTTTTAAAAGAGTATCCACAGCCATATTAAGGGCATAAGGAAAAGGAGCTGGCCTTTTAATTCCCTGGCTTTTATCCAGCCAAAAACAATGCGGACATTCCAAAAACAAGTTTAAAGAACTTGGTGAAAGTTGTATTTTTTTATTGTCCATTTTTCTATAATTCCTCGCAGAAGGCCACGGCCTTAGCCGTGGATGAATGCGAGGAAATATATAAACTGCGATTTAGTCGTATGTTTATATTCTAACTCTTTCTGGCTTAAAACTCAAACCACAGGATTTTAAATAAAAAGCTGTTCCGCCAGCTGGCGGAACAGCTTTTTAAAGATATTTTTTTACTCTTCAGATCCTCCTGTTTCTTCTTCTTCTTTAGCTTCTCCTTCTTCTGTTTCTCCAACTTCCTGCATTAAAAATTCGGTTGTCATTTTTTTAATTAGTTTTTTATTTTATCAGAGAGAAAACAAGTCGACTACTCTTGTAAAATCTCTCACAATAAAATAATAAATCAACCAAAAAACTTGTCAATACCAGTTATCCACAGGACAAGTCCACAGGATAAATCCACAGGATAAAATAACCTTCGAGAACAGTTCTCAATGGTATTACGCGCCCTCAACCGGAGTCGAACCGGTGTTACATGGATGAGAACCATGCGTCCTGGGCCTCTAGACGATGAGGGCTTTTATATCCTCTTTTTACCACAAAATCTATTGGAATTCAAATTTGATTAAAGAAAAAAGTTTACAGGGGTCGGGTTGCTGTAACTTTATTCGTAATCCGAAGGAATCTGGTAATAATCAATGATATATTTGGCTAAGTCATGAAAAACCGGCAAAGCTGAATATTCAGCTGTTCTTGTTTTGGGATTATCAAGTTTTACTAAAATCAAAAATTTTGGCTCAAAAGCCGGAGCAAATCCGATGAATGTCTGCCAAGTTTTATCAGGAGAATATACTCCTTTTTCCGGCACTTGAGCAGTACCAGTTTTGCCGCCAATATAATAGCCGGGAATTCTGGCACCTTTAGCATATCCATTTTCCACTACGCTCACCAACATTGCTGTTAATTTAGAAGAGGTGCTGGAAGAAATAACTTGTCTTTCCATTATTTCTGCTTCCTCCTCAAAAGATTCATTATTTTCATCGCTTATTTCTTCTACTACATATGGTTTAATCATTTTTCCTCCGTTAATAACAGCGCAGTAAGCCCGAACTATTTGGACAGGAGTCATTTCTATACCTTGGCCAAAAGAAGCAGTAGCATAATTTATTTCATAGCCCTTTTTTAATTCTTTGTTTTGGGAAAAAGTTTCTTCTTGCAGATCAATACCAGTTGGTTGAAAAATGCCAAATTTATCAATATAAGCCAGAAAATCTTTGTCTCCCAACTGCCTCTCGACGAAAACAGCTCCAGTATTGATAGACCTTTCTAAAACTTCGGTCATTGTTTTTTCACCCCAAACTCTTTTTTCATAGTTATAAATAGTATCATCGCCGATTTCCAGCCGGCCTTCATCAATATAAGAGGTTTGCGGACTTATTACCCTTTTATCCAGAGCTGCAGCCATAGTAATGGCCTTAAAGATTGAGCCAGGTTCAAAAAGCCAATAAATAGCCCTGTTCTGAAAATTCTCTTCCTCCTCCTGAAAATAATAATTGGGATTAAAGTTAGGCAGATTAGCCATAGCTAAGATTTTTCCTGAAGATGGTTCTATTGCTATAATCTGGCCTGATTCAATATCTAAATTTTCTTTTGTTTCTTTTAATAATCTTTCAGCCATTGACTGGATATTATAGTCAATAGTCAGAATAATATCAGAACCCTTTTTCGGCTCATCTTTTGGTGATAAAAGCAAATCAATCCAGGCATTTCTTCCCCCTTCCTGAAATTTTTCTTCTCCTCTTAAGGCGCTCTCATAATAGCCCTCTAAACCGTATTGGCCAATTCCCTGTCCTCCCACAAAACCAACAACTGAAGAAGCTAAAAATTCCTGGGGATAATATCTTCCCATAACCTTTTTAAGATGAATGCCTTTCAGGCCTAATTCTTCTAATTGAGAAATTTCGCTTTCAGATAATTTATTTTTGAGCATTTCAAAAAAACTATCCTCTTTATTCAATTTCTCTAAGACCAAATCTTTTTCTAAATCTAAAATCTGAGCTAATTTCTCAGCTGTCGATTCCTTTTCTTTTATTTCTTGAGGAGAAGCATAAACCATCTGCCAGTCCTTATTAATGGCCAGGGAATATAAATTGCCTTTTTTGTCTTGAAGAAATATTTCTCCTCTTTCTCCTTCAATTTCTCCAAAAAACTTTTGCTGGCCTTGAGCCAATGCTTTATAAAAATCATGGTTTAAAATCTGGATATAAACCAAGCGGCCTATTAAAGCCGCTCCAAATAACATAACAAACAACAGAATTAAGTTAATACGCCAATATTTCATTTTGCTATGGCTGTGCTTTCTAAGATCTTAATATAATAAATCTTTCCTACTTTTTCGTAGTTCAAATTTTGAGCTAATAATTCAATGCTCTCAAATGAGTTATTTTGAAAAAGCTTTATTTCTAAGTCCTGGTTTCTCTGGGAAAGCTCTTTAATGTTTTCTTGATAGGTTAAAATAAGATTGGATTCTCTGGTTATTTGATTAACCTGAATTATAGCAAAAATCAGCAAAGAAATAATGGAAATAAGAGAAAAGAGCAAGAACAATTTTGAAAATAATCTCAAACCGATTTTGGGAAAACTCAAACAAAGAGTTCTTTTTGGAGTAATTAAATTAGATAAAGCGTAAGTAGTCATGTTTATATTTCTTATGTTTTTACTGCTGCCCGCAAACAAGCTGACCTTGAGCGAGGATTGCTTTTTATTTCCTCTTCTGTCGGTCTAATTGGTTTCTTGGTTAAAATTTTAATTTGTGCTTTTTTACCTTCCTGTCTAAGAAAATTTTTCACAATTTTATCTTCTAAAGAATGAAAAGAAATTATTACTAATCTTCCTTTTGGCTCTAAAATTTTTAATGTCTGGGGAAGAACTTTTTTAAGATTTTCTAATTCATCGTTAACTTTAATCCTTAATGCCTGAAAAGTTCTTGTTGCCGGAGAAATTCTTCCTCTTTCGTAATTTTTAGGAACTGCTTTGTTAATGATTTCCTTTAATTGAAATGTTGTTTCAATAGATTTGACTTTCCTTGCTTTTATAATTCCTTTTGTTATTCTTCTTGAAAATCTTTCCCCTCCGTATTCTCTTAAGATTTTCTCAATCTCTTTTTCCGACCATCTATTTAAGATTTCTTGGGCAGTTAATCCTTGTCCTGAATCATAACGCATAATCAATGGTTCATCTTTTTGAAAAGAAAATCCTTTTCCTGATTCTTCTATGTGCCAGGACGAAAATCCTAAATCAAATAAAATTCCATCTGGTCTAAAATTATATTTCTCAACGATCTTCTTTAAATTTACATAAGAATCATTGACTATAATCAATCTGTCTCTCTGCTTAACTGTTTTAAATAACTCTGGATCTATCTCAATCCCTAACACTTTTCCATTAGGTTTAATCTTTTCCAAAATAGCGATTGCGTGACTTCCTTCACCAAGTGTTGCATCAATAAAATTTTCATTCGGCTTTGGGTTTAAATATGCTAAAACTTCTTTTTTAAAAACCGGGGTATGAATCATGATTACAAACCGAGTTCTCCTAATCTTTCAGCAATATCTCCTATTCCTGTTTCGGTCTTTGTCTTATATTCTTCCCATCTCTTTTCATCCCAAATCTCAATCCTGTTGTAAACCCCGGCAATAACTACCTTTTTTTTGAAAGAAGCATATTTTTTTAGATAGTCAGGAATAAGAACTCTTCCTAAATTGTCTAAGTTGACATCCATTGCTCCGATAAGCATCAGTCGGGCAAATCCCCTGGCATCGGCCTGAGATAAAGGAAGCCTGCTTAGTTTCTCTGCTAACTTCTCCCATTCTTTTAAAGGATAAAGAAAAAGACAGTTATCCAATCCTCTGGTGATAACTGCTTTTTTGCCTAAAACCTGCCGAAACTTTGTCGGAATAGCCAATCTCTTTTTTTCGTCTATTGAATATGTGTATTCGCCTATAAACATAGTTTTCCACAGTTTTGGGTAGTTATCCCATAGTTATCCACAACTACCCACTACACTTACTTTATACTCCACTTCAACTTTGATGTCAAATACCTTAAAATATCTTAAATTCCCCTTAAAACCCTTGACTTTTCCACAGGAAATCCACAGTATAGCTTTAAAAAGCAAAAAACAGCCAATGTTAGCTGTTTTTTTTATGTAAGCTTAAAAGAGAATAATTCTCTGTCTTACTCCAAAAACATCTCTTCGCTGATTGGGAAAGTATCTCCTTCATTCAGGGGAAGATAAAAAGGTATTAATATCTCATCTAAGGTTTTAAAAGTTTCTGGCGCTTTAATTTCTTTTGGCTGGTTAAATTCTGACAAATTTATATCTAATTTAATAGTAACTATTCCCTGCTCTCCTTCTTCAAACTCACTGATATCTATCTCTCTTTCAATTTTTATTCTGTAAGGTAATTTATCTTTTTTGCCGAGCCAAATTTCAGTATCAATCTCTCCTGTTTTTTTAAAAAACTCATCCATTCCCTTAGAAAACTCTCCTAAAAATTCTTCTGTCATTCCTTCAGAAATCTTTGTTTCATCTTCTTCAGGAGTATATTCCATAATCTTTTCAAACATTTCCGGCATTATCTTTTTAATTGTCTCTTTATCTAAGAATACCAGATAATGATAAAACATTTTTCCATTGATTTCTTCATCTGGAAATTCCTCCTCTACCCTGAAAAAGCTTTCTCCTTTTAACAAATTCGTCAATTCTTTTAGCATTTCTTTCTGTTTTTCTTTTTGAAGAGAATTGCATTCCTCGCCGATTATTTCTTTAAACGACTCTTCATCTACTTTTATCCATTGATTCTTAAACTGGTTCAAATCAATACCAAGCATTATAAGCATTGGTTCTAAAAAAGGAAGGGCTGGAATAGTGGTTAGTTTAAAGTAACCTGTTTCTCCTATGTTTTTACTTTGACCAGCCAATGAAAACTCTATTCCCTCAGCAGCAAAAGATAAATCAAAATCAGTGCTGTATTTTAGATTTTCAAAATCACTATTGTCCCGGTCTCCGATAATATTTCCTTTAATATTAAATTCTTCTTTATTGGTTATTCCAATTTCAAAATCAAGAACACTGTGATAAGTTTTTACTTGGGTTAGATTATCTCCCATTTCAGCCAAAACTACGCTTGGCTTTGCCCTAAAGGGATTCCACATTGGATCCCAAATCTGAGTATAAAGGCTAGAAAACAACAGAGACAATAATATAATAACTGAAAAATAAATAATAATAATTTTTTTGGACATAAGTTTAATTTCTAATTTTTAATTGAAAATTATTATGGCTTTAGGGCTTCTTTAGTGTAAACATTCCAGGGATTCCACAATAACCAACCTGAACTATTGGCATCTTCGCTCGCTTTAATTTGGGCTCGAACTTTTTTGGCATCATAGTATATTCCTCGCCCACTATCTACTTTCAAATCAAAATCCTGGAGCCAAGGTCGAATTCTGGTTTTAGTTTTATTTAAGTCCTCAAGAAAAAATTTATATTCCCAAAAAAAATAATTTAGTAATGAAGAAAAAAGATAACCTTCTAAATATTTAAAATCTTTTTTTGGCTCGCCCTCACACCATAACGAGAATCTGTTTTGCGTTTTTGTACTGAAGGCGCTACTGCTCGTTTGGTGTGGGGGTGAAGAAACTAATGAAGAAAGATAATCTGAAACATTAAAAAGCGTTCTTGAAACAACCTCATAAGGATGCTCAGAAACAACTTGTTTTATGTTCTCATCCTTATAGGGAAAATAGAGAGCTGGTAAATTTCGTTTTATATCTTTTTGAACAGCAAAACCGCTAAAGAAATGACTGGGATAAAGCATAAAAGAAATATAATCAAACTTGTCTAAAGTATCTAATAAGTTCTGACCGGTTCCGGAAATATTCAGATATTGAGCTACCAAACCGAAAAGGTCAATTGAAAGAATAATATCTTTTTTATAATTTCTCAAATCATCAGAAAGCACCAAATAAAAATCATTAATTGCTTCTCTTTTTTCTCTTTCTTTATTATAACAGGGATAAATAATATCCTCAATCTCTCCCCTATCTGGAAAACGAAGATAATCAAACTGAATCTCATCAAAGCCAAAATCAATGGCTTTTTGAGAAACTTCTAAAATATAGTTTTGGACATCAGGGCAAGCCGGGTCAAGCCAAAAATAACCAGCCCTATCCTGCCAAAGAGAACCAGATGAATTTTTAAGATACCATTCTGGTTTAATATTAATCATTGAAGAATCCCGGCAAACAACAATCCGAGCAATAACCCAAGAGTCATTCTTATGAAGCTCATCAATGAACTTCTTAAGTGAATCAGTAAAGGTCTGACCTTTCACTTCTTTAACATCAATAACCACTCCATTAAGTTCTGTTTCTCTTAAAAGTTTTTTAATTTCTTTTCTTTTATCTTTAGCCCAAGAAGAACTTGAGCCACCTGTATATTGAGTCAAATAAATTCCCTTGACATTGCTTGATTTTTTTAATGCTTCTTGTTTTTTTTGAAAATCTTTTTTATTAACTTCTTTGATTAAATTTAAAAAATCCCTGCCATCCTCTAAAAAATCTACTCTGTTAAAAATCTTTGGTTCTTCAATAGAATTCTTAGCCAAAACATTAGGGAAAAAACAAAACAATAAACAAAATAAAAAAGAAACTAAAGCAATTTTCTTAAATTTTCTACTCATATTGTTATTGATGAACTATCTCAAAAGTTTCTGGGTTGACTGCTATTTTATCTCCCCTTTTAATTTCTTTTTTCAAAAAAGAGATAGCTAAAAGATTTTCTACTCTGTCAGCAATAACCCGACGCATCTCCCTGGCGCCAAAAGTCGGACTGTAACCTAAATCAACAATTTTCTCTTTCAATTTCTCTGTAATGACAAAATCAACCTCCTTTTGTTTTTTTAAATTCCTCTTTATTTTGCCAAGCATCAATTCAGCAATATCTGAAAGATTTTCTTTAGTCAGCGGCCTGAAAATAACAACAGCATCAAATCTATTTATAAACTCTGGCCGAAATTTCTTCCTTTCAAATAAAAGAGACAAAAGGTCTTCTTTTATAATATCCAATTTTTTATTAAGCCGAATATCCTTCCAAATAACCTCTGCGCCAGCATTGCTGGTAGCAATAATTATAGAATTAGAAAAAATAACTTTTCTTCCCAAACCATCAGTGATATGACCTTCGTCTAAAACCTGTAAAAACAAATTTAAGATATTAGGATGGGCTTTCTCTATTTCATCTAAAAGGATTAAAGAGAAAGGGTCTTCTCTTACTTTGGTAGTTAAAAATCCTTCCTGTTCCATTGAGCCGATTAAACGAGGAATATCTTTAATATTCTGAAATTCAGACATATCTAAGCGAATCATTCGCTTTTCAGAACCAAAATAGGTCTCTGCTAATGCCTTTGAGGTTTCGGTTTTGCCTACCCCGGTTGGTCCTAAAAACAAAAATGTACCCATTGGCTTTTTTCTTTGGCTGATTTCCACCCTGGCCCGGCGCAAAGCTGAAGAAACTTCTTTTACTGCTGTTTCCTGATTGATAATCCGTTTATGGAGCAGATTTTCCAAATTCAGTAAAATATTTCTTTCTTTTGCTTCAATCTCGCCTACAGGAATTTCTGTTTTGGCAGAAACAATCTTAGCCACATCCTCCTGTAAAACCAGATGCTTTTTGGACTGGCTGTAAGCATAGACCATAATCTCATCCAATAAATCAATCGCCTTTTTAGGGAAAGGAGCAGCCGGAAGATAACGCCCGGAATAAGAGACAATATTTTTTAAAGCTGGATAAGCGATAAATCTCTTGTATTTTTTTTCTAAGAGAGGAACTAAATTTTCTAAGACAGTAATTGTTTCTTTTTCAGAAATTTCTGAAACCTCAATTTTTTCAAAAAGACCGATGAGGGAAGAATTTTTTTCAATATTTTTATGCAAACCAGCAAAAGTGGTTATGGCTATAATTTGTAATTGAGGCAGACGTAAAAAAGGAGTAAGAATACCAGAAATATCTATTACTCCCGGCTTTGTCTCTTCCCCGACAAAACTATGAAATTCATCAATAATTAGAATAATGTTGCCGGCTGAAATTACTTCTTCAAAAATCTTGTTTAAAGTAAATTCCACTTCTTCAAAATTTTCAATCCGGCTTAATAAGGAAGGAAGGTCTAATTCAACTATCCGTTTATAATTTAGTTTGTCCAAACTCTGGCCTAAAAAAGTTTTTCTGGCTAAGGCCTGAACAATATTTTTCCTGCCGCTGCCTGGTTTGCCCACCAATAAAGCATTATTAATTTCCAAACGAGAAAGAATTCTTTCCATCTCAGAAATTTCCTGCTTATGCCCAACCATTACTCCAAAGCCCTCTAATCTCATTGTCCGGCTCCAATCAAAAGAATATTTATCCAAAGTAATAGTATAGCCGGCAGACCAGTTTTTGGCAAAAGTGGCTTTCTTGTTTAGATTCTCCAAATCCCAAAATCTTTTTCTCTGTTCTATCTCTTTTTCTATTCTTTCCAACCAATAACTTAGCTTTTCAATATCTTCTAATTTGAGCTCTGATTTGACTAAAATCTCTCTGAAAACAGGGTTGGTTTTGCTTAAAGCGGTTATTAAATCCCCTATTTCTATTCTCTGGTGTTCTCTTTTTTGAGCTATTTTCAGGGATTCAGATATGGTTTCTTGAAAATCATCAGAATAAAGCACTTCTCTTGGTTTAAGTTTTTCTACGAAAGAGGCATTAATAAAACTTTTTTTTAGATATTCCTTTAAAACCTTTTTTACTTCTTTAATGTTTATGATTGCCCGTGAAAAAATAAAATTCAATTTTTTATTGTCTAAAAGAAGATAATAAAAAAGAGCAGTTGAATTAATCTCTGATAATTTTTTTCTTCTGGCCCATTTTATGGACTTCCAAACCGCTTTGGCTAATTGAAGAGTTAAAAATTCAGCTAAATTATTTTTGCCGGGCTTTAAGGCAACTTTTTTTAGTTTTATTTTAAGTTCCGGCTGGCTTAATTTTAAATTAAAAAATGCCTCAAATATTAAAAACCATAAAGCCAGAGATAAGAAGATAAAAGAAAGACCAAGAAAAAAATCATTAAAAAAAGTTAAGAAGCAAAGAAAAGAAAACAGAGCAAAGAAAAACAAAAATAGTTTCTTTAAAAATCCAGCCCATCTAAAAACTGGATGTCTTTCCCATCTTACTGCCTGAAAAATTTTTGCTTTTTTTAAATCAAAATAAAATTTTGATGCCATAAAAAAATAAAATAACTAAAATGACTGGTAAAAACAACCAAATCAAAACAAATAATAAGCCAGCCAAAAAAATAAAAAACTCGGCTATAATTCCGATTATTATTAAAATAGTTCTCATTATCATTCCCATTCCTCTGGAAATGGCATTGAAAGTAAAAGCATCAATATATTGTTTTAAATCAAAACCTTTAGGATAAAAATATTTATATCTTCGCCAAGGAGAGCAAAAAGTTCTTAAAAGTAAAGGAATAGAAAAATAATTCAAACCAAAACTAAGAAAATTCTTCCAGGCCCTTAGAATCGCTTTTGCCTGGTCA